>NZ_JAJAGH010000003.1:0-464004 GCF_020734085.1 Hominibacterium faecale
GTCCTCAGAACCCCGCGTTTGCGGGGTTCCTGCGGAGATAGCCTGCGCAGAAGCATTCTCCTTTTAAGTGGGCGGCCTGGGTTGTTGGGAGGGGCCGCTGCGGTATGCTCTGGCGGCTGGTCCTCGGGGCCGCCGCCGGGACAACTCAGGATCAAAGAAAATGCGTAGATTCCATCAGAAATGGGCCAGATCACGGATCCTGGAACCAGGAACAGTTTCGAAACAGCTGCCGGGGCACTGTTTTTTTCGCCGCATTTGTATTATAATGAATCAATAATAGTTGATAAAAGTTTAATTGTTGAGGGAGGTAGCTAATGAAAGCGTTATTGTTAAATGGAAGTCCAAGACAAGGAAATACTTGCGCAGCACTGGAGGCTTTGACGAAGGGGCTGGAGCATATCCAGGGGATGGAAATTGAGGAAGTGAAAGCTGCGGAAGTATCTGTGGGACCGTGCATTGCCTGTGAATGCTGTGGAAGCAGTAGCCACTGCACATTCGATGATGATACCAATCAGATTGTAGATGCGGTAGCGGCGGCGGATATCATCGTTTTTGCTACACCGGTTTACTGGTGGGGCGTAACGGCACAGCTGAAAACAATTATCGACAAATTTTACTGCCAGTCTCAAACGCTGCACGATTTAAAGAAAAAAATCGGTGTAATCGTGATCGGAGAAGCTGAGCAGGGCGACGCCCAGTATGAGATCATTCCCAAGCAGTTTGACTGTATCTGCAATTATCTGGGTTGGGAAATCGCTTTTTCCAAGACCTATACGGCAGCAGCGCCCGATGATTTATCAAAATCCGCGGATGCGATGAACGAATTGGAATCGCTCTGGAAACTGTTTTAACAAAGAAATTTGAAAAAGGGGCATGTCACATCATCAAATGAGTGATGAATGTAATATGCTCCTTTTTTGTACACATTCTGCTAAGTTTGTTGGAAAGAGAATGATCCGTAAAACTCCATATTCTAGGCGTCTTGACTCAGATCGGGAAAATTTTATTAAAATGCTACGTTTTTTAACAAAGCCCAGGGTTTGTGAACCTGATCTTGAAAAACTTCATACATACAATCTTAATACTTTCATCACAATCCCATAAGAGATCCATAAGCTTGCCTTAAAACAAAGCAAGCTGACCTCTGTTACAATTTACTTGTAGAAAAAAAGTGTGTGAGAAAGAAGGAACAACCCATGGGGAGAAAACGGTTGACGGAAGTTTTTCCGTGGACACTGCCAATACGAAAAAAACAGAAAACCCTTTGCTATCAAAGCCTGAAAGTGTGCTGCCTGCCAAACAGGCAGAAGAAGGAGAGAAGACAAAATGAATAACAAAAAGAAAATTGCAGTATTGTTCGGAGGTCGCTCATCGAAACATGAAATTTCTATGCAATCCGCTTTCAGCGTGATTAGCAGCATGAACCGATACTGATCGGCATTACCAGAGAAGGAAAATGGGCGCAAAAGGAGGGATACCCTCTATTCGTAAAACCGGCGGCAGAAGGATCTTCCGCCAGAGTTGACCTCTTTCTCACGCCGGACGGAGAAATTATTTTTAATGAAGTCAACACCATTCCCGGATTTACAAATCACAGCCGGTATCCCAATATGCTGAAACATATCGGGCTTTCTTATGAAGATATCATTGAACGCCTGATCGAGACGGAGGTGGGAGCATGAAAACGGTTATGACCGGCCTTGTGCTTACCCTTCTTTAAAACTAAGCAAAACAAACGTATTGGGCGGAATGTCCAGGTCCAGCCTGGGATCAAGCTGGCATTTCAACTGAAAAAACTGGGTTTCCCCTGAAGCAGCGCGCCAAATGTGCTCCTTCAGGGGTTTTGTTATTTCCTGTGGGCTGCCTAGAGCCTCCAGCATTGCTGCGGGGCTGTGTTCCTTGCCAAAGCGCTGCTCGATCACTTGAACATCCCCTTGGAAATTATGAAAATGCAGGTGGGTGCTGAGGGCAAAGGCAGCATCTGTCTGATAGAGCAATATGAAAAGATAGGGAGCATGGGACACCAAAAGATATTGCTCCCGCCTTTCACAGATGCTCCCGCGAAGCCCTGCGAATAACGAATAGATGGTATAATAGGGGCTGGGAAGGCCATCATTGGTAAAAAGGGCGCAGGACTCACCGAAGAGCCGGATGGAAGGGTCGGGATCCTCCAGAATCGATGCAAACGCTTCTGAGATAGTGGCAGCGGGAGTATTGCGCAGATCCGGCGGTGTCTGCCAGATCTCCGGCTGGATTTGCGCAGGTAAAAGATCGGATAACAGTGCTTCTCCGCACGGAACCGCCTGCAGCGCACCGGCAGATATCCCCAATGCCTGCGGGGCCAGCGGCCGGAGCTTTTCCCAGCAGTAACCGAGGCGCGCCAAATCGCCGACAGAATCGACAAAGATGCGCAGTGAAAAATTACTCTGGAAGTCTCCGAAGGAAGAAGCCCCTGTCCGCACCGGGAGAAACATGTGGTGGGATGCGTGGTTTTGCACCTTGCTCCGCTGCTTTGACTGAAAGGCGTTCAGATAAGGCTTTAAGAGAGCAAGGGCCTCCGTTTGGCTGTAATCCTTGTGCAAGGCTCTTTCGCACAGCTGGAGCTGTTTGCGGTATTGGGACGGGGTCAAATGATGCCAGGTTTTAAAACACTTATTAAAGTATGAAGGGGAAGAAAAACCGCAGAATTCGCTGATCTGCGTCAGAGTCAGCTTGTTTTCGGCGAGAAATTTTTCTGCGTATTCCACCCGTACATAATTGAGGAAATTCTGAAAGCTCAGGCCGGATGTTTCCTTGATCAGATGGGAAACGTAGTAGGGGCTCAGATGCTCCAATTCGGCCAAGTCATCCAAGGTAATCTTTTGGTCGTAGTTGAGATAGATATATTTAATGATTCGGTACAGCCGGTCCAGATCGATGGAGTTCACCTCGTTATGGCTGGTTTTAAACTGATTATCCTCAATGAAAAAACCCTGGAACTGATTGACCATCAAGAAGATGAACTGGTGAATTTTTTCCATGAGCAGCTGGCTATTATCCTCCCTGGAGGCGGTCAGCGTCATGATTTCCGCCAGATGGTGCCGGAGAAAAGCTACTTTGTTCTGCAGCTGCTGGTGGCGGGAGGTCGATTCTCTGGCGCATTCTTCACAGGCAAAGATCATAAAGTCAATGTTGGGATAAAGATCATTGAAAAACTCCAGATCCACGTACATAGTCAGCATGAGAACATCCTCTGACGATTGGTCGATCCGGTGAAGATCCTCCGTATCGACGATAATCACATCGCCGGCTGACAGCTGATACTTCTGGTGATGGATCCGGTAACTGGCCGTGCCCCTGAGAATGAGAGCCATCTCCATTTCTCTGTGATAGTGGGGCGGCTCCTTTGCCACATTGGAAAAACCAATGGCAAAGGGCAGATTTTTTTCATAATTGATTTGCTCCGGTAACATAGGAAGGACCTTCCTTTCCTGGTAAGCTTAACATAAATATTCAAAATCTTCAAAGCAAAAACAACAGATCTTGCGAAAAAAAACCTCAAAACTTGCAAGCGTAATAATTATAATTTTCTGAAAATTATGTGCTTTTATGGCAAGGAACGTATATTTGTTATTTCTTTAACGGCTAGAATAAAAGATAGAGAAGGAAAGAAAGACAAATGAGGTGAATATTATGAAAAAGATTTTAATTTTAGGTGTCGGAGCACAAGGATCAACTGTGGCACAGCGCATGGATGAAGAACCCAATGTAAGTGAAATCATCTGTGCCGACTACGATGAGAAAGCGGTAAGTGAACTGGTGGGTATCCTGAAAAAAGGAAAAGGTATGAAAGTGGATGCTTCTGACATCGAGAGCATCAAAGCTGCCGCCGAGGGCGTAGACCTGATCGTGAACGGACTGCCGCTCCAGTTTGGTAAAAACGTGCTGGAAGCAGCTCTGGCTGTTAAGACAAATTATCAGGATTTTGCAGCTACCGAATCCATCCATAAGGACTGGGTGGAAGGAATTAAGATCATGTACGACGAATATGGAAAACGCTTTAAAGAAATCGGAAAGACGGCAGTCATCGCCACAGGATCGGCCCCTGGCCTAATCTGTGCTGCTGCCAGACGTACCATGCAATACCTGGATACCTGTGATACCATTTATAATATTGTCTATGAAGGAGTTGAGGCAAAGCGGTTTTTACCATTCTGGTGGTCCCCGGTGACGGCCTTAAGCGATATGGGCGGTATCCCCAATGCTTTTGAAAACGGCGAGATGATACAAACAGAGCCTTTCGGACGGCCGATTTATCGAACATATGACTATGTGGGCAAAGAAATCCGTTTTGTGGAGCACGACCACGATGAACCGGTACATATGGGACTGAACGCAAAAGAATTTTTTAAAGGGGCAAAGAATATTTACTTTAAGTACGCCGGCTCAGGCGTGACCTTCGCAGAGCCGATCTACCGGGCAGGGCTGTTATCCAAAGTGCCGGAGGAAATCGATGGGCAGCAGGTAATCCCGTTCAATGTGGTTTTGAAGCACATTCCGCCTGCACCGAAGTACAGAGACGAGATAAAAGAGATCATTGAAGAGGGCCTTGTAACGGACTCCGGGGCAATGGTGGTGGAAGCTATCGGTGAAAAGGATGGAAAAAAAATCAAAGTGGAAACCCATGTCTTTGCTCCCGGATTAAATGAATCCTTTAAGCGGGCCGGCATCACGTCAGAGATGTATCTGACCGGACAGGGAGGCGCTCTTTTCACAAAGATGTTTGTGGAGGACAAATTTACACAGACTGGACTCATATCATCCGACATGCTGACCTTTGATCAGGTGGATTATTATTTTAAGTGCGCGGAAAAATTAGATATTACCCTCGATACAAAGGTTACGGAGCTGAAATAGCTCCTCAAAGAAGTTAGGAAAGGAGCACACTGCTATGAAAGATCAACATCAGCCGAAGGTAAGAAGCGGCGTAAAAGATGTGGTGAAATCCAAAGTGGGGGTTCTGCCAGTTGTGGGAATGTTCTATGCGATTTGCTGCGCAGGGGCTTACGGTATTGAAGAGATGGTGCCGGAATGCGGGCCAGGGCTGACGATTGTTTTACTGCTGATTATTCCAATTGTCTGGGCGTATCCATACGGAATGATCTGTGCGGAAATGGGTGCTGCCAGGCCGGTAGAAGGCGGATCCCTCATCTGGGTAAAAGAAGCACTGGGTGAATTCTGGTTTGCGATTATGGCCTTTAGCAATGTGATCTGGAGCTTGGTGTGCAATACCGTATATGTGGTTCTGGCTATCAGCTACCTGGGGATCTTTGTAGAGCTGACTCAGGTAGAGGCATATCTTTTGAAACTGCTGATGATCGTGGTATTTTTTATCATCAATGTTTTGGGCATAAAAGAAGTGGGCGTTGTCAGCACGATTATGTCCATCATCATAATTTTGGCCTTTGCGGTAGTAGCTGTCGTCGGCTTTATGAACTGGAATCAGAATCCAATGGATCCCTTTGTACCTGATGACGTAGGCGTTTTGGAAGGCATCGGCGCAGGGCTTGCCATCGGAATCTGGATGTATTCGGGCTTTGATGAGATGTCTCTGCTCGCAGGAGAGATTGAAGGCGCCAACCGGGTTATTCCCAAAGCTCTGATGATTGTAATTCCGCTGATTTCTCTGACCTATATACTGCCCACATTGGCTGGAATCGCATCCATCGGGAATTGGGAAGAATGGACGACAGAGTCCGGTGGTATCGGTTATACGACTGTTCTTACAGAGAATGTTGGAGTGGGATTCGGCGCAGTCTTTATGGTTGTGGCGATCATCGGTCAGTGTTCCATTTTCAATGTGTGCCTGGCTACAGGCTCCAGGGGCATTCTAATTTTATCTGATGAACACCTGGGACCTCAATTCTTTGCCAGATTGACGAAGAAGAAAGGATCGCCCTATGTGGGACTGATTATTGTTGCTCTTGTCAGTGCAATTTTAATTCCCTTCAGCTTTTCGTTCCTGGTAGTGATCGATGTGTTCTTTATGGTAATTGTATCGGCGCTGACGGTCATTGCGGCGATTATTCTGAGGAGAAAAATTCCCAGAGAAGAGGTACCCTTCAAGATACCGGGAGGAACGCCGATGCATGCACTGATGTGCACCTGCGTTCTCATCATCTGTGTACTGACCACATTGCTCAACGGTACCGATTGGTTCCTGGGAGGACTTTTATGGATTCTCATTGTTCCCATCCTTTATATCCTGTGCAAGCGGAAGTTTGGCGGCTTGACCGTTAAGGAGCCGGAGCAATACCCGATCAACCCGCGTACCAGACTGGGTCCTTTGGATCTGCATAAAGCCGGATACTTATATATGGGAATTGGCATATATGCCATACTTGCCAGATGGTTCCTCCAGTGGTATGAAGGAGCAGACGCAGCAGAGTATTACCTTGATGAATGGGGCAGCGGCTTGTTCAGCGACTTCCCTCTGATGCTCAATGTAATAACTCTGACCGGTATGATCGTCTTTATAGTCGGCATTCTCTTCTATCTACTGGGGAGAAAGCTGGAAAAACAATAATTTCCTTCCGCCCGCTACTGCCAAGTTACACAGCGGACGACAGGCTTTATGAATAGGCGCTTCCCCTGACAATGAAAAGGCTGGGGGAAGCGCTTGTTTTTTCGGAAACCTCTTGACAAACGCAGAATAAATGCGCATAATAAAACTATAAAGTTTTAAAAAAACTCGCCGGTACTCGTCCGCAAGGCAGAGCAAGGGGGAGTTTTTCTTTGGGAGGAAAACATTCATGGATTTAAAAAAACAGCATATTCTGGAAGCTGCGGCAACCCTATTTATGGAGAATGGCTATCCGAAGACATCCATGCAGGATGTTGCCGAAGCCTGCAATGTTTCAAAAGCAACGCTTTATAAATTCTTTAATTCCAAGGAGAGTCTGGGAATTTTAGTCGTCTTTTATCTGACGGATCAAATGATGCAGAAGGTGGAAAAGATCACAGAAAATAAGGACCTTTCGCCTAAGAACATCCTGCGGGAGAGCATTATCGCCCGAATGGACCGGTTTGCAGAACGCAACCGGTTTATGGATGAGTTGCTTTTCTCTTTGACCCAGGATCAGCGGGAGAAATATCTGCCGGCTGTCAATAAGAGCCGATTTGACATCTTTGAACAGTTCTCCGGCATCATTAAGAAGGCATTCTCTTTAAAGAGCGAAACAGCGGCAGGAGAGCTGACTCTGAATCTCAACGGACTCATCAAGGAAATCACCTTCGTGGCCGGAGAAGATGTGATTGACCTGGATGAAAGGAAGATTGCCGACTTTATGGTTGACAGCCTGGAAGCGATCCTGGAGAAAAGGAAGGGCAAGCGACCGCTGATGACAAAAGAACAGCTTGCAGCTCTGCGCAAAGCCTTCAGTGATGAGGAAAAATGGCTGCAGCCAGTACTTAAGAAAAAACGGCTGATTCATTCTCTGAGGGGAACGCTGGATGATTATGAAAAAAACGGCAAGATTCTCAACTTGAAGGAAGCAGAATCGCTGATTAGCCAATTAAAAAAATTAGAAGAAAGCGAGGAATCATAATATGGTGGAAAAAAACGTAACAAACGGGAAGCCGGACCGCTACATGTTAATTATTGGCATCATGCTGTCGGGAGCCTTCATTGCTGTACTCAACCAAACCGTCCTCTCTCCGGCCCTGCCCAGCATTATGAGGGATCTTTCCATAACGGCTGTAGAAGGCCAGTGGCTGACCACGGCTTTTATGCTGGTTAACGGTATCATGATCCCCATAACCGCCTATCTGATCAACCGCTTCACAACCAGACAAATCTTTCTCAGTTCTATGATCCTGTTTACCGCAGGAACTGCTTTGGCAGGATTTTCGAAAGGTTTTTTGCTCCTTTTAGTAGCCCGCATTCTACAGGCAATGGCGGCAGGGGTTTTGATGCCCATGATTCAGACCGTTATTCTGCTCCTTTTCCCCAGGGAAAAGCGGGGATCAGCCATGGGAACCGTGGGAATCGTCATCGCCTTCGCTCCGGCCGTGGGTCCTACTTTGTCGGGATGGGTCGTGGATGTCTGGGGCTGGAACAGCATCTTTTTAATCATTGCGCCTCTGGCAGCCATCGACGTGATTCTCGGATTCGGGCTGCTAAAGAATGTAGGTGAGACGAAGAAGCTCAAGCTGGATCAGCGCTCGGTCATATATTCAACATTGGGATTCGGCGGGCTGCTCTACGGGTGCAGCTCTGCAGGAAGCTACGGATGGGCCCATCCCATGACTTTGGCTCCACTGGTAGTAGGCATCGTGTTTTTGGCAATCTTTGTCAGGCGGCAGATGAGGGCAGAGGCGCCGCTTTTAGAGCTGCGAATTCTAAAGACTAAAATCTTTGCCTACTCTACGATCATTGCTATGATTATCAATGCCTCTTTGATCGCAGGTACGATTATCACGCCCATCTACTTGCAGAATGTGCTTCATTTTTCCGCCCTTCAATCGGGTCTGATTATGCTTCCGGGCGCGGTGATTATGGGTGTCATGAGTCCGATTACCGGGAATCTGTTCGACCGTTTCGGGCCGAGGGGAATTGCCATTACCGGGCTTGCGATTATGACTGGATTTTCCTTCTTCTTTGTGTTTATCGATGAAACCTGGATTTTTTCACATTTGTGCATCATTTATACGGTGAGAATGTTCGGCATGTCCATGGTCAATATGCCCCTTACCACTTGGGGACTCAACTCCCTGGACAATAACATGATCGCCCACGGCAGCGCCATCAATAATACGGCTAGGCAGGTAGCGGGATCCATCGGAACGGCTATCCTGATTACGATTATGGCTATGGTGACGGCACTGAATCAGAGCGCCGGAGAACTTGAGGCTACGCTGCGGGGAATGCATGCTGCTTACGGCGTGGCTGCATCTTTGGGTGTAATCGCGCTGATTATGGCCATCCTCTTTGTGAAAAAAGAAAAACGCACCGATGATATCTTTTGCGACTGATTCTATGTTAAAATAAAAGAAAAGAACAGGAGGCAGAACAATGGAAAAGCATCATGTGATAACCATAGGCAGGCAGCTGGGAAGCGGCGGCTCAGACATGGGAAAGGCGATTGCGAAGCACTTTGGTTTTAAATACATAGACAAAGAGATTTTGGTCAAAGCGGCGGAAGTGATGAATATGACGGAAGAAAATCTGGCATACGTAGATGAAAAGAATACGACTGTTTGGACGACGCTGGCCCAGACCGCGGTGTATGAAATGCCCTATATCGCAGATGAATGGTATGTGCCCACCAGCAAACAGCTCTTTGACACACAGACCAAGATCATGCGGGAGGCGGTGGAAGAGGGTCCATGCGTTATCATCGGCAGATGCGCGCCTTATCTGTTCCGCAACTATGAAAAGCACGTCAGCATCTTCCTGCAAGCTGATCTGGAACCCCGGATGAAGCGTTTGGAAAAAACTCTGGGCAAACCAGTACGCGGAGATAAAGGTCGAAAGCTGATGGAAAAGGAAGACCGGGAGAGGGCGAGATATTATAATACCTTCACCGGAAAAAAATGGCTGGATTTGCGGGAATACGATTTTGTGCTGGACACAACGCCTTTTACCGATGAACAGATTAAAGAACTGTTAGTCCATTATATTAAGGTGCGGTTTCCAGAACTGTAAGGTTGACGCATTGGAACCAATGGGATAAAATAAATAGGTTACAGACAAAGGAGAACCTATGATTTATTTGGATAACAGTGCGACAACAAGACAGCATGATCGAGTGACTGAGGTCATGGTGCAATATATGCGGGATGATTTTGGAAACCCTTCTTCGCTATATAATTTGGGGATCACAGCGGAAAAGGCGGTTAAAGAGGCTCGGAAACAACTGGCCCGGGCCATGGATCTGCCGGAGGGCAGCCTGTATTTTACGTCCTGCGGCACAGAAGCGGACAATATGGCCATCTTCGGCGCAGCCTCGGCCCAAAGAAGGAGAGGCAGCCGAATCATCACCACCCAGGTGGAGCATCCGGCTGTGCTGGAGGCATGCGGCCGGCTGGAGCAGCAGGGTTTTGACGTGATCCGCATCCGCGTGGATCAGGACTGCCGCCTCGATCTGGATCAGCTGAAAGAGGCCATCAATGAGGAAACCATACTCATATCTGTCATGCAGGTGAATAATGAGACCGGCGCCATCATGCCCATCGATGAAATTGCAAAAATGAAGCAGAACGCTTTTTTGCACACGGACGCGGTACAAGCCTTTGGCAAGATCCCTTTAGCAAAATGCGCAGACTTGGTTACTGTCAGCGGCCATAAGATTCACGGACCAAAAGGAATCGGCGCGTTGTGGATCAAAAAAGATGTGCATATTCCTGCTTTTTTCGCGGGCGGAGGCCAGGAGTCGGGCATGCGGTCGGGCACGGAAAACGTTCCTGCCATCGCAGGCTTGGGCGAAGCCGCCGCGCTTTTGTCCGAAGAAGGTTCGGTTAAAGAGCTCAGAGACCGGCTGCTTTCAGGCATTCGGGACGAAATCAAGGATATTCGTGTCAACAGCCCGGACGACGGCTGTCCCTCTGTGTTGAATATATCCTTCCTGGGAACCAGGGCGGAAGTTCTTTTGCATACCTTGGAGCAGGACGAAATTTATGTTTCAACCGGGTCCGCATGTTCTTCCAATAAAAAAGGACAGAGTCACGTACTCAAGGCCATGGGCCTTTCCGACCGGGAAATTGAAGGAGCAATCCGATTCAGCTTTGGCAAGTATAATACGGCCGAGGAAATGGACCAAGTGGTGGACAAAGTGAAAAAGGCGGTAAGCCGTTTTCGCAGACTGGGCAGCTTCCGGTAAGCCACGCTGACAAAAATAGATAAGGAGAAACCATGAATCAGGAACACATTTTCATCGTGCGCTGCGGAGAAGTGGCGCTGAAAGGGATGAACAAACCATATTTTGAACGCATGCTGGCAGAACGCATCCGCAAGCTTCTTAAACGAAAGTTTGAACGCTTTGACGTGAAACGCCACGAAGGTCTTATTTTCGTCCGGGCAGATCAGCAGTATGATAAGGACGCCATTATCAAGGAAATTTCCAAGGTATTCGGCGTAGCTTCCATCAGCCCGGCCGTGGAAACCGAATCCAACCTGGATGCCATCGGAGAAGCCGCCGTGGCATATATGGAGGAACTGATCGAGGAGAAGGGAATCAAGACCTTTAAAGTCAACGCTAAACGGGCGGACAAGAGTTTCCCCGTAAAATCCCCGGAGATCGGCCGCATCATCGGCGCCAAAATCCTGATCGGCTGTAAAGTGCTGAAGGTGGATGTCCACGATCCTGACTGTCTGCTTTTCGTCGATGTGAGACATGATAAATCTTATATCTACCAGGACAAAATTGCTGGTTTCGGGGGGCTGCCTCTGGGAACCAACGGCAAAGGAATGAGCCTGCTCTCCGGCGGCATCGACAGCCCGGTGGCAACCTGGATGATGGCCAAGCGGGGAATGCTCATTGAGGCGGTTCACTTTCATTCTTACCCTTATACCAGCCAGAGAGCCCAGGAAAAGGTGGAAGATTTGGCAAAGATCGTCGCCACTTATTGCGGACGCTTTAAAATGCATGTAATCAATCTGCTGCCAATTCAGGAGCAGATTGTTGAACATTGCCCAGAAGAAGAAACAACTATTCTGGTACGACGATTCATGATGCGAATTGCTGAACAGGTGGCCCGCGAGACAGGCTGCGGGATGCTGATTACCGGGGAAAATTTGGGACAGGTAGCCAGCCAGACCGCAGAAGCGCTGGTGGTTACCGATGCTTCCGTACAGATGCCGGTTATGCGGCCGCTGATTGCCATGGATAAGGTGGACATCATGGATAAGGCCAGAGAGATCGGTACCTATGAAACGTCCATCCAGCCTTATGAAGATTGCTGCACCGTATTTCTGCCAAAACATCCGGCGACCAAACCAAAGCTGGAACGGATTCTGGCATCGGAAAGCAAGTTGAACGCAGAGCAGTTAATCGCAGATGCGGTCGCATCCCGCGAAACAATCGACATAAAACCAGAATAATCGCTAAAAATAGAAGAATTTCCTCCTTTTCTCTTAAGGACAAGCTGCAGGACACGTACTATAATTGAATTGTACGCTGCGGTTAGAGAAAGGAGGATTTTTATATGCATTTAAAATTTCAGATGACCGACAATATTCTCATTGCTTCGGCGTTCGGTGAACTGGATCATCACAGCGCCGGAGCAGTGAGAGACGAGATAGATGAAACGATGGAGGCCTTCCAATGCTGCCACTTGATCCTGGATTTTGCAAAAGTAACGTTTATGGATAGTTCGGGTATCGGCGTAGTGCTGGGCAGGTACAATAAAGTGACGAAAAAAGGCGGCAGGATTTTCCTGGCCGGTTGTTCGGACTTTGTCGAAAAGATTCTATACATGGCGGGAATCTTTACAGTTGTGGACAAGCAAAAAAACGTAGAGGATGCCATCTGTCTTATTAAGGGACAGGAGCAGCTGCAGATGGAGGTGACGCTCAGTGGAGAATAGAATGAAGATTGAATTTGCTGCCATGGCGCAGAATGAAGCCTTCGCCAGGTCGGCAGCAGCGGCTTTTGTGGCCTGCATGGATCCGACCATCGAGGAACTGACGGAAATAAAGACAGGCGTATCGGAAGCAGTCAGCAACAGCATCATACACGGATACAAGGAGGATTCCAGCGGGACCGTGGAACTGGAGTGTCAGATTCGTGAAGGGGGAAAGGTTGTGATTGTGGTGCGCGATCATGGCGTTGGAATTGAAGATGTGGACAAGGCAAGAGAGCCCATGTTCACCACAGGGAGAACAGAAGAACGATCTGGAATGGGCTTTACGGTTATGGAAAGCTTTATGGACAGATTGGAAGTAGAGTCTCGGGCCGGAGAGGGAACGACGGTGACGATGACCAAGCAGCTTGACCTGAGCGATGGCATCTAAATATGTGCCGGTAAAAAAGGAAGATACATACGCGCTAATAAAACGAGCTCAGCAGGGTGATGAAGACGCCCGGGAGCAGATCGTAAATCAAAACACTGGACTTGTAAAAAATCTAGCATTGAAATTTACCGGCTCCGGTTATGAACTGGATGACCTGCTGCAGATCGGATTTATGGGCCTTCTCAAAGCCATCGACCGATTTGACACAGGGTTTGACGTTATGTTTTCCACCTATGCCGTTCCCATGATCCTGGGGGAAATCAAGCGGTATATCCGGGATGACGGAAAGATTAAAGTCAGCCGTCAGCTGAAAATGGATATACGAAATTTAAAGCGAATAAAAGAAGAGTATTATAACAAGAACGGGACCTGGCCCAAGTTGAGCTATCTTGCAGAGGAAATGGAGCTGCCGGTTGAAAAGATTCTGGAGATTTTGGATGCGGGCGAAGCCTTGTCCAATGTGGAAAGTTTGGACAACAGTGAAATTTCCGAGGGCTATCGGGAGAAAAAGATCAGTCATATTTCGGAAGAAGAGAAAAACATCGATATGATCGATTTGAAAATGATCATCGGTACTCTGTCGGATCGGGAAAGACAGATTATTGTGCTGCGGTATTTTAAAGATATGACCCAGCAGCAGATCGCAGGCAAAATGGGGATTTCCCAGGTGCAGGTCTCGCGTATCGAAAAAAAGGTTCTCAAAAATTTGAGAGAAAAAATGGCAGAAACCGTCTAGGATCGAAGTTTGATACCTGGATGGTTTCTGCGGGCAAACGTTAATCGGCAGAAAACCATACGATAACTGCGCGGACAACGTCGAATTGGGAAAACTTGTCCGCAGATGGATAAGACTCAAGAGGCGGAGCCGCGCCTTCATCGGCATCGGTTTTGGCTCGGGCCGTCATGTAAACGGCGATTTCTTCATCCGGCTTGATTGGCACAGGTTTATCAATCGTGGATGCAACCAGACCGTCGTCGGGTGACAGTTTTGCAAGGCCGGTAACTTCACTGCTCAAAGATCCGCCTTCTTTATGGGATGAGGCGATGTGCGCCGTACGCCCTTCATCACCAAAGGTCACTAAAAGCTTGCCATTGAACTGGTCAAATTGGGAGTCTCCCGACACATCTTCCCATTTGCCTGTTTTACTTCGGTATTCCATAATTTTCACATGGAGCGTTGTTAGAGAGTCATCGACTTGATACGCGATCAGTCCGGTGCCGTCCGTGCCGTCCAGTCCGGCCATGGAAAGAAGATCCGCTTCATCAGTCGTCAAAGGTTTGGGACCGATTTCCATCTTTCCTGGACCTGCAGTCTTGCTTTCTTCTCCGCTGTTACCGGATCCACAGCCTGCCGTGGACAGGATAAGCAATAAGATGAACGAAACGATCAAAATCCGTCTTTTCATAATTTAATTCCTTTCTAAATAATCCTAATCTGACAGGCTTTCATAGCCTTCAGCGCGTTTTCATGGCTTTTGGGGGTCACTCCGGCGCAGCAGGAGCTATCTACTGTTACAGGTATTTCCGGAAGAAATGCCTTAATCATCAGAGCGTTGGAAATCACGCAGATATCGGTACATAGTCCCACCAGCTCGATTTCGTCAGGGGCGTTTCCCGCCCGTTCCAATTCCATCATCATGATTCCCAGATCTTTTGAGCCAAAGGTTTCTTTTTCAATCACAGGTGCATCCTGCGGGCGAAAGAGGCTGGCGCAGATTTCCCAGCCATCGCTTCCCTTGATGCAGTGGGGGACCGGCAGGTTTCGGCCTTCCTGGGTCTGCAAATAATCTTCGCCGTGGGTATCGGCGGTAAAGATGACCAGATCGCCTCTGGCATCGTATTCTTTAATTTTCTTGTTGACCGGTTCGACAATTTTTTCGGCTTCCGGGGTTCCCAGCGCTCCGTCGATAAAGTCTTTTTGCATATCGACAACAATCAGTAATTTACTCATTGATAACCTCCCTGTTTCTTTGTTATGAAAATCATATACCAGAAAGCCTTCTTTCGCAATGAAAATTTGCTATAATGAAAAGATGAGGTGAAGGAAGAATGAAAATGAAAGGATTGGTGCTTGTGGTGATCCTGCTGGTCACAATGGTCGGATGCGCCGCGGGCCGGGAAGAACAATACATCGATGTGAACGGGGTCAGTTTGGCCTATGTCCGGCAGGGAGAGGGCGAGCCTTTGATCCTGCTCCATGGAGGCGGCGGAAGCGGCCGCAGCTTTGATCATGTGATCGACAGGCTCAGCGAAACGTTTACCGTATATGCCATAGACAGCCGGGGGCAGGGGAAAAGCAGCGCTGTGGGCGAATACAATTATCAAGATATGGCGGATGATGCGGCGGCTTTTATAAACGAATTGCAGCTGGACCATCCGGCTCTGTACGGGTTCAGCGATGGCGGGATCGTCGGTTTGATCCTGGCGTCTCAGCATCCGGTTTTGCTGTCAAAGCTCATGGTCAGCGGCGCCAATGCGGATCCCAGTGGTATTGTAGATGAGGACCGGGCGGCCATGGAGAGAAGCTATTCCGCCACCGGAGATGGACTTTTGAAAATGGAGTTAACCCAGCCCCATTTGACTGTGGAGGATTTGAATCGGATCCGCATCCCTGTGCTGGTGACAGCCGGAAGCGATGATATGATCAAGGAATCCCATACCCGATTCATTGCCGAAAACATACCCGGCAGCCGCCTGGAGATTCTCCAGGGAGAAACCCATACCAGCTATGTTCTGGAAAGTACTCAGGTTGCCGATCTGATTGAGGATTTTTTAAAGAAATGAGCGGATGGCCTGCCAGTGGTCTGCTAGTTTGTCTAAGGTCCAGGCGGCGTTGGCCGGGCTGGTGGAAGGCAGTTTGACCGCCGGCCTGCCAGTGTGCGGCTGGCAGTATGTTTCATAAAGTTTATGGGATTTGGCTCCGTTGCAAAAAATCTGTGCAACAGGTGCTGCATCTAAAATTCTGGACAGGTCGTTTTGCACCACATTGCGGATGGTGCTGTCGCTGGAGCCTGCGATTTCACAAGAAGCGATTACGTCCCATACAGCGATGTTATTCTCAAGCAGGAAGGCTTTTTTCTCGTCAATGGTCTGGGGCACCGGATGACCTAACACCTGGGCCAGCACCTTCCAGAAACGATTCTGCGGGTGGCCGTAAAAAAACTGGGCTTCCCTGGATTTGACCGAGGGAAAGCTGCCCAAAATCAGAATTTTGGAATGGGCGTCGTATACGGGCTCGATGTTGTGAACCTGGGGAGTTGTTTTTGCTGTCTGCGCCATGAGGGGCTCCTTTCTTTGGAATGAATTGCCTAATAATTGGAATTTTTAAAGTGCGGAAAAACAAGAAAAAATCCCCTCAAACCTGTTGAAAACAATGGATTTGAGGGGATTTATCTTTGGAGCTACTGGTCGGATTTGAACCGACGACCTGCTCATTACGAGTGAGCTGCTCTACCCCTGAGCCACAGTAGCATCTGATACGATCAATATTATACAACGGAACGGGCAGCTCTTTCAATAGTTTTTTTCAAAAGTTTTCGAGAAATTTTGCCAGCTTTACCCCAGATTTTCCTCAGCGGTATTGTTGATATGGCTGAAAGCTTTTCTGGACGCGATGACAATGACAGCCGCGGCGGCCATGCTCCCGAGAATGATCCATTGGGGCGCCGCCCAGTCAAAGAGCAGACCGTAGAGGGCCTGGCCCAAAGGCTGGGAGCACATGGACATGGCCATAACAAAGGAAATCACTTTTCCGATCAGGCTTCCCGGCACCTCGCTCTGCACGAAAGAAAGCATCTGAACGCTGAACATGGTGGCGAGCACCATCATCAGGAAGTAACAGCAGACGATGACCAGATAGGAAACCATGGGAGGCGCATCAAAGAGCAGGCAGAGCGCCATGGGCAGCAGGGTTGCTGCGGCAGCCAGGAGCAGCTTCCATACTTTTTCGGCCCGCAGCCGGTTTGCCAGAACGCCCACGAGGATACCGCCCGCCAGGCCGCCGGCAGCGGATATTCCCTGCGCGTAGCCGTACAGCTGGCCGGACAATGCCAAATGTATTTTGATGATGACCGGAATGCCCACGATCACCATGGAGGTCAGTACCAGATTGAACAAGGCTACAATGATGATGACTTTTTGGATGACCGGTTTTTCTCTGTGAATGTAGTGAATGCTTTCAGCAAAATCCCCTTTTACAATGGAGAGAATACTGCCGTTCTCAGGAAGCTTGTTTACAGGAATGCGGATGAACAGCTCCATGACAGCAGACAAGAGAAAGCAGATTCCGCTGATGAGAACCACCTGGGTTACGCCGAAGGCTTCATAAACAATACCGCCCAAAACCGGACCGATGAGGTTTGCCAGGGCCGACACCTGATTGATGATAGCGTTGGCTGTCATCAGGTTTCCTTTCTCCTGCAGGAAAGGAATGCTGGCCTGAACAGAAGGCTGATACAGAGATTGAATTCCCGAAAGCAGCATCATTACGATGAGGACCAGCGCCTGAGGTGATAAGGAACCGTTGAGCAGGAGGAAAAGGCCGGTTAAAAAGGCGGTTAGAAAGTCTAAAAAAACCATAATATTCCGCTTGTTGACCCGGTCCGCAAGAAGGCCGCCTATAGGCGAGAGTATCACCATAGGAATAAAGGAACAGGCCAGAACGATGCCGAACAGGGATGACGACCCTGTTCGGTCCAGCAGATAAAGGGGCAGCGCGAACCGCAGCGTGGCATTTCCAAAGAGCGAAATGATTTGTCCGATTAATATCAGTGTAAAATTTCGATTTAGCAGTTTCATAAAAATCTCCTTTCATACATACGGTTGGTATGTTCAATCCCAATAAATTGCTTCCCGTAGGAAGCGATAACAAGTGAAAACGGACACTAATCGTCTAAGCATTCCCCATAGGACAATGCGGCAGCCATGACCTTTTCGTCCATAACCGGCAGGCCGATCTGGTCCAGGAGCGTCTTTAAAAAGCGAACTTTCTCCGTGAAGGCAGCCCGGGTTTCATGAAAGACCAGCGGATTGATCCAGATGTTGATAAGCAGCAAAAACACTTCCGCGGCCTCTTTGGGCTGGGATACGGTGATCGATCCATCCTCCACGCCTTCCTCGATGTAGGGCAGCAGCATCTGAGGCGAATGTTTCACAGACTCGAACACTTCCTGCGCGAGAAACTTTGGATTGTGATAATAGTCAGGCACTGCTTCCATCAGTTGATGCTGCTGGACGCTGGTCATACAAGCCAGGCAGATTTCCTTCAGTTTTTCCAGCCCGGTCAGTTGATCCTCACGGCCCTTGAACATAGACGCAAAGTCCACGTTCGCATACATCCGCTCGCCGACCGCCTGAATAATGTCTTCCTTTGATGAGAAATGATGGTAGATAGCGCCTTTGCTCAAATCCCCCAGATCATTCACAATATCCTGGATGGTCGTCTTTTCGTAGCCCTTTTGTAAAAACAGCTTTGTAGCAGAATCCAGAATCCGGTTAACCGTGACCTCCGGATATTTGTTCCTCGACATATCAATGGTCCTTTCCATACATACGTTTGGTATGTATAATAAATTATCACGGAAATGACCCCGTGTCAAGTGGTTTGCCGGGCAAACATATCAAGAGCGCCATTTGGTCATGAAAGGAACGCATTGTCTTTTGCAGGGCGGTAACATATAATAGATTTATTAAAGAAAGTGCCTGCGCCGGCGTTTTCGGGAAAAATGGGGGAATTGTCAGGCGTAATCAGAAAGAGAGGATAAGGAATGAAAAAGTGTATTTGTGTGTTATCAATGGTTTTAATTTTTGCTGTATCTCTGATCGGCTGCGGCCGGGATCCGGCAGATGTCCAGCTGAGCGATCAGCAGATAAAAAGTGTGACCGAGCAGCTTACTGCGAGAGAGCCTTACGATCAAGATGAGGCGGAATATCTGGACGTTCAAACTTTTGACTCGCTGAAAGTCTACGGCGCCCGCGAGAAAGAGGGGTATACAGAAATCTATGTCTGGGATCTGTCGGGAGACTTTGTGAAGTACAAGGATGCTGCTTATGAGCTATCAGGCAGCTCCATGCCGTTGACCTTGGTAACGGAGATCAGCGGAGAATCCGTAAAATTAATAAACGTGAAATTTCCGGAAGACGGCGACCGATATGGGCCTTCTATTGAAGCAATGTTTCCAGAAAAATATGCGAAAGAAGCGATTGGGGAGGGAAACGGGCTGGTGGGAAAGCTGAAAAAAGAGCAAAAGGAAAAGATTAAGGCGCTTTGGAACGTGGAAATCAGCGAAGATCTTTTTGATTTGAATCCAGATACGGGAGCCTTTACCATAACCAGAGTCGTAAATGATGGCAGCAGCGGTGCCGAAGATTTTAAGACAAAGGTGATAGAGAAAGGGCGTTTGACAAAAAAGGAATTATAAAGGAGGAGAAAATGAATTATCAGATGGTAGGCAAAACTGTTCCTGCGGTGGAAATGCAGTTGAACAGAGGAGAAGTTATTTTTACCCAGTCCGGCGGGATGGCCTGGCAGAGCGACGGGATCGCCATGTCCACAAACACCCGCGGAGGCGTGCTGAAAGGGCTTGGCAGGATGCTCGCCGGAGAGTCCATGTTTATCGCCCACTATGAAGCCGTCTGCGACAATGCGGTGATTGCTTTTGCCTCAACGGTTCCAGGGAGTATCCTCGATGTGGATGTCAGAGGCGCCAATGGGCTGATTATACAGAAAGGCGCATTCTTGTGCGCAGAAAATTCCGTGGAGCTGGAAACCGTGTTCACGAAGCGATTTTCTTCCGGCTTTTTTGGCGGGGAAGGGTTTATTCTACAGAGGCTGACCGGAAGCGGCAAGGCGTTCCTTGAAATTGACGGAGATGCTGTAGTGAAAGAGCTGGCGCCGGGGGAAATGCTGAAAGTGGACACCGGTAATGTGGTGGCCTTTGCGCCGACTGTGAACTACGAGGTGGAAACGGTAAAAGGCATGGGCAATATCCTCTTCGGAGGAGAGGGCCTCTTTCTTACAAAACTAACCGGCCCGGGAAAAGTCGTTCTGCAGACCATGAATTTTGCCGACTTTACAGGGCAGATTGCAGCCAGAATTCCATCGGGAGACTGAGGAAGCATAGGCAAGGAATGGCATTCGGTGCATTCGGGTTGATGGGAAAAGGACACTGGTGCGGTGAAAAGGCGGATTGTTTGATGATATTTGGAGCTGGGCCGGGCTATTGCATTTTGTATTACCGTGGAAAGGGGCGGTTGCTGAAGCGGCGCGGCTCAGTTCTGTAATTGCCGGGGATATATGTAAAATATTCCTATTTATATTCGAAATGGGTTGATTTGGAGGCAATGTCCATATAAATTTTGGATTCTAGAGGAAAAGATGGTAAAAAATTAATTTAAATGGAACTAATTGAAAATTAGTTTTGTAAAGTTAGTGCAAACTTTCTTGATTATACTTCCGAATTGACCGCAAATCGGTTCTTTTCAAGCGATTGGCGACGGAAAATGCTTTGTTTTTATATGGACCAGCACTCTGTTTTTGGTGATTTCGAATATAAATTGAGAAAATAAATGAAAATTCAGGCGATTGCGCCTGGGATATTCGATTTTGTAAGTAAGGTTAAGGCACAGGATAACAAGGCGGATAAATTGATATGTTTGTTGACTAATGTATTAGGCATAGCTGATCGGTTTGGGTCGTGGCTGTGCCTGATTTTTTTATTTTTTGATAGGAAGTAAAGTTGGAATCGGATTTTGATTTTTGATGAGCCTGCATCAGGGTGAGGGAGTGGAAGACATAGGACGTCCGGGACATGAACGCTGGAAAATTGGAAGCATGCTTTTTGGGACCTTTTCCAGACCCATTTCCAGACCTGGCAGTGACGCGGCGTAATAATTGTTGACAACAGGCATTATATATATATAATATGATAGATTGTATATACTAAATTTATATGAATTAAAAAATGATGCTCGATCAAAGTGAGCGATTATAATGGGGGAAACGGGGTGCCTTAGGGTACTCTTTTTTGTTTGGTTCCAAGTGTTACATTTTGAGGGTTAAAGGTTACGGATTGTTGTAACGGAGGACAGTGAGGGTGAGTGTATAAATCGCTGATCGTGAAAGTTGTGCTAAGCATACAGCAACATAAAAAAATTAGGGTTGAAAACATATAATTTATGTCGGTTAAATAAGGAGCGGTATTATGAAAAAGAAATGGATAAGTTTGATGACTTCAGTGATGATGTTTGCAACAATATTAGCCAATCCGGCGATTGGGGCTGCGGCTGAGAAGCAATCAGAAGCAAAAGACGTGCAAACAAAAACAGTAACGTCAGTCGAACCTACTAAGGCAAAAGAAGAGAAACCGGAACCTTCAAAAGCGAGCAAAGCGACTGCACAAGCGGCAAGTAGTAAGGGTATTGCTGTTAGTGAAGGCGTGACTGGCGGGAATATCTACTTTGATGAAACGACGGGGACGATTACGGATTGCGATGTGGAAGTAACAAAAGTAATAATTCCAAAAGCAATAAGAAGTGTAGAAGTGAAAGCTATAGGAGACAATGCATTTAGTGGCTGTGGCCTAACCAGTATAACGATTCCAAATAGTGTGACAAGCATTGGAGACGGGGCATTTTCCGAGTGTGATGGATTAATTAGTATTAATGTAGATAAAGATAACTCTAAATATACATCTTTAGACGGAGTGCTATTTAATAAATTAAAAACAAATTTAGTGCAATATCCTATAGGTAACAATAGAACAAACTATACAATTCCAGATGGTGTAACAAATATAGGAAACAGCGCATTTAAAGCGTGTTATAAATTAATAAATATAAACATTCCAAGCAGCGTGATAAGTATTGAATATGAAGCGTTTTGGGGATGTGATTCATTAACAAGTATAACTATTCCCAATGGTGTAACAAGCATTGGGGACGAGGCCTTTGCGTGGTGTGATGGATTAGCTAGTATCGATGTAGACAAGGATAACTCTAAATATACAGCTTTAAACGGAGTGCTATTTAACAAATCAAAGACAAATTTAATACAGTATCCTATAGGTAACAGTAGGACAAGATATACAATTCCAGACAGTGTAGTAAGTATTGGAG
The DNA here is from genome assembly GCF_020734085.1 of Hominibacterium faecale. Taxonomy (NCBI): domain Bacteria; kingdom Bacillati; phylum Bacillota; class Clostridia; order Peptostreptococcales; family Anaerovoracaceae; genus Hominibacterium; species Hominibacterium faecale. The sequence continues at coordinate 22,106 of NZ_JAJAGH010000003.1, forward strand.
TTGCTTCATTTTCTGACTGTATGAGTTTAACAACAATAACAATTCCAAATAGCGTAACTAACATTGAATCTGATGCATTTTGGGGATGTGATTCATTAACAAGCATAGCTATTCCGAATAGTGTGACAAGTATCGCATACCATGCATTTTTTGGATGTAACGATATAACCATTTACGGCTATTCAAATTCCTATGCCGAATCCTACGCACAAGAGAATGATATCCCATTTATAGCAATTGGCAGTACCGGAACAAAACCCTCATATAAACCAGTAGAAGATGTTAAATTTGACTTATCGCAGAGTTTAGGTAAAATGCAGCTTTTCGAGAATATGGGCGGAAGCGCAGGTAACCAGCCGATCACAAAAGTTTTTCCAGAGAGCTATAATTTGAACTTCAAAGCTGTGAATACAAAGATTAAAAAGGAAACCATGAAAGACGGTACATATAAATACAAAATGTCAATTGGCTTAAATGAAAATTTGGCTTTTAGTTCAGATAAAGCATGGGAGAATTTGAAAAAAGATATTAACGACGCAAAGAAAAACGTTAATAGCACAGCGTCACTGCGTACTTTTATGAATAAGTGGAACGCCCCGTCAGGATTTTTCACAATAACCTCCAAATTTAAAGCCAAACCAGCCATGAAAGCCGCAGGTTATTACGAAGCTATTTGTGATGAAAACGGGCGCATTCTTACAGAGAGCGGCGGCGTTTTGCTGGATTGTCAATGGAATGCAAAAACTACGAACCAATGGCTGATTGGCCCAGTGCCCATTTATGTGGAACTAGGCGGAAATCTGAAAGCTGCTGTAAAAGGTGGAATGCGAAAAGATTTAGAGAATCCAAAACTTTCTTTAACCGGTACTGTTAAGGTCACGCCAGGGATTTCTGCGGGAGCAGGTGCTGGTATAAGCGGTGCGGCTACTGTAGGAGTTAAAGGCTCTGCGGATATAGATATTCGATTGATACCCGCATCGAAAGGAGATTTTACTGCAGGAATTGCGGCTACAGCAAAGCTTATCTTTGTTTTTGATTGGGAATATACGTTGGCCAAAAAAACATATCCTCTTTGGAATAAAACGAAAAAGAAACAATATAGCTTGGCCAATGCAGGGGAGAATCAGGAGCTGGCACTCACCGATCGAACTTATCAGGATAAGACATCTGTCTGGAATGGATCCATGCCGCGAGTACGAAAAAATAGTAAAATAGCAGTCATGCGGGCAGCAGAATCAGGAATTTCTTCCTGGGAACTTCAGAGCTACATCCTGCCAAATACGATACCAAAGATGAAGAAGGTGGGAGATGATACGGTTATGGTATTCCAGTCCAATGATCCGGATAGAGAAACAGCTAATAGCGTCAAGGTCATGTACTCTGTTTATGACGGAAATACTTGGAGTCAACCAAAGAATTTGTGGGATAATGGCACCCTCGATACTTTCTCGGATATGGAAGTGATTGATAATGAGCTGTATGTAGTTTGGCAAAAATGCAAGGAGGTTTTAAAAGGAAGCGACGCCAATCGTTTAAGCGAGCAAGCGGCGCAGACAAGCGAGCTTTGCTGGACAAAATATAATCCATCAAGCAAATCTTTTGCACAAGCGCAGTATATAACCAATGACGAAAAAGCAGACCTAATGCCTGTATTAGTAAAAGATGCAGATGTTCCAGCAGTAATGTGGGTAAGCAACCCTGAAAATGATTTGATTGGACTGGATGGAACAAAGACCATTTACCTTTCGAAGCTGAACGGCGCAGAATGGAGCTCACCGGAAATCGTGGGAACCACAGAATGCTATATCTCTGAGCTGGACGGGATTTGGCATGATAGAAAATACATAGCAGCGTATATTGGAAGCCTTGCGGGAAACACCCCGTCTCTGTTCACGGCAGAATCGGGCACAGTAGTACCAATTGCTCAGCAGGGGGAGGCCGTAATCTCAGGGCTGAAATGTAAGGACGGAACGATTTCCTACAACCAAGAAGGAACTTTGAAACAATATAACCTTGCCGATCAAGCAACTTCGGAACTCATAGCAGGAGAATCACAAATGATTAGCGCAAATGCAGAAATGTTCAAACAAGGTGAAAAAACTGCAATGATTTGGATGGCTAATAGTGAAGAAGGGTGCAGTATCTACTCTTCAGTGAAAACAGAAAGTGGATACAGTGAACCAGTGGAGCTATACAGAGATGAAAATATAATCGGTAATTATATTACTGCGGTAATGAACACCGATGGGAGTTGGGATATTGTCCTCAATGCTACCGATAATGAGAACCCAGAGAAAACTTCAATGTTTTTTATTGAAACAGCGAACAAACCAAAAGCTGTACTAAACGATGTGATTATCAATGAAAGTGAAATGGAGGATGACTTGCAGCCAATTTCCTGTTCAGTTACCAACGACAGTGAGGAAACGATTACGAAGCTGAATCTCATAGTAAGAAATGGCAATGAAACATTGCTTAATGAAGAAATTCTTCGTACGATATTGCCAGGCGAAACCGTGTATTTGGATGAAAGTATTGATCTTAATAACATAGACCAAAAAGCAACTCTAAATATCGAAGCAACTGCTCCTGGGCAGGTTGATTTATTGGCCTCGGTGCAGGAAGAAGAAATTCAATTATCCGATTTCGATGTGACAGTGGAAAAAGAAGTTATGGACAACTCCGTAAAATTTGCAGCAACTGTTAAAAACTGCGGGAGGGTAGCATCCGGAGGAACCGTAAATCTTTATGGTGATGCAGAAGGCAAAAGAAGGATACAGTCAGAATCATTTGACGTGCTTTCACCGGGAGAGACGACAACAGTAGAGCTGACTTATCCAATATCCAGCATGGAGTTTAACGCGGAGCAAAGTGCATATTCCATGATCAAAGTAGAGACTGGTAGTGAGGAATATAACGTAGAAAACAACCTTTATTACGGAGCGACGTATCTTTGGGAATTACCAGAAGATAACTTTAATATTGCCAACTTTGACCTGATTGGCGCGGACGGAAGCTATACTTATGACGGCAAAGCCATTCAGCCGGCTGTTCGTGTAAAGGGATTAAAGCAGGGAACCGATTATACGGTTTCATACAGGAACAATGTTAATGCAGGCAGGGCAAAAGTAATCATAACAGGCATTGGGATTTACCATGGCACAATGGCAAAAGAATACATAATTCAGAAAGCCAACCAGGTTGTAACGGCAGGATCATATACCAAGACCTATGGAAACAAACCGTTTTCTCTGAACGCCGGCGCAAAAAGCCAGCTGTCCTACCAGTCCAGCAACCCCAAAATCGCCACTGTTTCCAGCACCGGAAAAGTGACGATCAAAAACACCGGAAAAGCTCAGATCACCATTACCGCCGCTGCCACAGCTAACTATAACGCAGCGTCCAAGACGGTTACCATCACCATCAACCCGAAAAAGGCAGCGGGCCTGAAAGCCAAAGCCGGTAAAAAGCGCATGACCGTCAGCTGGAAAAAAGACACTAAAGCCAGCGGCTACCAGATCACCTACGCCCAGAACAAAAAGTTCAAAAAAGGCAAAAAGAACGTGATCATCAGCAAAAACAAGACAACGAAGAAAACCATCAAAAAGTTGAAGGCTAAGAAGACTTATTATGTAAAAGTACGGGCATATAAAAAAGCCGGGAGTCAGAAACTTTACGGCGCATACAGTGGTGCGAAAAAGGTCAAAGTGAAATAAGAAAACATGATAAAAAGCTGTCTCCGAAGAAAATCCCGGAGGCGGTTTTCTATTTATACGAAGCTGTCGGTATTTAAGCAAATCCGCCTTTAACTTGATACTTTTTTTCACCCAGGAGCAACAAAAGAGAGCTTTTAAAGGTGCTGCCATTGATTCGTTAAGTAACAAAAGGACCAATTGGTCCTTGTTAAAGATGCATTGAAGTTTTCCAGAGGGTGATGCTGTACAAAAGGCGAACTATTTTTTCAAACCTTTGACAATTGCCGCAATGTGATTGAACTGATCGGGATCGATCTCCCTCAAATCATTCATCAGCTGGAGGATCTTTATGTCAGTAAACTGACTGCTATCGAAAAAATCTCTGGGCGTGATATCGAAGTATTCACAGATATAGAAAAACACCGTCATGGAAGGAAGCATCTGCTTATTCTCAATGCGGTTGATATAGGAAGCACTCTGGCCGATTGACAGGCTCATATCACGGGCAGACACACCCTTTTGAAGGCGCAGCTCCGTTAATCTGTTGGCAAAGAATTTTTCATACATGACAGTGTCCTCCCTATGCATATTATTGTAATATATGGAAGCAAAAATTGTGTAAATTCTCTGTATCTATATTCCTTGACAGCGTGCAGTATAAATATATATAATAAAATCGAATATATATTTTAAATATCAGTAATAAAAATCATAGAGAAGATCGCCGTCTTATAGCTCTAAGAGGCGAACGACTTGTGATAAAAACGGGTATTGGCGCTATGCACTTATTAAGAGGAGGACATATTTTGAAAGTCAAAAAACGAATTAGTTTAGTTATTGCATTGATGATGCTGATGACGGTGTTTGCCGTTCCGATGCTGGCATACGGTAAAGAGAATAAAGTTAAGGCAACGCCGCGGTCGGAAGGAAGCGGGTTTTATATTACAAACAACTCAGCGGGAGAGGGAGATATTGACGATTTATATATGGACCTAAACGATAGCGTGCAGTTGTATTTATTTGAAATGAGCAGCCCAATAACCACTTTGCCAAGTGGGTGGTCTTGGAATTCTGCTGATACTGAAACGATCACAATAACATCCGATGGGATAATAAATGCTGTTTCCAGAGGTTATGCAAGTATAACGGTTACAGATGACGAGGGGAATATTCTGGCTGCGCTGAGGGTTTATTGCGGATATAATGAAAGCTCTGGCTATGTCGTTAAATCCGCCGAAGGGGGTTCCTTTGACAACAACCCCTATGTTGATGAGTACGAATCATTGTATACAACACTTGGTACTTCATCGGGAAACAACACAATGAAGTTAAAAGTTGGATCGGATGACGAAACAACAATTAACCAGACAGATTGGACTTGGGAAGTGACAAATGATGATGATAATGGAGATCAGATTCTTTCGTTGAGTGAAACAAATAGCAATGGCGTGACTGCTACTGGAAAACAAAGCGGAATTGTACAAGTTCGGGCCTTTAATGAAATTGACGATTATACGAAGGTGCTGACAATTTATGTTGGTGATGCTTACGATTGGTATCTTGTGGACGGAGCTGACAATCAAGAAGGTTTTGTTGGTGTTAATAACACACTGAATTTGTACTTAAAAACAATACCGGAAAACAGTGTAATTCCATCTGATTACAATGTAGCTGTGGAAGATATCGACGATAATCCAATTACAGGCGTAGTTAGGATTGATAAAAACGGGAACAAGATAGGAGTAACAGGATTAGCAGAAAGCGAGAGCGCTCTATGGATTTATGCGTATGTAGAAAAAGACGGTGATACGCGCTGGAGTCCTTCTTACTATTTGAGAGCAGGAAGTGAGCTGCTTTGGATAGATAAAGGTTCAGTTGATTGTCAATTCACTCTGTTTACAAAAAGCAAAACGGCAAAAGTTAGCAGCGTTTATGCTTATGACGATGCAGTCAAAACTTTGACAATTCCATCATCGGTAACGGCATCGAAGGACGATGTATATAATCCGGGAACATATACGGTTACTTCAATGAAGTCGGATCTGTTAGTTGGAGAGGATTTGAACAGCATTACGATTCCAAACACAGTAACCAGCATTGGCGCTTACGCTGTAGGTTATGATAAGTTTGAAAATTCATCGGGAAAAGAAATTTACTCTAAGATCCCAAACTTCATCATCTACGGCTACTCCCCAACCTCTGCCGCCGCAAACTATGCAGCAGCCAATGGTTTCCGCTATATCAATATCGGCTCAAAACCGGCCCAGAGCATCAGCGGAGCAAGCTCGTTTACAAAAGCATACGGCAGCAAAGCCTTTAGCCTGGGCGCAAGCTCTTCGAATGGCGGCGCTCTGACCTTCAGTTCCAGCAACACAAAAGTTGCGGCAGTCAGCGCCAGCGGCGTAGTGACTATCAAAGGCACAGGAAAAGCAACGATTACAATCACCGCTGCTGCCACAGACCTCTATGGAGGAGGAAGCAAAACTGTTAACATCACCGTTACACCGAAAAAGGTTGCCGGTATCAAAGCCAAAGCAGGAAAAAAGAGTATGACCGTCAGCTGGAAGAAAGACACCAAAGCCAGCGGCTATCAAATTACATATGCCCAGAAAAAGAATTTTAAAAAGGGTAAGAAAAACGTTACCATCAGCAAGAATAAAACAACAAAGAGAGCCATCAAAAAGCTCAAGTCCAAGAAGACCTATTATGTGAAAGTCCGAGCTTACAAGAAAGCCGGAAGCCAGAAACTTTACGGTGCATACAGCGCTGTGAAGAAGGTTAAAGTAAAGTAAAAGAAAATGGAAAGCTGCCTCTGGGGAAACCTGGGGGCAGTTTTGCTTCTCGAAGGATTAGTGGTATAATGACCCAATAGAGAAAACAAAGTTAGTGCGCGATGCGCATGCGAGGTGAACATCATGAGAAACAAAGAGTTTGTAAAAATCGTCGAAGAGAGCGAAAACATCGTGTTTTTCGGCGGCGCCGGCGTTTCCACAGAAAGCGGAATTCCTGATTTCCGCTCAGATGAGGGGATTTATAAAGCCTGGACCGAATACGGCCGCCCTTCGGAAGAGATTATTTGCCGTCCCTTCTTTGACAGAAAACCGGAGGTGTTTTTCGAGTATTACAGAAAAAACCTACTCTATCCGGAAGCCAAGCCCAATGAGGCTCATCGGGCGCTGGCGAGGCTGGAGCGGCAGGGAAAGGTCAAGGCGGTCATTACCCAGAATATCGACGGCCTCCATCAGGCGGCCGGCAGCAAAAACGTAATCGAGCTCCACGGTTCCGTTCTGAGAAACTACTGTATGAAATGCGGCTTGTCCCACAGCATGGAATACGTGCTGGAAGCGGACGGCGTGCCTCTGTGCCAGGCCTGCGGCGGCATTGTAAAGCCGGACATTGTCCTGTATCAGGAAGAAGTGGGAAGCGATGCGCTGGATCAGGCCATTGCAGCCATTAAGCAGGCAGAAACGCTCATTGTGGGCGGCACTTCCCTGGTGGTTTATCCGGCTGCGGGGCTGGTGGAGCATTTTCAGGGAAAGCATCTGATCTTAATCAATAAGTCCCAAACCCAGTACGACGAACGGGCCGATCTGGTGATCAATCATCCAATCGGAGAAGTTTTTGCCGGATTGTATGAGTTTTAGCCCTCGATCAGATATGCTGCATGAGCACCACCACAATGACTCCGGTAATGAGAGAAAAGGTGGCGGCCCGCTGATACCCATGTTCGTGGGATTCGGGAATGATTTCATCGCTGACCACGTAGACGATGGCGCCGAAAGTAAATGCGTAGAAAAACGATGAAAGCAGGGTTGGCAGGGCTCCCAGCAGGACTCCGGCCACGATTCCCGGGAGCATCATAAAGGCGATCAGCAAGCTGATTTTAAAGGCTTTTAGTCGTTTCATGCCCATCCCCAGAAGCGGAACAGCTACAATCAGACCCTCCGGTATTTTCTGCACGATCATAGATACGGCCACCATCACTGCGCTGTCGGTGAGGCCATCGCTGAAAACGATACCGGTGGCAAGCCCTTCGGGGATGTTGTGGATGGCAATGGCGATGATGAGCAGCAGGACTCTGCTGCCGTGGCCTTTTGTTTCGCTTTCCTTCATATGCCCGCCGTCAAAGTGGACATGGGGGACAAAGCGGTCGATGAGGCTGATTAAAAATGCCCCCGCAAAGACGCCGGCGGCGCCGGTTAAAACAGGGATCGGGCGAAACTGTTCAAAGGCCGTGGGAAGCAGGCCTAAAAAGGCAGCTGTAAGCATAACGCCGGAGGCAAAGCCCAAGATCATATCGTTGGCCCGGTGGGTGATTTTCTTGAAAATCAGACCGGCCAGGGAGCCGATGACGCTTGCCAGTATTACAAATAGACCGGCGATGATTCCGTACATGGGTATTCTCCAATCTGAATAATTTGATACTATTAGCAATTCCCGATTTCTTCCGTTTTTAAACGGTATGTTTTGATTAACCAGGGAGGCTGGAAAATGAAACATTTAAATGTGTTGGAAGCGAAGCTGACGGACTTTGTTTGTCAGGCTTCTGGAAACTACATAAATGAAGAGAACGCTATCACAAAGGATTTGATCGGCCTGCGGATTTATGATGCTCCGCTGATCGGGGCGGCCCCAGTATCCGATGTTCTCTTTGAAGCGTTGAAAAAACCGGAGGCCATAGGAGAACATTTTATGCTGCCCAAGGATTGGATGCCGGAGGGCAGAACAGTGCTTTCCTTTTTTCTGCCTTACACAGAAGCTGTTAAGCTAGCTAATGCGAGAGATGGGCGGGAACCGGCCCCGGAATGGCTTCATGGGCGAATAGAGGGCCAATCATTTTTGACGGAAGCATGCGCTTATTTAAAAGACACCATTGAGCATATGAGCGGGACTGTGATTGTGCCGACATGGGATCCGCGTTTTTGGAAAAGTGAAACACCAAAGGGCGTGGAATTCCCGGATTACGAGTTTACCAGCAACTGGTCGGAGCGGCACATTGCCTTTGTCTGCGGCCTCGGAACCTTCGGCCTTTCGCGGGGGCTGATTACAAAGGCGGGAATCGCCGGCAGGTTCGCCAGCCTCATTACAGATTTGGAATTCGAACCTGTGCCCCGCGAATATGATGGGCTCTATGATTATTGTACCAATTGCGGCGCTTGTATACGAAGATGTCCGGTAAATGCAATCTCTTTCAAAACGGGGAAGGCGCACGAACCCTGTGCAAGCTTTCTGGATTATACGGAGGAAGCCTATGCGCCGCGCTATGGCTGTGGAAAATGCCAGACCGGCGTTCCTTGCGAAAGTGGAATTCCCGGAAAATAGCGGTTTGGCAGGGTAAAGCGGAGTTTGTGGCCGGTATCGCCGCAGACTCCGCCTTTTCTTTGGCTCCGGAAGCCACTTAATTGCGCACCCGTTTATTTCCAAGCAGCAGGACACAGGCAACAAGGCTGAGGGCAGCGATGGCGATGCATACTGCCCAGCCCAGATGCCACATGCCACGGGCTCCAAAGATAACTCCAACCAGCAAAGGTGCCGCAGGCATTCCCATATCGCCGGCGCCTCCTTTTTCAGTCGGCTTGGACCCGTCGCTGCTCAGCTGTCCGCCGGACAGCTGAACTTAACGCTCCGGCCCTTTCGGGTTCGAATCCCTTTAATTCTGTGAACACCAAATAAAAAAGCAATCTCACATTCGTAAGATTGCTTTTTATCTGGCGCGCCATTAGGGATTCGAACCCCAGACCTTCGCATTCGTAGTGCGCTACTCTATCCAGCTGAGCTAATGGCGCTTATTTTGTTACCGAAAACTATTATACAATAAAAGGGCATGCTGTGTAAAGCGAAATTTTAATTTTTCTTTCGTTTTCTCTAAAAGCTACAAGCTAGACTTACAAAGCCGATAGGAGGCTCTTGCTTGTAAAACCGCGCAGACGCAGAATACAGATTTCCTGAGGGACCGCAATAATTCGTTTATCGGCCATGCTTAGAACATATTTCATTTGACCTGCAATCTGCTGAACTTCGGCGCTTTACAGAACAGGCCAAATTCAGAATCGCCGGTTAAGCCTCCCGAGGGCACTCTACCGGCCCGCGCCGCAGGAAAACGAATCACACAAATCTAGAAACAGTTGCATAAGTGGGCTGATCCATTTGTTTTTGTGATGTGCGCAAACGGCAGTAATGTTTGTGCCTGAAATATCAGTTGGAATTTTCTCTAATTCACCACGATTTAATTCCTCTTTTACAGTAAATTCGGGGAGAAAGGAAACGCCCACATCGTTTTTAACAAGATTTTTGATTGTCGGAATGCTCCACAGCTCAATCGTATGGTCGAGAATGATTGACTTATCACGAAGATATTGTTCAAAAATCTGTCGAAATATGCAATTCGGTTCATTGATGATGAGAGGGGCCGGAATCGTTCTATCCGGTGTCACAAAATCCGGATACCTGTTTTTTATTTTAGGGGATGCTACCAAAACGACCGGATAATCCTCCAAACGCTTAACCGTAAGATTCGAGCCAAAGCCTCCCACGTCTTCATAGAACACGCCTAAATCTAACCTCCCGCTGAAAAGTTCATCCCGAATATCATAACAATTCATAGAGCGCAGGAACAAACGGGCTTTCGGCGCTTGCTTGTGAAATTCTTTCAATATAGCAGGGAGCTTGTAGCATAGCAAACTTTCGCCGATACCAATCTGGATGTCTCCCGGGCATTCCGATAAATGTTCGCCTAAAAAAGACAACTTATCCACAGACTGGAGAACTTCATCCACATAAGGAATTAAATGCTCTCCTGCCTTTGTCAAAACCATTTTTCTACCAATTTTTTCAAATAAAATTGTGGATAAGTCGCGTTCAAGTTGTTTCATTTGAAATGTAATTGTAGACTGTGTATAATTCAGCTTTTCAGCAGCTTTAGAAAAACCGCCTTCCTCAATAATTGTGCGAAATGTTCTTAACCCTCTAAGCTCCATTGGTCCCCCATCAAATACTTCAAAAAAAATGAATTATATCTATAAATATTTTGATTTGTTTGTTGTATTGCTGTGTGTTATTATAGCAGGCAAGAGAAGGAAGCGCAAGGATCAGTTTCCAAAATGTTCAGGAATACAAAATTCAGCAATCAGTAAGGTCCTATTTAGCAATAGGATAGGACGTATCTATATGTTTTGATATGCAACTTAAGAGAGGCGGCGTTATTCATGGGGCAATTTGAGATACAACGGGAAAAAATACATAAAATAGGTGCTTTTCAAATCATCGTCGTGGTGGCTGCGGCGTGCCTTGTTCACGGAGTTATGCAAGGAGTACACGATAATTACGGCATTATGTTGAATGGGCTTCTATCCATAACGCATGTCGATTATGCCGGTATCAGTTTTTGTATTGGCGCCGGAGCGCTGGTTTATGGATTTGCGCAACCGTTTCTCGGAATGCTGGCACTGCGGAAATCAAATGTTTTTGTGATTTTTATAGGCATTTTATTTACCATCGTTGGTTTGGCGATTACACCGTTGTGCCGGAATATATGTACGTTATTTATTTTCTTTGGCTTGGTTTTGCCCTTTGGGACAACAGGGCTCTGCTTCGGAATTGTTATGGGCGCGATCACACCGGTTCTTGGGGAACGTCGGGCAGCTATTGTATCCGGGATTGTACAAGCAAGCGCGGGAATTGGCGACGCTCTGATGTCTCCCGGACTGGAAAAGATGATTTCTGACTTTGGAGTTCGCACCGCCATGACAGTTACAGCAGTCCCTTTTCTTGTAATGGTTCCGGTCGCCCTCTGGCTGGGTAAAAAAAATAGGGCTTACACGGTTGCTGCAAGAGACAAAAAGACAATAGAGAATCAATCTCTTTCGTCCATTTTGAAAAATGCCTTTGTGGACAGGGATTACCGTTTGCTTTTGATTGGATTTGCCACCTGCGGTTTCAATATGTCTATTATTGAAAGCCACTTGTTTTCACAATACCTGTCCTATGGAATCTCTGGAAAAACAGCATCCTTAACGCTTACCGTATATGGGATTGCAACGATGACAGGCGCGGTAGTTGTAGGTTTTCTTGGCACAAAATTCCGTATGAAAAATATCCTTGGTTGTGTTTATGCCATGAGAGTATTGATTTCTTTGGCTTTTCTCATTTTACCCAAAACAGTGCCCTTCGCGTTCCTTGCTACAGCACTTCTGGGAATGAGCGGCGATGCTACTGTACCACCCACGTCAGGTATTATCAGCCGTAAATTTGGCGCGGAGAAAATGGCCGTTTTGTATGGGTTTACCTTGATCGGACATCAGATTGGAGCTTTTGCGAGCTCATATCTTGGAGGCATCCTTGTGAAAATGAATATGGGATATGATCCGCTATGGACAATCAATATGATTTTGGCTATAATCGCTTCTATCGCAAGTTTTTCTATTCGTAACAACAGAAGTCCTATTGGGAATGTTTAGCGAGGGCAGGAACAAATATCTTGCGAACTTTGACCATTTCAGCCGCTTAATCATCGGCAATCTGAGCACAGAGCGTAATTCTGAATATGCGCTGGAACAGGTTTACAAGGCGATCGGCAGCCGGTAATTAAGCCGCCTGCCGTTCATTATCGCCATCAATCTACCGCTTGCGGAGTTGCAGGCGCTAAAGATTTAGCAAACGTTCAGATTACCGGTATATAGCGCCAATTCTCCAATTTTATGATATACTAACTACACTGGTTCATCCAAGAAACCAGGGTGCACCGGGGATAAGAAAGAGAGCAGCATATGCATGGGTTTTTGTTGTTGATACCATTTTTGTTAATCAGGTTTGGGCTGCTGTCCGTTTTGGACAAAAGCGCAATCAAACGCGCGGCTCATTTTCCGCCAATGATGGGGAAGGAAAGAGGGGCATATTGGATTTATCAGCTCTCAAATACTGCGATCATTGTGTACTTATGTTTTCTTTCCATTGCCGTAGATTTTTCTCCGCAATTTTACATTGGGCTCGTAATTTATATTCTGGGCTGCCTTCTCTGCACGGTTTCCATGATCAACTTCGCTGCGCCTTCAAATGGCGGGCCGCATAGCAATGGACTTTACCAGTGCTCCCGCAACCCTATGTATGTGTCCTATTTGATCTATTTTGCGGGATGTGCGCTGCTTACCCGATCCTGGCTGCTGGGCGGATTTGTTTTAATCTTTCAGATCGCATCCCATTGGATCATTCTCGCAGAAGAACGGTGGTGCCTGGAACAATTCGGTCAAACATACCGCCAGTATATGAATCGCGTGAGGCGATATATTTAAAAGGTAGAAAAACGGCAAGGAGGAATCAAGCATGGCATGGTATTTTATCGTCGACACCTATATCGACGAACAAAGAGGGCGCGGAGAATACGACGACTATATCCGCGAGGTGAAACCAATCGTTGAACATTACGGAGGCGTATATCTGGCAAGAACGGATACACCCTGCAGTCTTTCGGAAAAAAGGCAGCCGCAGCGCGTCATTATCGTCCGATTTGATACAAGAGAGCAGCTGGATCAATGCTTTTCCTCCAGTGAATATAAAGCCATCATGTCAAAGCGTACCGGCAGCGTTGACAGTAGAGCGGTCATAGTGGAAGGGCTTGTATAATCGCGAATTTCCATTTATATTCGAAATGCAGTGATTTGGACACAATGTCCAAATAAATTCGGACTGTGGCTGGGTTTATGCGGCTAAAACAGGGTGAATGCGGAGCTTTTCCTGAAATGGCTAGCGCAAACTTTTCTTGACTGGACTTACAAATCAAAACGCTGGCTTATAGGCTGCCAAAATGGAAATAACCTTGTATAATAACAAAGCATTTGTCAGGAATTGCAGCCTGTAGGCGTTGGAAAAATCTCAACAATAAGTTAAAATTGATACATTGTTGAACGAATTGTCTCATTCGACAATTTTCGACATTGCACCTCTCGGCAAAGCCGCATTAATTAATCAAGATATTCTATCAACTTATGCGCATATCCGATATAATATAGGTAAAGATGGTTACTGACAGGTAAAGAAAAAAGGAGATCGCGATGGATCGGAATATACATATGGAAAATCAATTTGAGGACCTGCGTGCCCAGCTTCACATCGACTGCGGGAAATGCTGCGGCCTTTGCTGCACAGCTTTATATTTCTCAAAGTCCGAAGGCTTTCCCAGCAATAAAAAGGCGGGAAAACCGTGTCCGAATCTTCTTTCCGATTTCCGCTGCAAGATTCACTCTCAGCTTTCACAAGAGGGCCTGAAAGGCTGCATCGCATATGATTGCTTTGGTGCCGGGCAGAAGGTGACACAGATGATTTACAGCGGATCCGCCTGGAAAACCATGCCGCCGGATCGCGCGCAGGAAATGTTCGACGTTTTCATACGGGTTTATCAGCTGCACCAAATTCTTTGGTACCTGATCGAAGCCCTATCTTTGACAGCCGCACAAAAGCATAAAAACGAACTGAAAGGACTCATCCTAAAAATTCAGACGACCGTGGGAAACTCTCCGGCAGATATCTGCAGCTTTGATATCGAAGCATACCGGAAAAGGGTCAATCATGTGCTGAAGGAAGCCGGCGACAGCGTTGGCGAGTCAGTTGGCGGGAATAAGACCGGAAAATTGGATGAAAGCGAATATCTTGGCAGACAATTTGGCAAGGCCGATTTGAGCGGACAGGATTTTTCCATGGCGCTGATGATAGCCTCTGACCTGAGCGGATGCAAACTACGGGGAACGAATTTTCTGGGAGCGGATCTGCGGGATACTGACCTGAGCAATGCGGATCTGAGCGAAAGCATTTTCCTGACACAGATGCAGATCAACGAAGCAAAAGGCAATAAACATACCCGTCTGCCTGATTGGCTGGAGCGGCCGGATCACTGGAAATAGAAGGGGTTGTGTTGCAGGGGATAGGGCGGTGAAACTTTCATCAAGGGAAAAAATAAAAAATTTCATATGAAATTTACGCATTTTTCAACGATTGAACCCCATCAAAATCAGTTTTCAACAGCTGATCAAGCTTTTTCGCCATACCAGGCCCCGCAAATCCACAACTTTGCGTAAAAACAGGCAAGTTTTTCGAAAAGTTTCCGATTCCATCGCCATCGCCATCTCCACCCCCCCTTGCACCCGAAGCCGCCTCCCCAAACCCGCGCCCATTCTTGCAAACCGACCTGTCACTTGATATAATAAACACTAAGCAAATCCTGGAAAACAGATTTTGCAATGGCGCGGAATGCTTTTCGTCCATCACATCCATGGGAAAAGGCCCCGGATGCCAAACAACAACAATAGATCCAGCTGCGGCCGCTTTGCCGCGGACTGTATCCAACAAGGATAAGAACAGGAGGATAAACAAGATGAAAATCGTATTGCTGGAATCTTTGGCCATCAGCCAAGAACTTCTCGACCAATATATACAGCCCCTCAAGGCAGCGGGCCACACCTTTGAATCCTATGAGCGGGAGGACGACCTCAGCCTGCAGATTGAGCGGGCGAAGGATGCGGATATACTCATAATCGCCAATATGCCGCTGAAAGGGCAAGTGATCGAAAACTGCCGGAACCTGAAGTTGATCGATGTCGCCTTTACAGGCGTGGATCATGTGGATTTGGAAGCGGCAAAAAAGCAAAGGATCGCAGTAAGCAATGCTTCCGGCTACTCCAACGATTCGGTGGCCGAGCTGACATTGTGCATGATGCTTTCTCTTCTGAGAAACGTTCCTCAGGTCGATGAGCGTTGCCGCGCCGGAAAGACCAAAGACGGTCTTGTCGGCAGCGAACTGAGGGGAAATACAGTAGGCATCATCGGTACCGGCGCCATCGGTACCAGAGTGGGCGAACTGTGCCGCGCGTTTGGCTGCAAGACCATCGCATATAACGGATTTTCTAATAAACTCAGCACCCAAGAGATGGAATACATGCCCCTGGAGGAAATGCTCTGTCAGTCGGATATCGTCACACTTCACTGCCCGGTGACCGAACAATCCAAGAATATCATTAACAAAGCTTCGATCTCGGCCATGAAGGACGGAGCGATCCTAATCAATGCGGCCAGAGGCCCGGTCGTGGACTCGCAGGCTCTGGCAGATGCTTTGAAGAGCGGCAAGCTGGCTGGCGCGGGCATCGATGTATTTGAAAAAGAACCTCCACTGGATACGGAGCATCCTTTGCTGCATGCCCCCAATACCATCGTCACGCCCCACGTGGCATTTGCAACAGAAGAATCTATGAAAAAACGAGCCAGGATCGTCTTTGAAAACATCGATCAATGGCTGGCGGGAAATCAGATCAATCGAATCCTTTAATGACAGGAGAATATTATGGAACTTGAAGCACGGATAAAGGAATGGCCGCTGATCGGACCTATGAGCGAGTACCGGGAAATCTATTGGGGAAACCCCAGGTATGGCCAAGAAGCGCAGCTGCCTTTTACAATGGCCGATATCGACGATGCGGAGGCTAGACTAAAGAGGTTTGCTCCCTATATAAAAAAGGCTTTTCCAGAAACCCGGGAAATGGGGGGAATCATCGAATCACCGCTGCGGGAAATCCCCGAGATGGCAAAGGCGCTCAATATTGAAGGCAGGTTGTTTTTAAAATGTGACAGCCACCTGCCGGTATCCGGCTCCGTGAAAGCCCGGGGAGGCATCTATGAAATTTTAAAGCTGGCGGAAGCCATCGCCATGGAGCAAGGGATGCTGTCGCTGACCGACGACTACGGCAAACTGACGGAAGAATCTTTTCGCAGGCTTTTTTCCCAATACAGCGTGGCAGTGGGCTCCACCGGCAATCTGGGACTTTCCATCGGCATCATCAGCGCAAAGCTGGGATTCAAAGTGACCGTACATATGTCGGCCGACGCCAGACAATGGAAGAAGGATCGTTTAAAAGAAAGAGGCGTTACCGTAGTAGAATATGAAGACGATTATCAGCGGGCGGTGGCGGAAGGCCGGGCAGCGGCTGAGAAAGACCCAAGCTGCCACTTTGTGGATGATGAGAACTCGCAAGATTTGTTCCTGGGTTATGCGGCATCAGCAAAACGCCTGCAAGTCCAGCTGGAGAGACAGCATATATCCGTGGATGAACAGCATCCGCTGTTTGTTTATCTGCCCTGCGGAGTAGGCGGTGCTCCCGGCGGCATAACCTTTGGCCTCAAAACTGTGCTTGGACCCCATGTCCATTGCATTTTCGCAGAGCCGACTCATGCTCCCTGCATGACCCTAGGCATGATGACCGGCCTCCACGACCGGATCAGCGTCAGCGATATCGGGCTGGACGGCAGGACGGCAGCAGACGGATTGGCAGTGGGCCGTCCTTCCAAGCTGGTGGGGAACGTGGTGAGCACCTTGGTCCAAGGCTGCTATACGGTGGATGACGCCAAGCTCTATCGATATCTAAAGCTGCTGTGGGATGAGGAAAACATACAGATCGAACCTTCCGCCTGTGCGGGATTTGAAGGTCCGGTACATATGTTAATCAACGAACGATATTCCCCGACCCATATCGTATGGGCGACAGGGGGCAGTATGGTGCCTGGGGACGAAATGGAGCGTTACTATCAAAGAGGAGCGGAACTGGTGTAGTCTCCGGCGGATTTTGCCGCACGCCGAACCAATCAATCCTGCACCAGGATATATAGATTAAGGAGGTTTTCTATGGACGGACAAACACAAATGGAAGCATATTTAGACAAAACGATGCATGAAAATAACATAGGCCAGGAAAAGACCATCAATGGAATGATGAAATCGATCAAGGTCGGATGCTCTTATGAAGAGAAATCCATTTCTCTGGGATTTCCGGTTCTGGAGTGGCAGGCCAACCGGGCAGGAATGATGCACGGAGGGGCCATCTGCATAGCTTTCGACATGACTGCGGCTGCGATCGCCAGATTCTGCGCCGGCAAAAATTACGCGCCCACCATCAGCCTTGATGTGAAATATATTCGCCCCATCAAGCTGGGCGATACCCTGATCGTAACGGCCAAAGCCACTGCGGCCGGCCGGCGGATTACGCAGATCGTCTGCGAGGCCGTGAGTAAAGATACCGGAAAGCTGGCGGCAACGGCCGCCACGGTATACATGAACGTGGACACTACAAAAGAAAATCGCTAGGTGAATGGTAAAGAGCACGTCGGAGCAGAAGAACAGCCAAACTGTTTGAAAATTTCTAAAGCTTTCGCCCGAGGGGCTCTTTTTGTGCGCAAAAGACGAATGCCAGACAATTCTACAAGAATAATTTATTCAATCGTGAATTTTTTGTGATTTCATACTTGAATAAACATAAAATGAGATGTATAATTATCTGAATAAAAAATTAAGAAGAGAATAAAAAGGATGAAGACAATGGACAACAAAAAAGAAAAAATGGAGGGCCTGCTGTATCTGGAGGACGGATCCGTTTATAAAGGACATGGTTTCGGATTCAAGGGCACTGCAGTGGGGGAACTGGTATTCAATACCTCTATGACGGGTTATCAAAAGATTTTGACCGACCCGTCCTATAAAGGACAGGTCATTACAATGACCTATCCGCTCATCGGCAATTATGGCATCAGCAAGATCGATAACGAATCCGGCGGTATTCACGCATTCGGTCTGGTAATCAAGGACCTGTGCAGACAGCCGTCCAACAGCAACAGCATTGAAAGCCTGGATGAATGGCTTGTGGAACATAAAACACCGGGGATCTGGGGTGTGGATACGAGAAAGATCACCAAAAAAATTCGTACCGAGGGTACTGTAAAATGCGTGATCAGCAACCAGGGAATCTCCATTGAAGAGGCAAAACATCTATGCGAGACCAACTCCCTGAGAGGGGACTGGATGAAAAGTGTTTCAACGACAGAGCGGATCACCCTGGGGCAGGGCGGTCAATATAAGGTGGCAGTTCTGGACTTCGGAGTTAAATTGAGTATACTTAAAGCACTCATGAAGCGGGGCTGCCAGCTGGAAATGTTTCCTTACGGAACGCCGGCGGCGGAAATTCTCGAATATCAGCCTGACGGCATCTTTTTAACCAATGGTCCCGGGGACCCGGAGGAAGCAGCAGAAGCAGTCCAGGAAACGGCGATTTTGCTGAGAGATGCAGGGGTACCTGTTTTCGGAATTTGTATGGGGCATCAGATTCTGGCTTTGGCCGCAGGAGGAAAGACCTACAAACTCAAATACGGCCACAGGGGCGGCAACCACGGTGTCTACGATAAAGATACGAAACGCTCTTACATAACCTCCCAGAACCACGGCTATGCGGTAAAGATGGAAAGCATCATGCTCAACGGCCTGGAAGTAACCCATTTGAACCTGAACGACGGAACGGTAGAAGGGATGGAACACAGAGATCTTCCCGTTTTTTCCGTGCAGTTTCACCCGGAAGCATCACCCGGGCCCAATGACAGCGCTTATCTCTTCGACAAATTTGTAACTCTGATGAAAGGTGGTAAGGAACATGCCTAGAAAAGCTTCTTTAAATAAATTACTCATCATTGGTTCGGGTCCTATCATCATCGGCCAGGCGGCGGAATTCGACTATGCCGGCACACAGGCATGCAAAGCGATCAGAGAAGAAGGGATCGAGACCATTTTGGTCAATAGCAATCCGGCGACCATCATGACCGATAAAGGCATCGCCGACAAAGTATATATGGAGCCCCTGACCGAGGAGGCTCTTGACAAAATCCTGGAAAAAGAGCGGCCCGATGGAATTCTGGCCGGATTCGGCGGACAGACGGGGCTAAATCTGGCGATGGCTCTGGAAGAACACGGCATCCTGGAAAAATACGGGGTGAAGCTTTTGGGGGTCAATCGGGAAAGCATTGAAAAGGCTGAAGACAGAGAAGAATTCAAAAAACTCATGCAGGAAATCGGCGAGCCTATCCCGCCGAGCATCATAGCTACCAGTATGGAGGAGTGCTATCAATTCGTAGAGAAAATCGGATACCCGGTGATTATCCGCCCGGCCTACACGCTGGGAGGGACCGGCGGCGGCGTGGCAACCAATGACGACGAGTTAAAGCTCCTCTGTCAGCGGGGAATGGAAAACAGCGCCATCGGCCAGATTCTGCTGGAAAAATCAGTAGCCGGGTGGAAAGAAATTGAATATGAGGTTATCCGCGACAGCAGAGATAACTGCATCATCATCTGCAGCATGGAAAACCTGGACCCAGTGGGCGTACATACAGGAGACAGCATTGTCGTGGCGCCGACACAGACGCTGCGTGATGAAGAATACCAGATGCTGAGGGATTCCTCAGTAAAAATCATCCGCAGCCTGGAAATCGAGGGCGGCTGCAACGTTCAGTTCGCGCTCAACCCGGATAATGGAGAGTACATTGTAATTGAAGTAAACCCAAGGGTAAGCCGTTCTTCGGCTCTGGCATCCAAAGCGGCGGGCTACCCCATCGCCAAGATCGCGGCCAAGATCGCCCTGGGCTATAATCTGGACGAACTGAAAAACTACGTTACCCATGAAACCAGCGCCTGCTTTGAACCGGTGTTGGACTACTGCGTGGTCAAATTCCCCAAATGGCCCTTTGACAAGTTCCGCACCGCTTCCAGAAAACTGGGAACCCAGATGAAGGCCACCGGGGAAGTCATGTCCATTTGCAGAACCTTTGAAAGTGCCCTTCTGAAAGCCCTTACTTCGGTGGAAATCAAATGCGACGGACTGCGCATCCCATTTGTCACCAATCTGGACGACGAAAAGCTGATGGAAAAGCTGGCCGCCTGTGACGATGAACGAATTTTCTGCATCGCGGAGGCCCTCAGAAGAGAGCTGATCGATGTGGAAGGGCTCTATCAGCTTTTGCGCATCGACCGCTGGTTCCTCAACAAGATTAAAGGGATCATTGACTTGGAAAGGACCCTCAAAACCCAGCCTTTGACAAAGGAACTGCTTTATGAAGCGGAATCCAGAGGTTTTACGGACAGCGAAATCCTCGGCCTTTCCGGCGTGCCCAGGGAAGTCCTGCAGGACATCCGTATTTATAACGATATCTTCCCGGTCTATAAAATGGTCGATACCTGCGGCGGCGAGTTCGATGCAGCCACCCCTTATTATTACTCCTGCTACGATGCGGAAGATGAGGTGGAGGTCAGCGATGAAGAAAAAATTCTGGTCATCGGTTCGGGACCGATTCGGATCGGCCAGGGGATCGAATTCGACTACTGCTGTGTGCAAGGCGTATGGGCCATCAAGGATCTGGGCTATGAAGCAATTATTATGAATAATAACCCGGAGACGGTAAGCACTGACTTTGATACTTCTGATAAGCTGTATTTTGAGTCTCTTCATATTGATAACGTTATGAACGTGATTAAAAAGGAACGCCCCTACGGTGTCATCCTCCAATTCGGCGGTCAGACATCGCTGAATCTGGCGGAAAAGCTCAACAGCCGGAGCATCAACATTTTGGGAACGCCCTATAAATATATCGACCTGGCAGAGGATCGGGAAAAGTTCTGCGATCTGCTGGATGAGCTGGGTATCGCTGTTCCCCAGGGACTGGCAGTAACTACTGCAGAGGAAGCATTCGCTGCAGTTGAAAAGCTGGGCTACCCGCTGGTTGTACGGCCGTCCTATGTCATCGGCGGCAGAGCTATGCAGGTCGTATACAGCGATGTGGAGCTGAAGCGGTATCTGAAGGAAGCTGTTTCGATCTCCACCGAGCACCCTGTTCTCATTGATAAATATGTTCAGGGAAAAGAAATCGAGGTCGACGCCATTGCTGACGGAGAGGATGTACTCATCCCGGGCATCATGGAGCACATTGAACGGACCGGCGTCCATTCGGGAGATAGTATCTCCGTTTACCCCCATTTCACCCTTTCCAAAGAAGTGGAGGATACGCTGATCGACTACACCAAGCGGATCACAAAAGCCCTCAATGTGGTCGGTCTGGTGAATATTCAGTATGCGTACGACGGCCAAAAAATCTACGTGATCGAAGTGAATCCGAGAGCATCGAGAACTGTGCCGATTTTGAGCAAGGTAACGAAGGTGCCGATGGTTAAACTGGCCGTGGCTGCCATGCTGGGCCATAAGCTGAAGGATTCGGAATATGGAACCGGCCTCTATAAACGGGCGGACTACTACGCGGTCAAGGTTCCGGTATTCTCCAATGCCAAACTGACCAACATGGATATGGCTCTTGGACCAGAAATGAAATCAACGGGTGAGGTGCTGGGAATGGATGCGGATTTGAGCAAGGCGATCTACAAGGGTTTCTTGGCCGCCAATATGAAAATCCCCACAGAGGGCAATATTTTCGTCACATTGAGAGATCCGGATAAAAACGCGGCAACTGCGAAAACCCTCAAACGGTACGAGCAGGCTGGATTCAAGCTGTATGCTTCTGAGGGTACGGGCACCTTTATGAAAGAAGCCGGCATTGGGGCAGAAGTGATTTCCTATGAACAGGCAAAAGAGATGATCGGTGAAGAGATTAAAATGGTCATCAATACACCGAAAGTCGCCAACCGGCCGGAAAGCGACACTTTCCCCATCAGGCGCAAAGCAATCGAGCGGGGGCTGCCGGTGCTGACCTGTCTGGACACAGCTGCGGCATTTCTGATTGCCATCAATCTGAAACAAAAAGGTGTAGAGCTGGATTATAAAGTGATGTAATTCTGACTAAAATTCGTGTAATCCCAGACGCCGGGCGGCTGCATGCGGCAGCCCCTTGGCGTTCGGCTGATCTATTCGCCGCAGCTATAGCTGCGGTTCTTTTTTTTGGCAGCTGGGACAAAAGACACTGGACCTGCCAGCCAGCACCATCTTTTCAAGGGGGCGGCCGCAGATCGGACAAGGTTCCTTTTGACGGCCATACACCTGCAGATACGGCGCGTTGCGATATTCCATCCCTCTTGCGGATAAGTAATCTTCTGCGGAAATGTCATTTTTCTCGATGAAATCTGTCAGTATTCGGGGAATATGATCGGCAAGCCGGCCGCATTCCTGGGCTGTCAGGCTCTTGGCTGTACGGCCGGGGAAAATTCCGGACGCAAAGAGAATTTCATCGGCATAGATATTGCCGATTCCTGCCAATAGGCTTTGGTCAAGCAGACACTCTTTAATCGTTTTTTTTCTGGTTGAAAATCGAATTTGCAGATATTCACCCGTTAACCCGGCATCAAAGGGCTCCGGTCCCAGCCGATGGATTCCTGTAATCGTATCCTCTTCACCCCACTTTAAGAACCAAAGGCGGCCGAAACGGCGGGGATCGATGTAACGGAGCTGACTGCCGTCATCCAGGTCAAAGACTGCATGGGTATGCTTTGCTTTTTCATAGTCAGGCGGGGTGACGAGGAGACAGCCGGTCATACGCAAATGCAAAACCATGCGGTCATTCTTTTCAAAAAAAATGCATAAAAATTTCCCGCGGCGGCTCATCCCGGCCACAGTTTGTCCGCAAACGCTGGTACAGAATGCCTTGGCATCGGGATAGCCGATCACTTGCTGATTGCCGATCTCGATGCTGACAATTTTTCGCCCTTTTATTTGAGGCTCGATGACGCGACGTACCGTTTCTACTTCTGGCAATTCTGGCATGATTTAATTCCTCCATAAAATTTTTTCGTTGTCTGCCGTTTAAAACCGATCGCTGTTATTGAGCATATCCCGCAGCCGCCCGCTGGCGGGAGGCTTCTTCTTTGGAATGAGTCTGGAATAATAGACAATAGCGCAGTGAAATTCTTTTGGAGAGGTATGGATAATGGCGTAAGAACCATCGCTGCCGTCCCTGGGCATGGAAAGGCTGCCGGGATTGACCAGGTAAATTCCGTTTGCTTCTTCGTATGCTGGCCTGTGGGTGTGGCCGAAGAGCACCGCCTTGCAATCGAGCTCCTGGGCCCGATAGACCAGATTCAGCGGAGATATTTTCACATGATCCATGTGTCCGTGGGTCAGAAGAAGCTTTCCATATTCCGTTTCAAGGATTCGGTAATCTTCCGAACTGTAGGAGCCGTCCATATTTCCCTTGACAAAGACAACTTCCGTCTCCAGCTCCTTTTCTAGACGTTTGGCATCT
This sequence comes from Hominibacterium faecale, assembly GCF_020734085.1. Classification (NCBI taxonomy): domain Bacteria; kingdom Bacillati; phylum Bacillota; class Clostridia; order Peptostreptococcales; family Anaerovoracaceae; genus Hominibacterium; species Hominibacterium faecale. The sequence goes on from NZ_JAJAGH010000003.1 coordinate 45,832, forward strand.
TCAATATAATCTCCCAAATGAACGACCAGATCCACATCGGTCAGCTTGCTCCAGACCTGGGTGACCTTGGATGTCTTTCCATGGGTATCGCTAATTACAAAGATTTTCATATGGTAACCTCCAATAAAGGGATTGTAACATAAGATGAACCAGTTGACTAGATCCGGAGGATAGAGTAAAATTGTTTTGTCTGAGTTAGAGGAGGTAAAGATGAAAATTGAACTGAAGGAAAACGGTCAGCCGTCCAAGGAAGAAATTCTGCAAATGGGACAAGGGCAAAAGCAGGTGATTCTCGCCGGCGAGGAGCCCCTGAACCGCGTGGGGATTGTGGATATCGTAAAAAAGCTGCAGGCAGAGGAAATCTACATAGAAACGGACGGACAAAAGCTGGAATCCATGGCGGAAAAGCTGAAAAAAGCAGGTCTGGCAGGTGTGATCATTAAGGTAAATACCATGCGTTATACCCGCTACAAAAGCAGCAATGACGGCAAAGATTTGGCAAACGTTGTCGATGGAATCAATAGTGCGGTTGGTCATCAATTGAAAGTGAGGCTGCAGGTTTCGCTGGAAAAGGGATTTAGTGATGATGAGGTTCTGGATTTCGTACAGCTGACCTTTCAGCATGACTATGAAATCGTCTTTATGCCAACCATGCCCTATGAAGACATCAAGGCCAAGATGCGTCTGCATCCCGCAAGCGGCGAATACGGCGAAATCGAAATGTTCAAATACGCTGGAGCCAGAGGAAAGCTCGGTTTTTTAAAACAATAAAAAAGAAAAGAGGCTGATGCACGAAGGCAATGATCCTACGTGCTCAACCTCTTTTTGTGTTTCAGGCCTCGCCTGTACGGCTTTCTACTTTACGACCAGTCTGTCCAGGATCTCTTCAATCCTTTCAATACAGCCGCCGCAAACAGAACCAGCTTCCGTTTCTTCCAAAATATCCTCATAGGTCTGCGCACCATTGTCAATGGCATCTTCGATTTTTCCATAGGATACGGATTTGCAGATACAAACTAAGTCATTTCTGTCCATGATCGGTCTCCTTTTTCTTGTATTTCTATATACATACAATAACCCGATCACAAAATGTTATTCATCAAATTTCTTCCACCAGATAAACGCCCTCCAGATGGCTGAATTCATCGATGGCTTGACTGTGATCCATGTTTTTAGGCAAAATCATGGATAGATGAAAGGCAATGCCCCCTTCGGTGACAGGATTATCCTGGCTCAGATGGGTTTCGTAAAAGGCCGCGTCCACCGTGCGTACATGCTGGATGAACGAACGAAAATGCTCGACAGAATCTACTTCAATGTAAAGATCAATGGCGCGGGATCTTCGATAAAAATGATTTTCGACTTTGGGAAGCAAAGAGAGGCTGATGAAAATAACAACGGCTGCAATGACGGCGCCTGAATAAAAGCCAATACCAAGAGCCAGGCCCAGACAAGCTGAAGCCCATAATCCTGCGGCTGTAGTCAAACCTTTGATCTTATGACGGCCGGTGACCAGAATCGTTCCCACGCCGAGAAAACCGACTCCAGTTATGACCTGCGCCCCCAGACGGGCCGGATCGCCAGTGCCGTAGATCTGACAAATATATTCATTGGTGAGCATCGCCAGCGTTGCGCCTACACATACCAGGATGTGTGTACGAAATCCGGCCGGATGGCGGTTGGCGCCCCGCTCCAGACCGATGATTCCGCCAAAGACCACTGCCAAAACCAGCCGCAGCGCTGTAGAAAATAAATTGATATCATAAAAATAATCCGGCAGCGTATACATTTCCGTCCTCCGCTCAATTATGGCATCAGTGCCATTGCTTTTAATCGTTTCAGAAACGCTGCTAAAAAGCAGCGCCGACCTAAATGGTTGGTTTATTATCATTATTATTATACCATAAATCAAAGTTATGTGATAAACTTAGGTAGGAAATAAAGGAGGACCGCATGTACCAGCAATTATTGAAACAAAAGATCGATCTGAGCCTTCGCAGGCCATTTAAAAACGAAACCAATTTAAAGATTAAACGGCTGAACGAGCTGGATTACATATACGGAGGCCTGGCTCTGGACGGTACCGACCTTACGCGGCAGGAAGCTGAGGGGATGATGGAAGGCGTAATACCCAAAACCGCCTCGCTGAAGGAATGCGTATACATCAAAAATTACATGAACGTATTGGAGTTGATCCGGAATTCACTGGCATTAAAAAACAGTCTGGACAAGCGGCTGCTCTTAAAACTGCATAGCACGCTGACAGGCAGCAGCGCCGGTTTCCGGAAGAGTACGCCCACTGTGGTGGATTTCAAACATGTGCCGCCCCATCATTCTGAGGTGGAGGAGCGGATTAATAAACTGTTCCAAGCCGCGTATAAGACAGGTGCAAATGAAATAAGAAGCGCAGCTCGAATCCACTGCGGCATTATGGAAATTTATCCCTTCGAACGATACAGTGAAGCCATGGCCCGGATGGCCATGAACTATTACCTGGAAGAGAGAGGTTTTTATCCGGTGGCGCTGGGCTACAATCGGCGCGAATATATTAAGACCGTTACTGAATGTCTGAAGGATAAAGATATTACTATTTTTTTCTGGGGGCTGGAACGGGCCGAATTTAATAAACAGGAATTGATACGGCAGATTGTAGAAGAAGGCGAAGATGAGGATGCGTAATAATATTGTGTACAGCAGCCTATATGGCGCTGAATAAGAAGAAAAGGAGACAAAGCATATGGAAATGAAAACGGCATTGGCACTTGGAAAAGCCGGAGTGGATACAGAGGCTGCACTTAGGCGGCTGGGCGGAAATACGATGTTGTATGAAAAAGTATTGATCAAATTTTTAGATGATCAAAGTTTTTCTGAGATCGGCCCGGCGCTCGAGCAAGATGATTTCGAAACTGCATTAAAGGCGGCGCATACCTTAAAGGGCGTTTCTGCTAATTTGGGAATGAATCGGCTGGCAGATGCATGCGCCCGAATAGTCAGTCAAATTCGTGCAGAGAAAACGGAGGAAGCAAAAACGGCATATCCGGAGCTTGCGGATGCTTACAATGCTGTTTGTGCGGTGCTGGCGGACGAAAAGGCGGATGAATGAAGGCCGGTGATTTGCAGTAGAGCTTTTATAAATTGGGAAGGAATACAGAGTCATGCATCGGGATACGATACTAATTGTTGACGATATGGAAATCAACCGTACAATTTTATGCGGCTTGTTCAAAGATGAATACCACTTGCTGGAAGCGGAAAACGGCGAGCAGGCTTTATTCCTGCTGGAGCAATATCACAGCAGTATCGCGATTATGCTCCTCGATGTTGTCATGCCAGAGAAAAACGGGTATCAGGTTCTGGAAGAAATGAACGGAAACGGTATGCTCTCCGAGGTGCCGGTAATCGTAATTACGGCGGATGACTCACTGGAAGGAGAATTGCGGGCTTTTGACCTGGGGGCTTCCGATATCATCGCCAAGCCTTTTGAGCCCCATGTTGTTAAGCGCAGAGTTGATAATATTATTGAGTTGTATCTTCACAGACATAATCTTGAAAATCTGGTAGATGAACAAGCGGTCAAACTGCGAGAATCCAACGATGTGCTGATCGATGCACTTTCATCGGTCATCGAATACCGGAGTCTGGAATCCGGTCAGCATATCAAACGAATCCGTATGCTGACAAAAGTACTTTTGGAAGAAGTGAAGCAAACTTGCCCGGAATATGGCCTCAATGAACATAAGATCAATGCCATTGCCTCCGCTTCCGCTATGCATGATATTGGCAAAATCGCCATACCGGATAATATTCTCAATAAGCCCGGAAAGCTGACTGCTGAAGAATTTGAGATCATGAAGACACACTCTGTTAAGGGCTGTGAAATACTGGCGAGCTTGGCGCGTATGGATAATAAAGAATATTTGCGCTATGCTTATAATATCTGTCGGCACCACCATGAACGGTGGGACGGAAACGGTTACCCGGATGGACTTGCCGGTGATGCTATTCCTATTTGCGCCCAGGTGACAGGAATTGCCGATGCTTATGATGCGCTCACTTCAGATCGGATTTATAAAAAAGCGATTCCTCATGAACAGGCAGTGGACATGATTCTTGGCGGTGAGTGCGGAGCGTTTTCGTCGAGTCTGCTAAAATGTTTTGAACGTGTAAAGCAACAAATGGCCGTACTGGTCAAGCGGTATGCGGACGGCAAACTGTTGGAAGAGGAGACGGCCCGGGAGAACAGGCCGGCGGATGTGTTTCGCCAGGAAAATATCAGTGCTTTTGAGAAGGAACGAATGAAATATCAGGCAATGCTGAGGTTTGTGGATGCGACGGTGGCAGAGATCGACCTGGCGGCTGGCAGTTGGCAGCTAGTTTATTCCTATGGGCTCAACGGCCACTCTCTTTTAAAAGGTGAGAACATTGACGCCGTTGCCCAAGACTATATGAAAGAAACCCTCCACCCTGCGGATCAGGAACAGGTTCGCTGGATCTGGGAACATGGGCTGGCCGAATTTTTTGAGGAAGGAAGATTTCGCCAGACCTGGATGCATCGAATTCAGGAGAATGCCGGCAGTGAATGGGAAAAAATAGAAATGACCATCGTCAGACTGGATACGGAACATCCGCAGCAGAAAAAAGGTCTGATGATATGGAAAAAAATTGAAGGCGACGATTCCTTAGAGAAACAGGATGCGATTATCGATAGCCATGTGTTCCGCAGCATTTTTCATGGTATCAGACAAATGCGCAACGATAAATGGCTGACGATTGAACATATAGAAGATTCTTTTCTCGGCTACAGCCATCAGGAAATTGAAGAACGGTTTGATAATCGGTATATTAATTTGATTCATCCCGAAGATCGAAGTCATGTGATCAGGCAGCTGGCTCTGCAGTTAAACCAAGGTTCGGAATATGAAGTTGAATATCGGGCCATCAACGCACAGGGAAAGATCGTTTGGCTGTTGAGCAAGGGACGTCTGCTGATTGATAGGCAGGGCAGAGAAGTTCTGTTCGGAGTACCGATTGATATTGCCAAAACCAAAAATACCGAAGAACAACTGCAGATGAGTCTGGAACGGTACAAGATCATTTTGGAGCAGACCAATGATATCATCTTCGAATGGGACATTGCTTCGGATCATGTTGATTTTTCTTCCAATTGGAAAGAAAAATTCGGCTATGAGCCGATCATGGAGCATGCGTCGGAACGGATCGTCCGGGTCTCCCATCTTCATCCAGACGATATGAAGCCTTTTGATGAATATATTGGGGAGATGAAAGCAGGAAAACGGTATAACGAAATAGAATTCCGTGTTTCGGATGCCAAGGGCCGCTATCGTTGGAGCAAAATCCGCGCCACAACGCAATTTGACAGCAAAGGGGTTCCTTGCAAAGTGATCGGGCTGATCGGGGATATTGACGCCGAAAAACAAGCCACACAAGAATTGCAGGCCAGAGCGGAACGGGATATTCTGACGAAGCTTTATAATCGGGACTGTGCCCGTAAAAGGATCGAGCAGAGATTGACGCTGGTCGATTCAGATACCGCCTGCGCCCTTTTCGTGATTGACCTGGATAACTTCAAGCTTGTCAACGACCGGTACGGTCATATGTTCGGGGATGCGGTGCTGAAAAAAATTGCAGAGCAGCTTACGAAAATCTTCCGCAGCGAGGATGTTCTGTCCCGAATTGGCGGCGACGAATTTATGGCGCTTCTTCAGGGAGAGCTGAGCAAAAGACGTATCAAGGCCATCGCCGAGCGTATTATTAAGCGTTTTCACCAGACCTTTGAAAACCTTCCTCAGGACTGCCGTATCTCCTGTAGTATAGGGATCGCAGTTTCCCCAGATGATGGAATGGACTATAAGACCTTGTTTCAGAAAGCTGATATTGCTTTGTACCGTGCAAAAGCATCCGGGAAAAAGCAGTTTTGTTTTTATGACATGTCTTTAGACGGCATGGCTTTCTGTGCGCCTGAAGTCCGTGCCGAAATTGTAGGTACTAATATTGATTCTGATGGCAGCGATGAGGCGGCCGTAGGTGAGCTGGTACCCGCCGCTTTTCACATTCTCAGTGAAAATGGCGATATGGATACGGCAGTTTCAAAGCTTTTGGAAATGGTAGGCCTGCGTTTAGACGTGGATCGGGTAAGTGTATTCGAGGTGTCCGATGACAGGAAGTTCTATCATAATACCTTTGAATGGTGCAATGAGGGTATCCTTCCGCTGAAATCAACTCTTCAAAATCGTCCTTTTAAGGAGCTGGGCAGCGATTACTTTGACCACTATAACGACCGGGGCGTGCTGTATGCCAGTGATTTAACACAGTTTCCGCCCAATATAAGGACAATGATGAAAGATGTGGGGATCAAATCTGTGCTCCAATGTGCGGTCCGGGTAAACGGTTCCTTTGGCGGATGGGTTGGATTTTCCCATTGCGCCAATCAGCGATTTTGGACCAGCGATCAGATTGATATTCTCTCCTTTATCGCTGAGCTGTTATCCACATTTCTTCTGAAAGAAAGGATTCAGCAGCAGGCTCTGGCCCGGTCCGGTGAATTACAGCAGCTGATGGACAGCTGGAACACATGGCTCTACATCATCGATCCTAAGACTTATGAAATTCTCTATATTAACAAAAAAGCCAGGGGACTTTCTTCCGAAGCAAAGAAAGGAGCCATATGCCATCAGGTTTTCTTGGGCAAGGAAACTGCCTGTGATGATTGTCCGGCTAAGCTGGCGGAAAAGAGTCAGAGTAAGATTAAAGAATTTTACAGCCAAAACCTTCAGGCCTGGATTGCTGCTGAAGCGACGGTGATCCGCTGGGAGAACCAAGATGCGTATCTGATCGAACTTAGGGACATTACGCCATATAAAGAGCTGTAGACGCTTTTACCGGATAGGTAAGAAAGGAAAGTGTTTATGGATATCAAGCAGGCCCTTTGCGCGGCTGAGCTTTTAAAGGATGCCAGCCCCGCTTCTCTTGCGGTTCTGGCGGGCTGCGGCGTTCTCCGCAGCGCGGAAAAGGGCGCTCATCTTTTCCACGATCGGCAGAACGTCGATCTGGTTTATATGATGGTCAGCGGAATGGCAGCCCTTTATAAAATTAACAGCCAGGGAGAAAAGAAAGTGATCTTCGTCCTGGGAAAAGGAAAGACGCTCAATGAAGAGAGTCTCAACGGCCTACCCGCCTCCGTGAGTTGTGAAATTCTCAAGACCGGGCAAGTGCTTTCCTTTCCCGTCAGGCAGATGCTGCTGGCCATGGAGGAGGACCGCGGGCTCAACCGGGCGGTACTGGATTCCATGTCCTTGAAGATCCGCAGGCTGTATCGGCAGATGAAGAACACGACCAATTCCATCCGAGGCGATAAAAAGTTAGCCGCCAAGCTGTGGAAGCTGGCCGCAGACTATGGAGCCGAGTGTCCCCAGGGGACCAAGCTTCAAATGGACCTGACTATTACTTATTTGGCGGATATGCTGGGGACCAAACGGGAAACCGCTTCCAGACAGCTGAAAATACTTACAGACCAGGGCCTGGTCCTGGTGGAAAAGAATCGATTTATCATCCCTGACTGCGACAAATTATCGGACTATTTTAAAAGTCCGTGATGAATCTCACGGCTTCTTATCTCCTTCTTCGTTATAATTCTCACAAATAGAACGAAGGAGGAGATTTTTTATGTTTATGGAGGAATTCGCGGCTGTTACCAAGACGGCCAAAGCCAAAGCTCAGTTTCTCAAGAGTAATCCGCTGGGATACGTTCTGGCGTCCATGCTGGCCGGGGCCTACATCGGATTTGGGATCCTGCTGATCTTCAGCATCGGCGGAATGCTGGAGGGCGCGCCCTATGCCAAGATCGTTATGGGCCTGTCCTTTGGCATTGCGCTCAGCTTGGTGGTGATCGCCGGCGCAGAGCTCTTCACCGGAAATAACTTTGTTATGACAGCCGGGGCCCTGGAGAAAACGGTCGGCTGGGGGCAGGCGGTGAAGCTGTGGGTGGTCTGCTTTATTGGCAATTGGGCCGGGTCCATTCTTTTAGCGGTGATCTTTTATGGAACTGGTTTGGCTGATGGTCCAATCGGACAGTTTATCGCCGATTCGGCGGCAACGAAGATGAGCATTGATTTTCTGCCGCTTTTGCTGCGGGGGATTTTGTGCAATACGCTGGTTTGTCTGGCCGTATGGTGCGGATTCCGCTGCAAGTCCGACAGCGGAAAACTGATCATGATTTTCTGGTGCCTCTTTGCCTTTATCACCACCGGCTTTGAACACAGCATCGCCAACATGACCCTTCTGACCATTTCCATGCTTTCGCCGATGGACGCGGCGGTCAGCTGGGGCGGATATTTCTACAACCTGTTTACGGTCACTTTGGGCAACCTGATTGCCGGAGCAGTGGTTCTGGCGCTACCCTATTACCGCATCAGCAGAAAGAAGGAGGCGTGATCATGGGATATTATCTGAATGCAAAAGCGGCGGACCGGTTTTTCCAAGAGCTGGCCCCGGAGTACGATCTTTACGGACCTGTCAAAATGAAAGGCGACGGCATGTTTTCCGATACGGATACGGTGCGCTACGGAAAAGTATCCAAGGCAGCTGAGATCGTCTTTGACGAAAAGTCGGATTATTCCTTTAAAGAAGTGCTGCTTCCCTTATCGGAAACCTTATTTTTCTTTACGGAAAATCAGATCAAGGAGGCTGACGGTAGAAAGAAGGGCGCGCTGATCTTTGTGCGCAGCTGCGATCTTCACGCTGTAAAACGACTGGATGAAATTTATTTGAAAAACGGCTTTGAGGACTACTATTACAAGCGGATTCGGGATAAGGTAAAATTTGTGCTCATGGGCTGCAGGACCTGCTTTGACGATTGTTTCTGCGTGGATATGGAAACGGCTGAGGCTGATTTTTATGATCTGAGCATGGAGCCTGACAAAGACGGCTATCTGCTGGACAACCGAACGGAGGAGTGGGACGATCTCTTGCAGGAGCTTTGCCAGAGCAAGCCGGATGTGACCCCGTCCCATGTGACGGAAACAAAGGTCAGGGCAGCTGTGCCCGATCATTTGACTCTGGACATCGCGGAGGCCAGGATGTGGGATGAATACGACGGTAGATGTGTCGGCTGCGGCAGATGCAATTTCGCCTGCCCCACCTGCACCTGCTTTACCATGCAGGACATCTTTTATTCGGATAACGGAAAGGCGGGAGAGCGGAGAAGAGTGGCGGCCTCCTGCATGGTGGACGGGTTTACTGATGTGGCGGGCGGCGGCTCTTACCGGAAAAAGAACGGCCAGCGGATGCGGTTTAAGGTGCTGCACAAAATCTACGACTATAAGAAGCGCTTTGGCTATCACATGTGTGTGGGCTGCGGCCGCTGCGACCGCATCTGTCCCGAATACATATCCTTTTCCGGATGCATCGGAAAACTGGCGGAAGCGCAGAAGGAGGTAGAAGCAAATGATGCAGAATGAATATGTTCCTTTTTTCTCAGAGGTTAAGGAAGTGATCCGCCATACGGACATCGAGTACACCTTCCGCATGGCTTATGAGGGCCAGGTTAAGCCGGGGCAGTTTTTTGAGGTGTCACTTCCCAAGTTCGGCGAAGCGCCCATCTCCGTCAGCGGGATTGGGGACGGGACCATCGATCTGACCATCCGCAGGGTGGGCAGGGTTACAGAAGAAATCTTTGAACATTATGAAGGCGACCGGCTGTTCCTGCGGGGGCCTTACGGCAACGGCTTTGACGCGGACCTTTATAAGGGCAAGGAATTGGTTGTGGTTGCCGGGGGAACCGGTCTTTCTCCGGTGCGTGGCATTGTCGACTATTTTGCCCGTCATCCCCAGGAAGTGAAATCCATGACCCTGATTGCCGGCTTCAAGTCAGCTTCGGATATCCTCTTTAAGGAGGATTTGCAGAGATGGCGGAAATCCATGAAGGTGATTCTCACTGTGGACAGCGGAGAAGAGACGAAAGACTGCAAGGTGGGACTGGTGACCGAATTTATTCCCGGGCTGGGGCTTGGGGATGCTGCTTCTGCCGCAGCCATAGTTGTGGGACCTCCTGTGATGATGAAATTCGCGGCTGGGGCGCTTTTGAAGAGGGGATTTTGCGAGGAGAATATCTGGATTTCCCATGAGCGGAAAATGTGCTGCGGCATCGGTAAGTGCGGGCATTGCAAGGTGGATGATACATATATCTGTCTCGACGGTCCGGTGTTCAATTTTACCAAGGGGATCCGGCTGGTGGATTAAAGGAGGAAAGACATGGATATTAATACGAAAGCTTTAAAAAAGAACGCCTTCCGCGTTACCAAGGTGCGGGGGATCACCGCTTCCCGAATCCGGGTGCCGGGCGGCCATTTAAAGACGGAATACATGGCAATGATTCAGGGGATCGCAGATGCGTTCGGCAATGGTACGGTTCACATTACCAGCAGGCAGGGCTTTGAAATTCCGGGCATCCGCTTTGAGGATATGCCGGAGGTGAACCAGCGTCTCCAGCCCATCATTGAAGGGCTGAATATCAATCAGGAGGCGCCGGGAAAAGGCTATCCTTCATCAGGCACCCGAAATGTGACCGCCTGCATCGGCAACCGGGTGTGTCCTTATGCCTGTTATGATACTTCCGCCTTTGCCCAGCGGATCGAAAAGGCCATCTTCCCCAACGATCTGCATTTTAAGATTGCCCTGACCGGCTGTCCCAACGACTGCGCCAAGGTGAGGATGCACGATTTCGGCATCATGGGCATGAGCCGGCCCCATTATGAAAAGGATCGCTGTGTGGGCTGTCAGGCCTGTGTGAAAAAGTGCCGGGTGAAATCGGTGGAGGCTCTGGCCTTCCGCAACTATAAGGTGGAGCGGGATGAAAGGACCTGCATCGGCTGCGGGGAGTGCGTGCTGGCCTGTCCCACGAGGGCCTGGACCAGAGAAGGGGAAAAGCGGTATCGTCTGACCCTGCTGGGGCGGAGCGGAAAGAAGAATCCCCGGCTGGGCATCGATTTCATCAAGTGGGCCGATGAGGACAGCATCATCAAAATCATTCTCAATACCTACGAATATGTGGAGAAATATATCGACCCCAATGCGCCGGGAGGAAAGGAGCATGTGGGCTATATCGTCGACCGGACGGGAACGGAAGAATTCCTCAAATGGGCGATGAGGGACGTGAACCTGCCCCAGGGAGCGGAGCTGATCCAGCCCCTTTACTGGAACGGAATCAAATATCGATAAGCCCCTGGGCTTGTCGAAAAGTGTCGAATGGTTAGTTTTGATATAAACTCGTGAAGAGTAAAGTTTTTTATATCAATCCAATGGGTTTGAGGTCGCTGTTTTTCTGCGGCTGCCTCATTTAAGCCAAGCTCGGGTCAAGGGGAACAAAAAAACATTGCAAAGCGGGATAAATAGATACAAAAAATCGAAACAAAGTATTTTTTGTAACTGTTTATCCCATTTGTCATTTTTTGCAAAAATACGGCAGGGCAAATTCCTATTTGATACCGGCATGATTTGTGGTATTGTTTAAGGAGAACAGGAGAAAGCCATGTACAAAATTATGATTATTGAAGACGATGCGTCGATCCGGCGGGAGCTTTACCTGCTGCTGAAAAACGCTTCCTATGAGCCGGCAGAAACAGCCCTATTCACCGACCTGCCCCAGCAGATTCAGAAGGAAAATCCGGACCTGGTGCTTTTGGATGTCAACCTGCCTGGCGAAAGCGGCCTGGGAGTATGTAGGGAGCTGCGCCAGTTTTCAGACGTTCCGGTGATCTTTGTCACCAGCCAAAACACTTCAATGGACGAGCTGGAGTGCATCACTTCCGGGGGAGACGATTATATCAGCAAGCCGTATCAAGCGCCCATTCTGCTGGCTCGAATCGCGGCCGTTCTCAAACGGACGGGAAAATCACAGGACGGAGCCTCGCTGACTTACAAGGGCGTTACCCTCGATCTGCTGGCCTGCACCGCCAGATACCAGGATCGGGAAGCCGAGCTTTCCAAAAACGAATTCCGCATATTGGTTTATCTTTTTCAGCATACGGGCCAGGTGGTTTCCCGCATGGACCTGATCGAAGACCTGTGGGACAATCAGGTGTTTATCGATGACAATACATTGAGCGTTAACATGACCAGGCTCCGGGGAAAACTGGCCGATATCGGCGTGCGGGATCTGATCGAAACCAAGCGGGGACTTGGGTACAAATTGTAGAGGTGGAAAGCATGACCGTTTTTGAATATATGAGAGACCGAATTTGGACGCTGCTTGTGAATCTGGCCGCAATGATCGCTGTCACGGCTTATCTGACGGCAGGAGGCGTCAGCGCAAGCATGACCGTTCTTCTGATTTTAGGGTGGGCTGTGACGCTGGTCATTTTCTTTGCCCTGGGATATGTGAGGAGAAACCGCTATTTCCGAGATCTGGAGCATACCCTGCAGGCATTGGATAAGCCTTATCTGCTGGGGGAGATCATGGGGAAACCCTATCGCAGCGAAGACCGGAAGTACCGCCAGCTGATCCGCCTCTCCAACAAAGCGGTCATCGAGGCCATCCGCAGGATGGAAGACGAACAGAGAGAATACAAAGAATACATTGAAAGCTGGATCCATGATGTCAAACTGCCCATTACTGCCATAGAATTAATCTGCAGAAACCAGACCGATCCTGCGGCAAAGGAAGCGGCGCGGAAAATCGCGCCCGAGCTTTCGAGAATGGACAATCTGGTGGAATCCGCCCTCTTCTACGCCAGATCCGACTCTGTTTATCAGGACTATTTGATCAGGGAAACCGACCTGCAGGCTGTGATCGATCAGACGATTGCCAGGAATAAGGCTTACCTCATTGCAAACAGGATGATGATTGAAGCAAGCTGCAGCTGCGGCAGCGTGTTCTGCGATGAAAAATGGCTCCAGTTTATTCTGGGCCAGATTCTCATCAATGCGGCAAAGTACAAAAAAGGCCAGGGCGGAAAAGTCCGGATCACTGGAAAAGATATAAAAAACGGTGTGCTCCTTGTCCTTGAAGACGACGGCATGGGCATCCCAGAAAGCGAAATCGGCCGCATCTTTGAGAAAGGCTTTACTGGAACCAATGGGCGGGGCGGCCAAAAGTCCACCGGCATCGGCCTCTACCTATGCAAAAAATTATGCGGCAAACTGGGAATCCAAATAACGGCCGAGTCAGAGGAAGGCGCCTTTACCCGGATTCTGCTGGCCTTTCCCAAAAGCGATCACGCGAGTCTTTCAAATTTGTAAGATTCATGTAAGCAAAAGCGATACATCCGCCTTCCTGCACCGTCTATACTTGAGATATCACAAGGAAAGGAGACATATTGATGAAAGAAACGATCAGAATCTGTGATATCGAAAAATATTACGGCAGCAAAGACCATGTGACAAAAGCCGTAAACCGGGTCAGCTTTGAGGTGAAAGAGGGGGAATTCATGGGCGTTATGGGCGCTTCCGGTTCGGGAAAAACCACTCTGCTCAACCTGATGTCCACCATTGATCAGGTAACTTCCGGGCACATTTACTATGGGGACCTGGATATTACAACCCTGAGCGACGATCAGCTGGCCCAGTTCCGTAAAGAACGGCTGGGTTTTGTTTTTCAGGATTTTAATCTGTTGGATACCCTTACAATGGAAGAGAACATCACCCTGGCTATGGCTCTGCACAAAAAGCCGGCAAAGGAAATACGGAAAAGAACGGCTGAGATTATGGAACGGCTGGGAATCGGGGACATCAAAGACAAATTTCCCCATCAGGTTTCCGGCGGACAAAAACAGAGATGCGCCTGCGCAAGAGCGCTGATCAACCGGCCCCAGCTGATCTTTGCCGATGAGCCAACAGGAGCGCTGGATTCCAAGTCAGCCCAGATCCTCCTGACCACCTTTGAAACCATGAACACCCAGCTCAATGCGACGATTTTTATGGTCACCCACGATGCTTTTTCCGCCAGCTATTGCAGCCGGATCCTCTTTCTGCGGGACGGAGAAATCTTCCACGAGCTTCGCAGAGGGGAGAAGGACAGGCGGCAGTTTTTGAGTCAAATCCTGGACGTTTTGTCCCTTACGGGAGGTGACCTTTCCCATGCTGAATAAACTAGCTGTTCGCAACGCTCGCCGCTCCATGGGGGACTATCTCATCTATCTGGTTACCATGGCGGTGATTGCCGCATTGATGTTCGCCTTTGACTCCATGATTTTTTCCAAGGATTTGGTAAAACTCTACCGGGAAGGCGGAGCGATGATGGCCGTTATGCTCAGTTTGGCGACGTTCTTTATTATTTTTATCATCGCCTGGCTGATTCACTATATCATCCGTTTTATGCTGGAGAAACGGAGCCGGGAACTGGGGACCTACATGCTCCTGGGAATGACCAAAAAGCAGATCAGCCGTCTGTTCATGCGGGAAAACGGGGTTTTGGGAACCGCGGCTTTTCTGCTGGGACTTTTGCCGGGTCTCTTTTTCCAGCAGGTTCTGACCTCGATCATTTACAGCCTTTTCGATAAGCCGTACCACTTATCCCTTGATTTCAGCGGCTGGGGCCTGCTCATGACCGTGTGTCTGTATTTCCTGGTTTATTTTTTTGCCCTTTTAAAAAATAAAAAGCAATTTAAAAAGATGAACATCCACGATTTGATTTATCTGGATAAACAGAATGAGAAGCTTCACAAAAAGACGCGCAAGCTCTCCGGGATCTGGCTGATCGTTTCCCTGGTCTATTTTGCAATCTTTGCTGTCTGTCTCTTTACAGGAGCAATTACATTGGCCGCTGCGCTGCCCATGGTCCTGGGATTGATCGTCTGCATCTATCTGTTTTACATTGGTCTTTCCGGTATGCTGGCCGCTTACATCCATAGAAAAGGCAAGCGGATTTATAAAGGAGCCGGCCTGTTCCTTCTCCGCCAGATGGCTTCCAAGATCAAGACCATGAGCTTTACCATGGGTTCTCTGACCATCCTTTTCACAGCGGCGATGATCGGCTGTTCCATCGCAATGATGTTCAACGATTTTCAGAAAACGGAGCTGGACGCCCGCCTTCCCTTTGATGTGATCGTGTTCAGCGACAAGACGGATGATGATTTTTCAGCCCAGCGGGATATCCTGAGAAAAGAAAACCAGGTAAAGGAAGAACTGGTCTACCGCATCTATGAGAACGGAAACGATCCGGTAAACCAATATCTCTACGATCATCTGCCCTATTTTGATCATGTGACCCCGATGAAAGAAAAGAAGCCGGAATACGGACAGGGGGAATATTTTGATTATGATACCTACATGAAGCTGTCGGACTACAATAAGCTGCGCCGCATGCTGGGATATGAGGCGGTCCGCTTGAAAGAGGATCAGTATCTGATTCAAACCCAGGACCGGGACCGGGATACGCTGGAAGGCTTTGCTTCTTCCCAGACTCTGGCAGCCGGCGGAAAACACCTGCGCTGCCAGGGAATTTCCACTATTCCCTTTTCCCAGTGCGGAGAAAACGGCGCAGACTATGTGCTGGTGGTTCCCGACAGCGCGGCTGCGGGGATGAAACCCTTTTATTCACTTCTGGCAGCCGACCTTGAGGGAGATGCGCCGCAGGGTCTGCAGGAGAAGCTGAGCGCTCTTCAGGATTATGAAGATGAGGAGACGGGTGATATGAAGATGGACATTACCTGGGGATTTGGCACGAATCAGGTGATCTCCATGGAGGATACGGTTCTGGTCAGAACCAATCTGCTGGAAGAAACCCGGTTCGTCATTACGGCAGTCTCTTATCCGCTCTTATACATCGGCATTGTGTTCTTGTGCGTAGCCATGACCATCCTGTCTGTGCAGCAGCTGGGAGATTCGGCTAAATATAAGTTCCGCTACCGGGTGCTGAGCAAACTGGGGCTTACGGAGCGGGAGATCAACCGGGTAGTGCTAAGGCAGCTTTTGATCTATTATCTGTGTCCGGCTTTGGCGGCGGCCTTTCTCAGCGGAGCGGTTTCTGTGTTTGCCAGCCATAAATTTATCTTTTATACGGGGACCCACACGCCGGTGCTGTATTACTATGGAGTCTCGCTGGTCCTTTTCCTGGCGGTATACCTGCTGTATTTCCTAGCAACTTATATTGAGTTTAAAAAGAACATAACCCAGGATTGATCTGGGTGAATAGTATGCTATAATATAGGTGTATGGTTATACGAAAGGAGGTATCTATGGAGAACAATAAGAAGAGCAATCGGCTGGTTAAGTTTTTAGTTCCTTCAATTGTCGGCATTATTCTGTTTATGATTCCAGTCAAGTACGACGGAAGCTGGACGATCTTTGTAAAAATCATAGCGGATATGATCGGCAGTGCATTAGGCGGCGTTCTGCCTATTTTATGTGTTATCATTGTAACCGTTTCAGCAATCATGTCATTAATTTCTTTAGGCAAGCCGAAGTTTATCACAGAACATGTGGTTTTGAAGGATACGTTTTCAGTAAGTATTGTTTGGGTAATTGTGAGAATCCTGGGAGCCGTGTTCATCTGGCTGACGTTCCTGGAAATCGGCGCTGGAGAAGGCGAGACCGGGATCCTGCATATGATTACCGACGGCGGAGCCGGAGGCTTTGTACTGGGAGATCTGCTCACGGTACTGGTTATCATCTTCCTGATTGCGGCACTGCTGCTGCCTTTGCTGCTGGATTTCGGCCTGCTGGAATTTGTCGGCGCCCTTTTGACAAGAATTATGCGGCCGCTATTCAAGATTCCGGGACGTGCGGCAGTAGACTGTATCACCTCCTGGATCGGAGACGGCACCCTGGGCGTTATGCTGACCTGCAATCAATATGAAAGCGGTTACTATTCCACCAGAGAGGCTTCTGTTATCTCAACGACGTTCTCAGCAGTATCCATTACATTCAGTATCGTTGTCCTGGCTCAGGTAGATCTGATGCAGTATTTTGGTCTGTACTATCTGCTCATTTGTCTGGTAGGCGTAATTTGCGCCATTATCGTTCCCAGAATCCCGCCGCTGTCCCTGAAAAAGGATACATATGTGGTGGAAGGCAAGGCTATGCCGGAAACGATTCCATCCCAGTATAAATCAACCAGAGAATATGGACTGGACCTGGCATTAAAGAGAACCGACGAGCAGAAGGGCATCGGCCATTTCTTCCAAAACGGCATGAAGAATGCTGTTGGAATGTGGTTCGGCGTACTGCCCACTGTTATGGCCATCGGTACGGTGGCTCTGGTGCTGGCAAACAACACCCCGATTTTTGAGATTCTGGGCAAGGTGTTCCTGCCGCTTCTGGAAGTATTACAGGTTCCTGAAGCTGTTGAAGCTTCAAAGACGATGATCGTAGGCTTTATCGATATGTTCACGCCTTCGATTATCATCGCAGAAAGTGTTACCGACGCCATGACAAAGTTTATCGTCGCAGTGGTATCCGTAACACAGCTTATCTATCTATCTGAAGTGGGCGGCCTGATTTTGGCTTCCAAGCTCCCTGTAAGACTGTGGGAGTTATTCTTGATCTTCCTGGAAAGAACTATTATCAGCTTGATTATCGTATGCCCAATCGCACACTTAATCTTTTAAGTCGTTATCACAAATAAGATACGAAAAAGTATACCATACATACAGAGAAGGCAGTTTGGAAACGAACTGCCTCCTTCTTGTTTTTTATATGTAAATAGTGTAATATATTCAATATCTATAATAAGGAACAGGAGAAATACAATTATGACAAAGGAACGGAAACCGGCATTTGAAACAAAATGCGTACACGGGGCGTACAAGGCTGGCAGCGGCGAGCCGCAGGTACCTCCGATTGTTCAGAACACCACTTACCGCTATTATAATGCGCAGGACGTTGCGGAGCTCTTTGATCTGGAAAGTCCCAATTTCATGTATACAAGGCTGGCAAGCCCGACCGTTAAAGTTTTAGAAGAGAAAGTGGCTCTCCTGGAGGGGGGAACAGCCGGCATCGCGACTTCGTCCGGGCAGGCGGCAACGTTGATTACCGTCCTCAACCTGTGCAATGCGGGCGACCATGTCATTTCCGCCTCCAATATTTATGGGGGAACTCACAACCTGCTGGGCGTTTCCCTGAAAAAGCTGGGCATTGATGTGGATTTCGTGGACCAGGATCTTCCTGCCGAAGAAATCCTCAAGCTGGCAAAGCCCAATACGAAGGCCGTATTCGGCGAATCTCTGGGAAATCCGGCGCTCAGTATCCTGGATTTTGACAAATTTTCCAAAGTCGCAAAGGAGATCGGCGTACCTCTGGTTGTGGACAACACGCTGGCGACTCCGGCTCTGTGCCGGCCGCTGGAGCTGGGCGCGGATATCGTGATTCAGTCCACCACCAAGTATTCAGATGGCCATGCCAGCTGCGTGGGCGGCATGATTGTGGAAGGCGGCAAATTTGACTGGGCGGCCGCCGGTAAATTTCCCGGACTGACTGAGCCGGATGAAAGCTATCACGGCCTGCGGTTTTATGAAAAATTCGGACCGACTGCGTTCTGCACCAGGCTGACGGCTGTTCTGGTGCGCGACTTTGGCTGCGCGATGGCGCCGCTGAACGCATATCTGACCCACCAGGGACTCCAGACTCTCCATTTGAGAATGGAGCGCCACTGCGAAAATGCCATGGCTCTGGCAAAGCACTTGCAGGATCATCCCATGGTAGAGTGGGTGGCTTATCCGGGGCTGCCGGGGGACAAGTATTATGAGCTGGGCCAGAAGTATTTGCCCAAGGGAACCAGCGGCGTGCTCTGTTTCGGCGTCAAAGGCGGCAAGGCAGCGGGAGAAAAGTTCCTGGAAAACCTGGATCTGACCAGCATTGTGGTCCACGTGGGTGATATCCGCACTTCTGTGCTCCATCCGGCCAGCACGACCCACAGGCAGCTGTCCGAATCGGAGCAGATCGCAGCGGGAATCAGCCCTTCGCTGATCCGTGTATCCGTGGGACTGGAATCGATCGACGATATTATCTATGATTTCGATCAGGCGCTTGCGCAGGTGAAATAGTTTTGTACGGCCGGGTTAAGGCGTGCTTTGCGGGCAGGGGCCGCTGCGGTGCTTGCTGGCTTATGCCTGGCTGCGCGCCCCGGGAGTCCCGATTTTAAGTTTTTTTGCCGAGTTCTATTCGATATGGGCAAAAATCATGGCAATGTCCATAGAAAAATTGCAAATTATTCCTATTTGTTTTTGCGAGAATGACTAATTTGCTAGCTATTGCGGCGATTGATTGCGAAAGTTTGCGCTAACCATTGCGAAAATCCCTGGGTCTTGCTCCGTTTTACCCATAAAAGTCCAATTTTATATGGACATTAGGTCCAAATCACCGTATTTCGAACATAAATGGGAATAATTTCCTGAAAAGACACCCATATAAAAAATATCATAGCAGAAGAGAGGGAGATAAATGCCTTTAATCATACCAAATCAATTACCGGCAGCGGAAGCGCTGCAGAATGAAAACATTTTTACCATGGATCGGGCCAGAGCGATGACCCAGGACATTCGTCCTCTGAAAATCGTCATCGTGAACTTGATGCCTACGAAAATTGCAACTGAGACGCAGCTGGCGCGGGTGCTGGCCAACAGTCCGCTGCAAGTGGAAATGACTTTGGTTCAGATGGACTCCCATGAGTCCACCCATATTTCACAAGAGCATATGGATGCTTTTTACAAGACCCTGGACGAGATCAAACATGAATACTTTGACGGTATGATTCTTACTGGCGCGCCGGTGGAACAGATGCCTTACGAACAGGTGGATTACTGGAAGGAGCTGTGCGAAATCTTTGAGTTCTGTAAAACTCATGTCTACAGCAACATGTTCATCTGCTGGGGAGCACAGGCAGCGCTATATTATTATTATGGCATTGACAAACATCTGTTGGATGAGAAGGTTTTCGGTGTATTTGAGCACCGTGTGACCAGAGCCCACAATCCGCTTATGCGGGGGTTCGATTCGATATTCTATGCGCCCCATTCCCGCCATACACAGATACGCAGAGAGGAAGTGCTGGAGCATCCGGAGCTGCGGATCCTGGCCGAATCGCCGGAAGTGGGACCCCATGTGATCTCCACAGAAAACGGCAGACAAATTTTTGTGCTGGGCCACCAGGAATATGATAAGGACACCTTGGCCGGAGAATATTTCCGGGATATCAAGAAAGGGATGGATATTCAGGTCCCGGCGAATTATTTTCGCGACGACGATCCGAAGAAGGAGGTCCTTTTCCGCTGGAGAGCCCACGCCAACCTGCTGTTTTCCAACTGGCTTAATTACTACGTTTACCAGGCGACCCCGTTTGATTTGCATGAAATACGGTAAAATCAACGGGTTTGCAAGGATTCTTTGGAAACCTGGAAATATCCTAAAATAGCGTAGAATTGGGAGTACAAAGGGAGTATAAGACGTAGCGCATGGGAGTACAAAAATCTTAAAAATGAGGTACATAAAAATAGCAGAAAAGACCTATATAAAAATGGCCTGTATCGAGCAATAAGGGAGCTTTCGCATGAGATGCGATTTGCTCCATGGAGCCTCCAGGCGTCTGGGATTACACTAATTTCAGTCAAATTCCCCCGTTTTCATTATGGTAAACCAAAAAGCACAAGCCATCACCCTGATAAGCCTCCTCCTTTGTGCGGCTAGATGCCAGCAAAGAAGCAGCTACTGGCCGGTGAGACAAATAGTGAGGTTTCAAAATATGCAATTGAGCGATGAGTTAAAACAAAAACAAGTGCATGACATATTGGTAACGTCCATTTCATGTAACAAAAATTACTCGGAGATTGTCTATGAACAGGGCAAAATATTGACCGGGCAAAAATACTACGGAGCTGCTGATGAAGATATGTCAGACTTTGCAGTAGGCTTTTATGAGATCATTTATCAAGACATTTTGGATCAAACGATTTTGGATGAAAAAGGAAAATTTGTCAACAAGGAATTTGCTGGCGACACTATGAATAGCTTTGCTTCAATAGCCAATATCACTTCCAATGCCGGTAAGACCAATCGCAGCAGAACACCAAAAAGTAAATGGCCAATATATTTACAAAATTATTATGAGACGTATCACTGCCTGGCGAACTTCTGGCTTCTTCCTATGAATATTGGAAGAACGAGCAAAAAGTTGAATTATTACGATTCTATGGATCTGTTTTTAAATAGATTGAAGCAAGACTATTCTACTCTATCCGATTATAAAGATTACTTTGAAAAAATCAGCACCTTTGAAGATTATTGCCAAAAGCATTTTGTGAAAACTGGCAGAGGAAAGTCGGAAATTCTAAAGAACTATCAAGAAGGGGACAGCGAAAATCTGGTAAAGTATGCAATGAAAGATATAGAAGAGCGAGCCAGTAGCATCTCCATATCAAAATATGCAGATGATTTATGGGCCTACTTTCATAAGCTGAATCTTTGTTGATAAATTTCGGTTGTGGAGGACATACTGCGCCTTACAGACATACGGACTTTTGGTTCAGATCAGCACTTGGCATTCTTCCCAATGGAATCTTGAATTTGATTGCCGGGCAGTCTTAAAATTACTACCAAATCACGTCTACAAAATCGTCCTATATGGTTCCAGAGCAGGATATCCTTCCGTTTTATCGGAACGTTGCGGGAGAAGGTGTAGCTTTATATGGATAAAAGACGGATGGATTTATCAAGATACCGGCTGGAGATGGGAGAAACGAATACGCAGATATAAAAGCACCCACTCAATTTTGAGGACAGGTGCTTTTTTTAAACTGTTGATAAAGCGGATTGCCGAAGAATGATTGCGCATTGAGATAATGAAACTTGATAAAAGCCTTATATTCTAATAAACCATAATTTAGCATCTTCCTAAAAAATTAAATGGAATGATCGGATATTTTAGTCGCAGCAAAAATATGCTGCAACGCCGCTTGCAAGGTATAATAACAGCAGGCGGCTTGAAACTATGAATTTGGAGGTAAGTGCGATGAATTTAAAAAAGAAACCTGTTTTCACACAACAAACGATACAAAGAATGGAGGATTTCTCATGGTTTACGCATTGTCAAATCTTTGATGACTTACTGGTCGTGGCACAGAAAGAAACCAGTTGTTTCGTTTGGCAGACTGCCGAAGGTCTCGTAGTAATTGACGGAATATGGCCGTCCAAAGCCGTATACGATGCGATTATCTCTGCAATTATCGATGTCGGCTGGAACCCAGAAGATATTTACAAGTATGTGATAACCCATGGACACGTTGACCATACTGGCTGCGGGAAATGGCTGGTTGACCGCCATAAGGCCAAAACCTATCTTTCGAAAGTGGATGATCAGTTCTGGAGGGAGCATCCAACCAAGCCGGACCGCCCGGAAACCTGGAAAGATTTTGAAATTGATTGTTACATTGATGAAGGGGAAACAATTGATGCCGGAGATAAAAAAATCTTTGTATGCGGCACACCTGGACATACGCCCGGCTGCCTAAGTTATCTGTTTCCGGTAATGGAAAACGGAGTCCAACATATGGCTGCTTTGTTTGGCGGGGCCACCCCTCCGTGGAACGATCAAGAAGGAACCAAACAGTATTTGGATTCGATCGATCATTTTATTCGGACTGCAAAAACAATGCATGTGGATGTGGCATTGTCCAATCACACCATATTCGATCAAGGTATTGACCGCATCAACTATTCAAAAAATCGCTGCGCCTATATGCCGAATATTTTTGTTCTTGGGGAAGACGGCTTTGAGCGATTTTGTGAAGTATATAAGGCGCTGGCAGTAGAGTAAGATAGAAAACGACCATTCATTTCCTATTCCGCTTAAACTGCAAGGAAGCGGCCGACCGGCCGGCAGATGAGCTTATAGCAAGGCTGCTGGACTATTTTGAATAGAGATAACTTGGGGGCTGCTTTGGAAGTCCTTTTAAGTTGTGGACAAAGCTAGTTGAAACTTAGAATATTGGATATTGAGATAATGAAGATACAGTGCTATGCTTATGCCGACCATTTTGTTATAATGGAACAAATCGGAATTTGAAAGGAAGAGTTGGTGAAGTACATTTTTATACATGGTTCGGGTCATAAGTCAACAAGTTGGGGTGAAACAATTTCATTTGTAAATGAAGAAAAGCCGAAGATTTTAGCAAAAATATTAAACGAATATTTCAGTGAGACTAAATAAATAATTATAAACTAACTAGGAATTCGATAGGGAGAAATCAGCATGGCAAAAGCATTACTTGTAATCGATTTGCAAGAGGGCTATATAGAAAAATACCCGCCTTTATTACTTGCTTGCGTAAACGAGAGGATTCAAAGAGCAACTGCCGACAAAGAGCTTATTGTATATGTAAAAAATACAAAAAGGCTCAGGAGCGGCAGGAAAACAAATGAGTTGGCTGAGAATTTGAACATCAACTCTGAATATATAATCTGCAAAGAATCAGCCAGTGCTTTTTCTAATCCAGAGCTGCAAGAAATTTTGAGGCAAAATCAGATCACAGAAATTGAAATCGCAGGCATTGATGGAAATTCCTGTATAAAAAGTACTGCAATCGATTCCATGCAAAATGGCTATAAAACGATTTTGCGGTATGAATATATAGGGGTGCAAAATGCCGAACGATTTGAAAAGACGAAGGTATTGCTTTTAGAAAAAGGAATTATTATAAAATAGTCAAACTGTTGGCGAAATTATTGCAGATAATCCTGAAGCAGTGAACAATTTGAAGGGATAAACTACATAGCTTGAAGCAGGTGAATTTGGCAAGCTGGAAAAATATAATATGGAGGTGACCGCTTATGAACATACAAAAAGTCACACACAATAAAAAAGCATATCTCGATTTGTTGCTGTTAGCCGACGAACAGGAAAACATGGTAGACAAGTACCTGGAACGTGGCGAAATGTTTGTTTTAAACGACAATGGAGTAAAGGCCGAATGTGTAATTACGAAAGAAGCAGACGGTGTTTATGAACTGAAAAACATTGCGGTTTTACCAGACTGTCAACGAAAAGGTTATGGCAAAAGAACGATCGATTTTCTGTTTTCCCATTACGCTGACTGTAACACAATGCTGGTTGGAACTGGCGACGTCCCTTCCGCACTTAACTTTTATCACAAATGCGGCTTTGCGGAATCCCATCGCATAAAAAACTTTTTTACGGACAACTATGACCATCCCATGTTTGAGGATGGGAAACAGCTCGTTGATATGGTCTACTTGAAACGGGAGAGATAATTTGGAATTTGAGAAGGGGAACACTATGACGGAAAGACCTGTTTTAGATAAAAATTTAGATAGCAAAAAATTTCGTGATTTCTATTATTTGAAAGAAGAATTAGTAGACTTTTGCAGGAAAAACGGCCTGCCTGTTTCTGGTGGAAAGCTGCAAATAACAGATCGAATTGCTTGTTTTCTTGATACCGGTGAAATTCAAGAACCTTCAAAAGTAAAGAGAAACGTAATGACCGTATCCGATATTAGTGAGGATACAATAATCGAAGTTGATTTTGTTTGTTCAGAAAAGCATCGGACATTTTTTAAGGAACATATTGGAAATCGCTTTTCTTTTAATGTGGCTTTTCAAAAATGGTTGAAAAGCAATGCAGGAAAAACTTATAAGGAAGCCATTGCAGCTTATTATCAAATCCTTGAAGATAAGAAAAAAGGAAAGACAAAAATTGATAAACAGTTTGAATATAACACCTATATCCGAGCTTTTTTTGCGGACAACCGAGGAAAAACGTTAGAGGAAGCAATTAAGTGTTGGAACTATAAAAAACAATTGCAGGGGCATAACGGCTATGAACAGTCTGACCTTGTAGCTTTGGATTGATAGATCCTCGTTTGTCGGTTTGATTTGTTTTCTCAAAATATCGACGGGCTGATTGTATTACGCCCTATTCGTAAAAGGCGTATTAGGAGAGTAGGAGATTTTCAAGATGAAAGAAATCATTAACTTCATTGAAAAGAATGTGGATGGCAAAACGCGGTTTACAAAGGGATTGGTTTACGAACTGGAAAACTACACTATGATTACGAAGGTAAGTGTTTTGACGTAAACACAAAAACTATGCGGCGCAGTGATGGCGCTGATACCTTTCCTCCTTTTCTTTCAATCGAGCGGTAAGCCTTTCATGCAATACAAATCTCCGCTTAACTAGGAATTTGGCAGGGAGAAAACAGCATGGCAAAAGCATGAATATATAGGGGTGCAAAATGCCGAACGATTTGAAAAGACGAAGGTATTGCTTTTAGAAAAAGGAATTATTATAAAATAGACAAACTTAGAACTTGAGGAGGTATATAACCATGAGAAAGATGATTGCATACTGCGGTTTGGATTGCGAAAAATGTGATGCATATATTGCAACAATCAATGACGATCAAGCGTTACGTGAGAAAACCGCGAGGGAATGGGCAGAGCTGAATAATGCGCCCATTTTGCCTGAACACATCAACTGTCTGGGCTGTCGCACTGAAGGGGTCAAAACCGTATTCTGTGATAGTCTTTGCGAAATTCGTCAGTGTGCATTGAAAAAAAGCGTGACGACATGCGGGGATTGTCCAAACATGGATGGCTGTCCGACTGTTGGAGAGATTATTGCAGATAATCCTGAAGCAGCGGACAATTTGAAGGGATAAACTACATATTGACGTTTGTCCTCACGCCGCATCCAAATTCTCCGTCCTGATACTCGATAAACTCACATTCCACTTCCGGTTTAACGGCATATTCAAAAAAATTGTATGCAGTGCCAGCTTTCCATTAAAAAAACGAATGGTTTCGAATATTGAATTCGGTTTTTTTGTATGATTTGAGGTGGGATTTTATGAATACAAAAAACTTAACAACATTTGTCGCGATTTTAGAAAACTGAACGAACCAGCGGCGAATTATCAGAACCGATTGGAATCTTATCTGGATCAGAAGGATATCTTCGTTGCGGCAATAATTGACTTATGATAAAATAAAACAGTCTATACAGTTAATTTAGCTTTCTATCATTTTGTAAAGAGAAGGGAACAAGTATGATTGATGAACAATTCTTAAGGCATTTGTCCAAGGATTATCCAAATATTAAAGCGGCTTCCGCTGAGATAATCAACCTGAGTGCAATCCTGGCGCTGCCAAAGGGAACCGAATACTTTTTGAGCGACCTGCACGGTGAACACGAAGCATTTATTCACATGCTGAAAAGCGCTTCCGGCGTCATTCGTTCAAAAGTGGATGAAATCTTTGGCCCGGATTTATCCAGAGAAGAGCGGGAAGGACTGGCATCGCTGGTTTACAACGCAGAAGCGGAACTGAAACGGAGAAAGGCCTCCGAACAGGATTTTGATAAATGGTGCAGATCAGCCATCTACCAGCTGGTTGAGATCTGCAAGTCCGTCTCCACAAAGTACACCCGCTCAAAAGTCCGAAAACGGCTTCCGGAGTATCTATCCTACAGCATGGATGAGCTGCTTCACGCGGATGACGAAGCGAACAAGGCTCACTATTACAGCGAGATCATCAACTCGATCATAGAGTGCAGGGTTGCAGAAGAATTCATTATCAAACTGTCCAATTTAATTAGCAATTTGGCGGTTGACCGGCTCCATATCATTGGAGATATTTGGGACCGAGGGGCCCATCCTGACGAAATCATGGATTTTTTGATGGACTATCATGACGTGGATTTTCAATGGGGAAACCACGACATCGTATGGATGGGAGCGGCCACCGGCAACTGGGCATGCATCACCAACGTTCTCAGAATGAATATCAGCTACAACAATTTCGATATGCTGGAAATCGGTTATGGCATCAATCTCCGGCCCCTGGCGATTTTGGCAACCACTGTTTATGGGGATGACCCCTGCGAGTTTTTCAAACCTAAAATTTTGGATGAAAACGAGTACGATCCGGTAGACGAAGATTTGGCGGCAAAGATGAACAAGGCGATCGCCATTTGCCAGTTCAAGGTAGAAGGTCAGCGGATTATGGCCCATCCGGAATACAAGCTGGAACACAGGATGATGCTGGATAAAGTGGACTATGAGCATGGGACCATTGAGATCAAAGGGGTTACTTATGAACTGCGGGATAAAAATTTTCCCACTATCGACCCGGCCCATCCTTACGAACTGACAAAGGAAGAAAAAGAAACCCTCCAATCCTTGGAGGCGGCCTTCCTCCAGAGTGAAAAACTGCAAAAGCATATACGCTTTATTTACAGCCACGGCAGCCTTTATAAACGCATTAACGGCAACCTTTTGTATCATGGCTGCATCCCCATGACCGAAGACGGGGAATTCAAGGATTGCACGGTTAACGGGGTTACAAAAAAGGGTAAGGAATACATGGATTACCTGGATGAGCAGGTGAGGAAAGCCTATTTCGTGCCCGACGAGTCTGAAGAGATCGGCAGATCCGGGGATATTATGTGGTATCTGTGGCTCAGCAATAATTCGCCGCTGTTCGGAAAAGATCAGATGACCACCTTTGAACGGTGCTTCATTGCTGATAAAAAATCCCACAAAGAACATACGACGGTTTATTACAAGCTGATCAACGACAAAGAGATCTGCGAAAAGATTTTGGAAGAATTCGGACTGGAACCAAAGACTTCCCACATCCTCAACGGACATGTGCCGGTAAAGATTAAAGATGGGGAGAGCCCGGTCAAAGGCGGCGGCAAGCTGATTATCATCGACGGGGGTATTTCCAAGGCGTATCAGAAACAGACGGGAATCGCAGGCTATACCTTTATTTTTAACTCCCGATATATGGCGCTTTCGGAGCACAAGCCTTATGAGCCTTTAAAGGAGGATGGAACACAGGTGTTCCATGCGCCCAAGATCACTACCGTCGAAACGCTGCCAAAGAGAATGACTGTCCGCGACACTGACCAGGGTAAGGAACTGGAACAGGAAGTGGAAGAGCTGAAGGCGTTGGTAAACGCATACCGCACAGGCCAGCTGAAAGAAAGCTTTTAGGACGGGACGCAAAGTTATGAGCGGTGCATGTATCATAACGGGGCTGGGCGCTTTCGTGTTGTTTGTGATTTATGATCTTAATTCTGTAAGGTTTCAAAAAAAACTGATAAAGCCGGCTTTCTTTGTGGGATTTGTGCTGCTGATCATTGCTACGGCGATGATGTTCGCAGCTGGATGGTCGGAAGAAGTCAGCGGCAGGGTCAGGCAGGTGGTGCTCCTGGCTTTGGCGGCAGTGTTTTTGGCGCTGCTTGTCTATACGCTGTTCTTTGCCCTTCCCTTTCAACCCACCTATATTCGGGAGAATAGCCGGCCTAAGGTTTATTCAGAGGGGGTGTATGCCTTGTGCAGACATCCCGGCGTGCTCTGGTTTATCGGCATGTATGCCTGCTTCGCGCTGGCGATGCCGACGGCGCCGATGATCCGGGGCAGTGTAGTTTTTAGTGTATGTAATGTACTGTATGTCATTATGCAGGACATGTGGACGTTTCCGAAGTATTTTGGTGATTATAGCAGTTATAAAGAGGAAGTCCCATTTTTGATCCCTACGGTGAAAAGTGGGAAGCGCTGCTTTAATACAATCGCAGCAGGAAAGAAGCATGTATGAAATTTGAGGAAAAACTTAAGAAGAAACGTTCAGAGGAAATCTGGAATGAATATTGCGGATTCCTGGATCTGAACATCAGCGAGTACATGGGAATGCAGAAGCGTCTCATGGAAGAGCAGCTGTTTCTTTGGGGAAATTCGGAACTGGGAAAAAGGCTTCTGAAGGGCCGGCGGATCCATTCGATTGAAGAACTGCGGGAGAGCTTCCCGCTGACCACTTACGAGGACTACGCGGACGTGCTGCTTCAAAAACAGAGCAGCATGCTGCCCGGCGATCCGATCATTTGGATACAGACCACCTGGGAAGGGGGAAAACACCCGGTTAAGGTTGCCCCTTACACCCAGAGCATGCTCAACACATATAAAAATAATGTACTGGCATGCATGATCTTATCCACAAGTACGGAAAAGAAAAAATTTGATGTCAAAGCGACAGATACCTTTCTTTATGGGCTGGCGCCGCTTCCTTATGCCACGGGACTGTTTCCCCGGGCGCTTCACGATGAAGTCAGCATCGAATTTCTGCCTCCTGTGGAGGAAGCGGAGCGTCTATCCTTTTCGGAGCGGAACAAAAAGGGATTTAAGCTGGGAATGTCAAAAGGAATCGACTATTTCTTCGGCTTGGGAAGCGTTGCCTATTTCGTCAGTCAGACACTTTCCAAGATGACAAGCGGCAGTTCGGGAAAAAAAGGCAGCTCGATCGTTTCCCTTTCCCCCAGAATCCTTCTGCGCTATTTGAAAGCCAAGCGGATTTGCAAGCGAGAGGGCAGAGCGCTGATGCCCAAGGACATTTTCGATTTAAAGGGCTTCATGGTTGCCGGTACGGATAATCATTGCTACAAAGATGAACTGGAAGAATTATGGGGCGTCCGACCCATGGAGCTGTTTGCGGGCACAGAGCCTTCCTGCATTGGTACCGAAACATGGACAAGGGAAGGTATGTACTTTTTTCCGGATACCTGTTTTTATGAATTCATTCCCGAATCGGAAATGCTGAAAAACATGGAGGACAAAGCCTATCAGCCCAAAACTTATTTGATGGATGAGGTGCAGCCGGGAGAAAAGTATGAAATCGTCATTTCTGTATTAAAAGGCGGGGCTTTTATGCGCTATCGGGTCGGCGATGTTTACCGTTGTATGGGCCTGGAAAACAGCGAAGATCAGACGAAAATCCCAAGGTTTCAGTATATCGACCGAGTGTCCGATGTGATCGATATCGCAGGATTTACCAGGATCACAGAAAGCGCCATTCAGACTGTGGTCGATCTGTCGGGGCTGGATATCGCAGGCTGGTTTGCGTCCAAGGAGTACAATGAAAACAAAAAGCCTTTGATGCACGTTTATGTGGAGCTTGCCGCCGATAGCCTGGCCAGCCAGGCTGTAGGGAAAGAAATTCTCAAGGAACATTTGACCGTTTATTTTAAATATGTGGACCATGATTACAAGGATTTGAAAATGATCCTGGGCATGGATCCGCTCCAAATCACCATATTGAAATGCGGCACCTTGGCGGAATACGAGAATCGATACAAAAAGAAAATTAGGAAAATCAATCCTTCCACCTATGAGATCAAGGAGCTTTTGCAGCTCCAGACATCCAGATATGCAGTGCAAAAGGAGGGGATCCGATATGAATAGTTTTGTGTTCATTCCCATCATTGCTCTCTGCTGCTATCTGCTGCTGCTGTTTGCTTTTATTGCAGCAAAAAAGACCAAACTCAACGATGCCTTCATCATGGTTTTGATTTTGGGCGTCCTCTGGGTTGGCGGCTCATTTTGTATGCGCATGCAATTTTGGCCCGGTGAAAAGCTTTGGTATGATGTCTCTATTTTCGGCTTGCTGATGATGCCATTTGCCTTCTTTTGCTTTATGGAAGCATTTGTCGGAGCGAAAAAATCAAAGCTGCGTCCTCTATGGCTAACGCTTTCTCTGGCGGTTAACATCATCAATATCTTTACGGGACTCTTTTTAGAGGCACCTCTGAGCGTAGAGCACCCGGGCGGGCAAGTGCAATTTGTGTATCAAGTTACATGGAGCGTGACGGTTCTATTCCTTGTATGCGGCGCGGTTCTGATCCATATGTTTATCATTATGCTGAGGGGCTATAAGACCGATGAAATTCGCAAGCGCCAGCTGACACCGATTTTGATCGGTATTGTCGGTGTTTTTCTAGGACAGGCCTGCTTATGCCTTCCCCTATTTGAAGGTTTTCCCATTGATGTGCTGTCGGCGCTTTTGATGGTTTGCTGTATGTTTTATGCAATGTACAGAAGGCGTCTCTTCAAATTGACGCTTCTGGTATCAAAAGGCAGCTGCTATGTGGCTGTGTTTGTAATCGCAATTCTGTTGTTTGCCAATGCGATCAGGCCGCTGGAACGCTTGATCAGGAGAATTCTTGGACAGTATGAGGACAGCTATGTGCTGATTACGGCGATTCTGTTTACCTTATTTACCTTCTTGCTGTACTATATCATGAAAAAATTTGTGGACACGGTTTTTATCAAGGAAGAAATCACCAGATCAGAAACCCTGAAAGAATTCAGCAAAGCGATTTCTTGCAGCCTGGAAATCCATCAAGTACTGGAAAAGGTTACTCGTACGGTCCAGCAGACACTGGATGCTGAAAAAGTCTACATTTTTATTGAGAATGGAGAAGAGGGATCCTATCATATTGCCTACAGCGCCAGCCCCTTGGATGATAAGACCGTGTCATTGGATAAAAGCAATCCAGTGATCGTTTATCTCAGACAACACAATGAATGCCTGCTGATGGAAGAGTTCCAATGCCTGACGGCTTACAAGGCCATGTGGGAGGAGGAAAAGAAGCAAATTCATAATTTGGGTATTCACATGTTTGCGCCGCTCAAGGACGGCGATACATTGATCGGTTTAATAGGAACAGCTGCAAGGGATCCTCACGCCCGGTTTACTTATGACGATATTAGTTTCCTTACTTCTATCAGTTCTATAGGTGCCATTGCAGTGAAAAACTCCAGACTTTATGAAAAGGTGTACCAGGAAGCAAGGACCGATGATTTGACGGGGCTGCTGAATCGGAAATATTTTTATCAGGTTCTGGAAGATGAATTTGAGAAAAACAAAGACCGGTCACTGGCGTTAATCATCCTAAATCTGGATGATTTCAAATTGTACAATCAGTTGTACGGAGACCGGGAAGGAGATCTGGCCCTTCAGCGGGTAGCGAGGATCATTGCGGCCAGCGTGGGTAACAATGGTTACATCTCCAGATACAGCGGAAAGGAATTTGCGATTATTTTGCCGGGATACGATATGCTGTCTGCCAGTAATTTAGCGGAAAACATTCGCAGGCAGATTATGGAGATGAACAAGGCTGAGCAAGACTATGCGCTTAAGGTGCTGACCGTCAGCGGAGGGATCAGCTCATATCCATATGGTGCCGGCAGCGTCAAAGAACTGGTTGAAAATGCGGATATGGCGGTCTATCAGGTCAAACGGCGGGGTAAGAACGCGATTCTCCTTGCTCATGAAAGTATGAGTAATTCTCGTGAAGAGGATAACGTGGACAGCAGCGAATATAAACAGGGGATTTACTCTGAATACGCGCCGACGATTTATGCGCTTACCGCAGCCATCGACACCAAAGATCATTATACTTTCAGTCATTCAAAGAATGTAGCTTACTATGCTTCCCGTCTGGCAGAAGCCTATGATATGGGAGATGATTTTGTGGAACTGATCCGGGAAGCCGGGCTGCTTCATGACATTGGCAAAATCGGCATTCGGGAGGATATTCTCAATAAGCCCGGCAAGCTGAACGATGAAGAGTACGAAATCATGAAAGGTCATGTGGAAAGTTCGGTTGGAATTATCCGCCACCTTCCTTCTCTGGACTATGTTATTCCGGCGGTCATTGGGCATCACGAACGATATGACGGTCAGGGGTATCCGAGAAAGATATCCGGTGAAGACATTCCAATGTCGGCAAGGATTTTATGCATAGCAGATTCTTTTGACGCCATGGTTTCTATGCGTTCTTACAAAGAACCCTACACTGTTGAGTATGCGCTGGAAGAACTGAAGCGTCAAAGAGGCAGACAGTTCGACCCCAGATTGACGGATCGTTTTATCAAGCTGGTGGAGGAAGGAGCGATTGTGCCAAAGCTGGATGCGGAGCTGGCGGTGCAAGAGGCTGATCAGAAAAAAATTTGACTTGTGTGATCCGGTCACAGAAATCAGGTGCAGGAAACGATATAATGACCTCACAAAGAAAGATTGTGAGGTTTTTATTATGGCTAAGAAAACAGTTATTATAGGGGGAGTTGCCGGCGGAGCCACTGCAGCCGCCAGGCTGAGAAGACGGGATGAATCCATGGAAATCGTTATCTTTGAACGTGGAGAATACATCTCTTATGCCAACTGCGGGCTGCCTTACTACATCGGCGGCGCCATCAAAGAACGGGATGTACTGCTGCTGCAAACGCCTCAGGCAATGAAGGAAAAGTTCAATATTGATGTAAGAATTTCTTCAGAAGTAATTAGAATCATGCCAGAAAAGAAACTGGTAGAGGTAAAGGAATTGCAGGGAGGGAGGACCTACCAAGAGTCTTACGATACTCTGGTCATCGCCGCGGGATCATCGCCGATCAAGCCTCCTATCCCGGGAATCGATGGAGCCAATATCCATACTCTTTGGACGGTTCCGGACACGGATATGATTAAAACCTTGATTCAGGAGAAGAAGCCAAAACGGGCCGCGGTTATCGGCGGAGGGTTTATCGGGCTGGAAATGGCGGAAAACCTCAGTGCCCAGGGGATACATGTAAGCCTGATTGAAATGCAGGATCAGGTCATGGCGCCGCTGGATCGGGAGATGGCCCAGCTCCTGCACGAAAACATGACTATGAATCATGTAGATCTGATTTTGGGCGACGGTGTCCGTTCTTTTGAGGAATCGGAAGGAAGCACAACAATACAGCTGGGCAGCGGCCGGAGCCTTTCTGCGGATTTGATCATTTTGTCCATAGGTGTGCGCCCCAATAGTGAACTGGCAAAAGAGGCCGGCCTTTTGCTCAATGAAAAAGGGGGGATCAAGGTGGATGGAGAACTCCACACCTCCGACCCGGATATTTACGCGGTGGGAGATGTGATCGAAGTGGAGAACTTTACCCTGGGGACACAGACCATGGTGCCCCTTGCCGGTCCGGCCAACAAACAGGCCCGGATCTGCGCCGATAATATCGCCGGAGATCATAAAATTTATGAGGGAACCCAAGGCACGTCGGTAGCTCAAGTTTTTGATCTGACGGCAGCCTGCACGGGCGTCAACGAAAAGACCCTGAAAGCCATGGGAAAGCAAAAGGGCGCGGACTATCACTCGATCATCATTAATCAGAAGTCCCATGCCGCTTATTATCCGGGCGCAGTACCTCTCACATTAAAGCTGATCTTTGGTAAAAACGGCGAGCTATTCGGAGCCCAGGCCGTAGGCCAGGAGGGAGCGGATAAGCGAATCGATGTCATTGCTGCGGCAATGCGCCTTGGGGCAGATGTTTCAGATTTGGAAAAACTGGAGCTGGCCTATGCGCCTCCCTATTCCTCGGCAAAGGATCCGGTTAACATGCTGGGCTTTACGGCTCAAAATGTGCTGGACGGTCTGGTATCTTTCGTAGGCCCGGATGAGCTGGATCATCTTTTGGCAGAACCGGCCGGGGAGGACTATATGATCTTGGACGTGACAGAAGACACGGAGCGAATGGTTTTCCAGATACCAGGCTCTTATCATATCCCGCTTGGTCAGCTGCGCGGCCGTCTGGATGAGCTGGATCAAACAAAACGAATCATCGTTTACTGCTCTGTGGGGGTGCGGTCTTACAACGGAGCTAGAATCTTAATGGAAAAAGGGTTTACCAATGTACAGGTTCTGGAAGGCGGAACGACTTTTTACAAATCCATGCACGATAAAGGGGAGTGGAGAGAAGAACCAGCCAGGGAACAACCGCCTGAAGAGCCGGAGGGCAGAGAGATGAAAATCGTTGATTGCTGCGGTCTTCAGTGTCCTGGCCCCATCATGAAAGTCAATGAAGCTATTGCCCAGATGGAGGATGGGGAGCTTTTGAAGGTTTCGGCTACGGACTTGGGCTTTGCCAGGGATATTGCCGCTTGGTGCGAACGAACGCAGAATACGCTGGTGAAAACGGAGAAGCAGGGCAAGGAAAATCTGGTATATATTCGAAAAGGCGGGGATTGCTGCTGCCCGGCGCCGCAGGAACAAAAAGGCGGCGACGGCAAGACGATGGTGGTGTTCAGCGGGGATCTGGATAAGGCGTTGGCATCCTTCATTATTGCCAACGGTGCAGCAGCTATGGGGCGGCCGGTAACGATGTTCTTCACCTTCTGGGGGCTGAATATCCTGAGAAAACGGGAAAAGCAGCCGGTGAAAAAATCCTTTGTTGAAAAGATGTTCGGTGCGATGATGCCCAGGGGAACAGAAAAACTCAAATTATCGAAAATGAATATGGGCGGTATGGGTACGAAGATGATGCGCAGCGTTATGAAGGAGAAGCATGTGGATTCTTTGGAAACATTGATGCGGCAGGCGATGGACAACGGGGTGAAGCTGGTCGCCTGTACCATGTCCATGGATGTGATGGGGATTCGGGAAGAAGAGCTGATCGATGGGGTAGAACTGGCTGGGGTTGCCAGCTATCTGGGGGATGCGGAAAAGTCCGATGTAAATCTGTTTATATAAAAACGGTGTTTTCCCGATCGTCTGCCTTAAGGCATGACGGTCGGGGAGGGAAATGCACGTTTGGGCTGCCGGGGGAAATGAGCTGTTGGATCGTCGGGGTGATGAATGGCTGGGCCGCCGCCAGCCTGCCCAGTCAATCCGATCAAATTATTTCCATCAGTTTTTCTCGGTCTCGAATTTTTACCATTCCCCGCGAAAGCTCAACCCAGCCCTCCGACGAAAAATACTTCAGCATGCGGGTGACCACTTCTCTGGCGCTGCCCATCATACGGGCAATTTCCTCATGGGTCATCTTGATGGACTCAGAGCCCTGCGCGGCAGATTCATCGATCAAAAAGGTAGCCAGCCGCCGATCAAAACTCATAAAAAGGATTTGCTGCATGGCCCACATTACATCGGAAAACCGTTCCGTTGCCAGCTTATAAGCGAATGCCTCCGCGTAAACGTTTTCTCCCATTACCTTTGAAAAGGCAGCGGAACTGATTTGGATTACGTCACAGTCCGACACGGCATCGATGCACACATCAAAGGTAATCGCCTGCAAGACACAAGCTGCGGAAAGGATGCACACGTCCCCTGAAGAAATGCGGTAAAGGGTGATTTCCTTTCCGTCTTCGGAAAGCATATAGACGCGAAGCGTGCCGCTTTTGACCAGGAGAATCCCGATACATTCAAAATCAGCAGTGTGAATTGCCGTATGTTTATCATAGAGGACAGATACAGCATTCTGAGATAATAGAAGCTTTTCCTCTGAAGATAATCGATTCCAAAATGGTAAACGGTCTTTCAATATGGATATTTCTGTTTCTTTCATAATGTTACCTTCCTTAACAAAAGAGACTGAGCGCGAACCTCGTGCAGCAGTCTCTTTTGATTACTGTTTGCATATGATCTTCTATGATCCTCGACTAGATATAACGTTTATTCTTCAATTTTATTCCACTGATCGGAATCCCGGTTCCACTCAGGAAAGTCGAGAATTTCCGGTGCAGGGTAGTCAACTCCTAGAATTCCAACGATGTTTCCTTCACTGTCATGGAATGGTGCAAATGCGGACCAGCAGAGGTCTTTTCCTTCCTCATCATCTGCCCATGCAGACCGGGCTGCCGCCGGAGAGCCTTTCCAGGCCTCCTGGAATTGAATTTCCCACTCATACTCCTCACCGTAAGGGTCAGGATCCTCCGAACCGTCTACCGTGATCATAAATGGTTTGGAATCCACATTTTCAAGATCCGTTGGATACAGGGCATATATATAATATGCTCCGCTCTCTTCTCTATAGCTGTCAAGAACAGCTTTCATGTCTTTGTAGTCTTTGTACTTTTCTCCTTCCTTTGATTCCAGTAAAGCAACTTGCTGGTCGCCCCAGTCGCCATCTAGTTTCTTTGCGTACTTTTCCGCAAGACCAGTAACTTTGTCTTTGACTGCCTGTACTTCCTCTGGCACGGTTACTGCTGCCGCAGTGGTTTCTTTTGGCTCCTCTTCACTGTTACTGCTGCCGCAACCTGCGAAACAGGCCATCACTAAAGACAATGTTAAAAATGCAACGATCAGTTTTGCTCTTTTTTTCATATAACCCTCCTTAATACATATGGCTATAAAGACTTACATATATTTTACCATGCTAAAGGTTAGAATTGCAAGGAAAATGAGGGAAGAATCTGAATATTCAAAACCGTATTTGAATCCTTGATAAATATTTTACGGAAAGTAAAAAAACCACTTGCAATAATGAACGCAATATGGTCTAATAGGAATGTATGGTCGTTACTTTTGTAACGAAGTTGACTATTAAAACGCGGACAATTTTAATAGACAAAAAACGTACCGTTATTAATAATTTAAGGAGGCATTTACATGAACTTTCAACTCACGAAGGAACAAGAATTCGTAAGAAAAATGGTAAGAGAGTTTGCTACTAACGAAGTTGAACCGTTGGCAGCCGACATCGACCAGGAACACAGATTTCCAGTTGAAACTGTAGAGAAAATGGCAAAATACGGCCTGCTGGGCGTACCGTTCCCTACAGAATACGAAGGAGCTGGTGGAGACCACATCTCCTATGCGATCACAGTTGAGGAACTGTCAAGAGTCTGTGCATCTACAGGCGTTATCTGCTCCGCACACACTTCCCTGTGCTGCTGGCCGATTTTTAACTGGGGAAATGAAGAACAGAAGAAAAAATATCTTCCTGACCTTCTCTCCGGCAGAAAATTAGGCGCATTCGGACTGACTGAACCTGGTGCGGGTACAGATGCTGCAGGACAGCAGACAAGAGCAATCCTGGAAGGCGATCAGTGGGTTCTGAACGGATCCAAAGTATTCATTACAAACGGCGGATACGCTGATACATTTGTAGTAATGGCTATGACTGACAAGTCAAAGGGAACAAGAGGAATTTCCGCGTTTATCGTAGAAAAAGGTGACGAAGGATTCTCCATCGGTAAGACTGAGGACAAACTGGGCATCTGCGCATCCTCCACAACAGAGCTGATTTTCCAGAACTGCAGAATCCCGAAAGACAGACTGCTGGGAGAAATCGGACAGGGCTTCAAAGTTGCCATGTCCACACTGGACGGCGGACGTATCGGTATCGCTTCCCAGGCTCTGGGTATCGCACAGGGCGCGCTGGATGTAACCGTTGATTATATGAAAGCCAGAAAACAGTTCGGCAAAAAGTTATCCGAAATGGAAGCTCTGAGATTTGACATTGCTGAAATGGCAACCAGAATCGAAGCCTCCAGACTTCTGATTTATCAGGCTGCCGACATGAAGGATAAGCACCTGAATTATGGACCGAAATCCGCGATGGCAAAACTGTTTGCTGCTGAAACAGCTATGTATGTAACAACGAAGTGTGTACAGCTGCACGGCGGCTACGGATACACCAAGGATTATCCGGTTGAAAGAATGATGAGAGACGCTAAGATTACAGAGATCTACGAAGGAACTTCAGAAGTTCAGAAGATCGTAATCGCTGCATCCGTTCTGGGCAAATAATAAAGAGGGAGGATTAAAAAATGGCATTTAAAATAATCGTATGCGCAAAACAGGTTCCTGATACAAACGAAATCAGAATCAACCCTGAAACAGGTACGTTGATGAGAGATGGTGTTCCCAGTATCTTAAACCACGACGACGCAAACGCTTTAGAAGAAGCATTAAAGATAAAAGATAAGTTTGATGATGTACATATCACAGTAGTAACAATGGGACCTCCGCAGGCACAGGATCTGCTGATCGAATGTCTGGCTATGGGAGCTGATGAAGGTATCCTGATCAGTGACAGAGCCGTAGGCGGTTCCGACACATGGGCTACTTCCAACGCAATCGCGGCAGCCGTTAAGAAGATCGGCGATTTCGATCTGATTTTCGCCGGACGTCAGGCGATCGACGGAGACACGGCTCAGGTTGGTCCGCAGCTGGCTGAAAAACTGGGTCTGCCTCAGGTTACGTATGTACAGAAATTTGAAATCGCAGACAACAAAAAAGATATCAGAGTTGAAAGAGCTCTGGAAGATGGGTACGAAGTAATCGATATCCAGACTCCTTGCATGCTGACCGCGATCAAAGAACTGAACACTCCAAGATACATGTACATGAAGGGTATCTTCGATAAAGAAAAAGAAATCAAAGTTTGGAACGCAAAGGACATTGAAGTTGACCTGACCACAGTAGGTCTGGATGCTTCCCCGACAAACGTATTCCGTTCCTTTACACCGAAGCCCAAGGGAAAAGGTGTAATCGTTGAAGGAGATACAGAAAAAGATCTTGCCAAGAACCTGCTGATCGGTCTCAAGGGCAAACATGTAATCTAAGAAGGAGGAGGAAATAATAATGGCTATTCAAGTTATAAAAGATAAATGTAAAGGCTGCAAATTATGTCTGAAAGCTTGCCCGTTCGATGCGATCGACATGGAAGGCAAACTTGCTGTAATCAACGATAAGTGTACAGCTTGTAACCAGTGTATCGACGCCTGCCCGTTCAAGGCCATCGAAAAAACTGGCGATGACGAAGTTGTTGACCTTTCCGCTTACAAGAACGTATGGGTATTCGCAGAACAGAGAAACGGCAAACTGATGAACGTTGCTCTGGAACTGATCGGCGAAGGCTACAGACTCGCAAAAGAAATCAGCGAAGATACAAAAATCTGCGCAGTTCTCATCGGTGACGGCATCGGCCACCTGGCTGAAGAATGCTACGCTTACGGCGCAGAAGAAGTTATCCTCATCGAGGATCCGCTTCTCAAGAACTACACAACAGATGCGTACACCAAGGTATTGGTTGACGCTTGCAACGAATACAAACCGGAACTGGTTATCTACGGCGCTACTCACATCGGTAGAGACCTGGCTCCAAGAGTAGCTGCAAGAATGAACACTGGTCTGACTGCTGACTGTACAAGACTGGACATCAGAGTTTCCAGCTACATTGACTACGCGAACAAGAGCACCACTCTGGACACATCCACACTGGATCCGACCGATCCTTCCACTGGAATCAAGCAGACTCGTCCGGCATTCGGCGGTAACCTGATGGCTACCATCATCTGCCCGAAGACAAGACCGCAGATGTCCACAGTAAGACCTGGCGTAATGCAGAAGAGAGATAAGGTTGAAGGCGCAAAAGGCGAACTGACTGTTTACAAACCTCAGATTGCTGAAAGCGACATTCACATCAAGCTGGTTGACATCGTTAAGTCCGCTAAGGAACTGGTTTCCCTGACTGACGCTGAAATCATCTGCTCCGGCGGAAGAGGCCTGGGCGATCCTTCCGGATTCGAACTGATCAAAAAGTTCGCTGACAAGGTTGGCGGAGTTGTTGGTTCTTCCAGAGCAGCTGTTGATGCTGGCTGGATTGATCACTCCCACCAGGTAGGACAGACCGGTACAACCGTTAAGCCGAAAATCTATTTTGCATGTGGTATCTCCGGTGCTATCCAGCATCTGGCAGGTATGCAGACTTCCGACATCATTGTTGCGATCAACAAGGATCCGGATGCTCCGATCTTCGAAGTTGCGGACTACGGAATCGTAGGCGACCTGTACAAGGTAATCCCGCAGATCATCGAAGAGTGGGATAACGCAGAAGCGCTGTATGACGCTTCCACAAAATAAGCTTACATAAATCGTTAAGCATAATAAAAGAGATGTGAGTGATCACATCTCTTTTTTGTTGGCTTTCAGGCGGGGGCCATGGTACAATGTAGATAGCAGTTATGGGCTTTGTGTGTATTGAGGTGTTACAATGAAACGATTAAATGTGAGCTTTATAGGAGTTTTTCTTTTTTCGATTCTGATGTTCTTCGCTCTGGGGACCAGTTCCGCCGACGCGGCTGAGAAAACGCTAATACCGGTTGAAGGAGGAAGTATCTATTTTGACCGGGACAGCGGCGCCATTGTCGATTGCGATAAAGGGGTGACGAAGGCGGTAGTTCCGGCGGAGGTCGAGGGGAGCGCGGTAACTTCCATTGGAGAAAGAGCTTTTTCAGATTGCGCTGCCCTTGAGCAGGTCGAGCTTCCTGACTCTATCACAGCGATCGAATCCGCGGCTTTTATCAGATGCGCCAATTTAAAAACGATTAACTGGCCGCAGAACCTAGAAACCATTGGTAACCATGCCTTTTGGGGTTGCGCCATGGAGACAGAAACGCTTCCGGAAAGCGTTTCTGATATTGGGCGAGGCGCCTTTTACAAATGCAAAAACCTGAAAAAAGTAGTCCTGCCCAGCAATTTGAAAGAAATACCGCCTATGTGTTTTTCCGACTGCGATCTGCTGGCGGAAGTGGTGATTGAAAATGAAGTTCAATCAGTGGGCGAAGGTGCGTTTCAGTTCTGCAAATCCTTAAAAGAAGTTATTCTTCCTGATTCCACAAAGAAACTGGGACGTATCGCTTTTTCCGGTTGCCGTGATTTGGAAAAGATCGTGCTTCCCCAGCAGATGGAACAATGGGATGAAATGGTCTTTCAAGGATGCGAAAGCTTGATGAAAATGAATATACCGGAGGGAATCGAAGCGATCGATCAGTTTTCTTTCTATGGATGTAAAAATCTCACCGAAGTGACGGTTCACGAAGGCGTTAAGTCCATCGCCTATAATGCGTTTGGGTTTTGTGATAAGCTGCGGATCATAACGCTTCCTCAGTCCCTAAGGGAGGTTGACGAGAGTGCTTTCAGCGGCATGGATTACAATGTTTTTACCGTGTACGGCTATCGATGGACACCGGCGGAGATGATTACCTGGAAGTTTGTCAATCTGGGGACCGTCTGGACGGTCAACTCTTTGACTGGATATCAGGATAGGAATGGTACGGTCAACTTGAAATGGGATAAACAGACGGATGCCAAAGGATATGCGGTCTACCGAAAAGAAAAAAACGGCGCTTATGAAAAGGTGGGAGAAACGGTACGGACAAGTTACAATGATCTGAGCATCGCACTGGGCACAATCTACAACTACCAAGTCAGGCCCTATCGGGACAGCGGCACGCGACGTATCGAAGGAGATGACAGTAAAGGGGTAACGGTTGATGTGAAAGATTTCACCGGCAATCAAATCCCGCCTTGGGAATATACGGCGGCAGAAGCTGAACGCAGCAAATATGCGCCAAAACAAATCCAAATTGATACGCAAGGTGCCAAGGCAGTCAAGCTTGCATGGACATCGGATATAGCGCAGAATCATTTTTATGTATACCGTTCCAGCAGTACCAATGGGAAATACACATATGTGGGACAATATCTTAACGGCTATAAAAATGCCCAATGGACCGATAAGAAGGTAAAGGCGGGCCAGACCTATTATTATCGAATTAAACCCGCGGTTGAATCCAAATGGAGTAAACCGGTTAAGGCGAAGGCGGTACCGAAACGGCCGTTGTTGAAAACAAAGGGGCTTCGCGGAAAGAAAGCTAAGCTAAGCTGGAAGAAAGTAAGCGGCGCCGACGGTTACTTTGTTTATCGAGCGGAAAAGCAAAACGGGAAATATAAAAAGATTAAGACTATAAAAGGAAACAAGACTTCCTTTACCGATCATAAACTAAAAAAGAAACGTTATTACTATAAAGTAAAAGCCTATGATAAAATTGGCAAAAAGAGCTATACTTCGTCGTACAGTAATGTTTGCCAAGTAAAAAGGACTTCAAAAAAAGGAACTTACAAATAGCAGAAAAAGGTGAAAAAGCATGAGAATTTTTGACACAAATGTACAGGAACTAAAGTACAAAGTACTGATGGAGGTGGCCTATCAGACTTGGCTTGGCAACGATTCCTTTGCGGTATTTAATGAAATCGCAAACGAAATTGTGAAAAAAGACCAGCCGCCGATGCGATGCTGCATTTATAAGGATCGGGCCGTAGTAGCCGAGCGCATTCGACTGGCGCTGGGAGGCAATAAAAAGGATAAAAATGTGATACAGGTAATCGACATCGCCTGCGATGAATGTCCGGAAGCCGGCCACACAGTAACGGATCTCTGCCGGGGCTGCATTGCCCACAGATGCGCCGATGCCTGCAAATTGGGAGCAATTACCTTTGACGAGGAGCAAATTGCCCATATTGATAAGAGCAAGTGTGTGGAATGCGGCAAATGCGCAAAAGTTTGTCCTTACAGCGCCATTGCCGATTTTAAGAGACCCTGCGAGCGGGCCTGCAAGCTGGATGCGATCAGCATGGCCGAAGGCGGGGAGGCGCAGATTGATGAAGAAAAATGCGTTGCCTGCGGCGCTTGCGTTTATCAGTGTCCCTTCGGTGCCACAGTGGACGTTTCTAGTATCGTAGATGTGATCAATACGATCATCAGAAGCGAGAACAATACCAAATATAAAGTTTATGCCATGGTAGCGCCGGCGATCGCCAGCCAATTTACATATGCCAAACTGGAACAAGTCATTACGGCTATTCAGGAACTGGGATTCTACAGTGTGGAGGAGGCCGCATTAGGTGCGGACATGGTTGCTTATAACGAGGCTCAGGAATTGATGGAACGGGGATTTCTCACTAGCTCCTGCTGCCCGGCCTTTGTAAAATATATAAAGACAAAATTTCCGGAGTTAAAGGATCATATTTCTCATAATTTATCGCCTATGGCCCAGCTGGGCAAATTTATTAAAGAGCATGATGAGAACGCGAAGATCGTTTTTATCGGACCATGCACGGCTAAAAAAGCAGAGATCAAACAGGAACATGTGAGAGACTATATTGACTACGTTATGACCTTTGAGGAACTTCAGGCTGTGATTGACAGCAGAGATATCATCGTAGAGGATTTGCCGGAAACTGCGCTGGATGAAGCCTCCTATTACGGAAGAATATTTGCCAGAACAGGCGGTGTTACCGATGCGGTGGCCGAGGCTGTCAAAGAGCTTGGCAGGGAAGACTTTGCATTTGATCCCATCGTCTGCGAGGGCATCGATAAGTGTAAACCGGCCTTAATGAGAGCAAAAAAAGGCGTGC
This sequence comes from Hominibacterium faecale, assembly GCF_020734085.1. Taxonomy (NCBI): domain Bacteria; kingdom Bacillati; phylum Bacillota; class Clostridia; order Peptostreptococcales; family Anaerovoracaceae; genus Hominibacterium; species Hominibacterium faecale. Next base: position 89,577 of record NZ_JAJAGH010000003.1, read on the forward strand.
TGTCAAGCAACTTTATCGAAGGCATGATCTGCAGCGGAGGCTGTATTGGCGGTGCCGGATGTTTGACCCATGGAGAGGCTAATAAAAAAGAAGTGGACGAATACGGCAAGAGCGCTTCCCATGAAGCAATCAAAACCGCAATCGATGATTATAGCAAAGAATTTACAAAGATCAATCAGATGGATTGACAGATTGAGTGAAAGAGCGTAGAATAGTTAGCACACTAGTAATTAGTGCGCTAACTATTTTGTTTGCAGTCCGTACCAAAGGATGTGGAGAAAGGAACCAGGCAAAATGGGAGAATCAAATTTTTATTACAGCGATTTGTATAAGAGAATTGCCAATCAGCAGAAGGTGCTGCTCAATAAAGAAATGGATAAACATGGCGTGACTTACGTGCAGTCTCTGGTTGTGCTATATGTACTGGAGCAGGAGAAACAATTCGGCCCGGAACATGAGGTGACGCAAAAAGATGTGGAGCACTATCTCAACCTGAGAAGCTCTACAGTAACGCATATTCTTGCCAGAGCAGAGGAAAACGGGCTTATTACCCGGGAAAAAAGCCTGAAAGATAGCCGTGCCAAGCATCTGTCTGTAACTCCCAAAGGCCAAAATCTGATACCAGTATTTTTCAGCGTATTGGACAGCATCGAAAACAAAATGACAGCAGGAATGAACGAGGAAGAACGGCAGCTTTTAAAGAGACTGCTCTCTCAGGTTGCCGACAACCTCACAGACGAAAAAGGCTAAAAAGGAGATGTTATTTTGAAAGACAAAAGTCAATCTATGGCGGGACATTCCGCGGTTACCAGAAGAGACATTCTGGTGATCGGAATTGTTGTAGCAGGCGCTTTTATTGCCATCCTGAACCAAACAGTTCTGTCACCAGCGCTGCCCAAGTTGATGGAAGATTTTCAGATCACTGCGGGTACAGCCCAATGGGTAACAACCATCTATATGCTTGTAAATGGGATTATGGTTCCAGTTACAGGCTTTTTAATTGACCGTTTTTCTACAAGAAAGCTATTTATCGGTTCTATGTGTATTTTTATGGTCGGTACTTTAGTGTGCGCGGCAGCCCCGTCGTTTGCAGTTCTAACGGCGGCGAGAGTTCTGCAGGCCATGGGCGCCGGAATTCAGCTGCCACTGGTGGCTTATGTGCCCATGCTGGTATTTCCAAGAGAAAAAAGAGGTACAGCAATGGGCATGGCAGGAATCGTCATGAGCTGCGCCCCGGCCATCGGGCCTGTAGCTGCCGGCTGGGTCATCGATTCCTTCGGATGGCGGATGATGTTTGCGGCTATTCTGCCGCTTTCCGTTTTGGTTACCATACTGAGTGGGGTTTTTCTGCGCAACGTGGGAGAATTGAAAAAGCCCCATTTGGATTTACTGTCCGTTCTCTTGTCAACGCTGGCTTTCGGCGGCCTTTTATACGGCTTTTCCAACGCCAGTAACCTGGGCTGGGCCAATCTGCTGGTCATTGTTCCTGCGGTGGTAGGCGCATTGGCGCTGATCTGGTTTATCAGACGGCAGTTTTACCTGCATGAACCCCTTCTGCAGCTTGATGTTCTAAAAACTCCGGTTTTTGCATGTTCTGCTTTTATAGTTACCGTAATCAATTCGGCACTTGCAGTAGGCAGTATTATTCTGCCGATCTATCTGCAGAATGTACTGGGCTGCTCGGCGCTGGTTACCGGTATTTTAATGACACCGGGGGCGGTGGTTTCAATTTTTATGAGTCCAATCAGCGGGCTGCTGTTCGACCGGTTCGGACCGCGGACCATTTCCATCATAGGCCTTACGGCCCTAACAGGGGCACTGGCTGCTTTGACTCTGATTGGTCCTGATACCTCCAAGCTATATTTGATCTGTATCTATATGATTCAATCTTTTGGTCTGACCTTGGCCAATATGCCAATTAATACTTGGGGTATCAATTCCCTGCAGAACCAATTCATCGCCCATGGAAATGCCATTAGTAACACGGGCCGTCAGGTTGGAGGCTCGATCAGTACGGCACTGATCGTCACCATCATGACCATGGTAGCCGGTGCCAGCCATTCCGGATCCGCCCTTATGGATACTTCCAACGGGATTCGGGTAGCTTATGGCGTTTGCGCGTGCGTAGCGGCAGTGGCACTGGCCGCGGCAATCTTAAAAGTTAAAAATGCCCCTGTCAAGGCAGAGGCATAAGTTCAAAGAGGAGGCAACAAAATGAATAAACCCATCGGAAGCATTATGAATAAGGATGTGTATACCTGTCATTACAGCCAGACCCTGGAAGATGTAGTAAAAATACTGGTGGATAAAGAAATCGGCGGTCTGACAATCGTTGATGATGATAAACGAGTTGTGGGTTTTATCAGCGACGGGGATATCATGCGAAGTGTGGCAAAGCAAAAGACTCGGTCTATTTTCGGCGGCGCTGATTCAGTTATGGTCCTGTATGATGATGAAAGTTTTGAACAGAAGGTTGCTGAGTTCAAACAACGCAATGTGATGGAGCTGGCAACGAGGAAAGTTTATTGTGTATCTCCGGACAAAAGTATAGAAGAAGTGGCGGAGATCCTCTCTAAAAAGAAATTTAAAAAAATTCCTATTGTGGATAAAGATGGAACCGTTTTGGGTATCGCGCGGCGTTCAACAATCATACGCTATATCTTTAAAATTCTGTTTGAACTCCCATTGCAGGAATAAAATTATTCATAGTCGAATAGACGATTATTTCTGAATACACGCACAATGTACAACTTCCTACATACAATATAAATCCAGCAGGCCGGTTATTTGTAAATGAATAGCCGGCCTGGCTATATTCCTGTAACATGTTGAAAATAGTGGATTTTGAATTGGCATAGGATTTGCATTAAAGTAAAATGAGAATTAACTCTTTCAATGTGAGCAGACATAGAAAGGATCGTAAAGAAGATTTTGAAAAAAAGAGAGGGGATTTCAAGATGAAATACGAAGTGCAAGAACATTTACATTATGCGGGAATTGCAACCTGGAATCATTGCCCGGTAACACAGGAGGTCGATGATGCGGACATCGTTGTTATGGGAGTGCCCTTTGACAGCGGCGTAACCTTTCGGCCGGGCGCACGTTTTGCGCCGAGGGCGATCCGGGAGCAGAGCTTGATTGCATGCTGCTTCAAATATCCCTGGGACTACAAGCTGTGCGATGCTGCCAAGGTGGTGGATTACGGCGATGTCGGTTACTGGGTAGGCGCAAAAGCAACAGAATTCATGGTGGAAGATACCTATAAACATGCAAAGAAAATCTTGGAAGCAGGGTGCAGGCTGATGACCATCGGCGGTGACCATACGATTCCATATGGACCGGTTCGTGCTGCCAGTGAAAAATACGGAAAGCTGGCGCTGCTTCATTTTGACTCTCATCAAGACAGCACCAAGAGCGAAACAAAAGGGGACGGCACAAGAAATCTTTCCCATGCTAATTTTGCCTATGACCTGCAGGAAGAAGGCTGCATTGATCCGGCCCATTCGGCTCAGGTTTATATCCGTACGGAAATGACCGAATGCGGTTACAATGTGATCCATTCCATGGATGCCCTCGATATGACACCGCAGCAGCTGGCAGCCAGACTGAAAGAGATTGTAGGTGATATGCCGGTTTACCTGACCTTTGATATCGATGCGCTGGATCCAGCTGCGGCACCGGGCACTGGTACGCCGGTAATCGGAGGACCCACATCCGATCAGGTAAGAAAAGTACTGCAGGGTTTGAAAGGTATCAATGTGGTAGCGGCCGACATGGTGGAAGTGCTGCCGGATAAAGATCCGAGCAATATTACGGCTATTGCCGGAGCAGCCATTACGCAGGACATTATGTATCTGATGTATGAAAGTATGAAAAAATAGGAATTTTGCTGCGGCAGGCTGATCGATATATAAATAAGAGCCTTGAGTTTGACGACTCAGGGCTTTTTCTGTGTTTTAGCGGCAATCCTTATTGGGAGTATGAGAGATTTTCTTTCTAAATCGCTTCATACATGGTAGACTATACCTATGAAATCAAGAAACCTGGAATGGAGTTCAACGCTTATGAAAGAAACAAATTTGGCCAATCATTTCAATGAAATTTTGGATGTGATTCACGAAGACTTGATGATTACAGACGGAGAGGGAGTGGTTTTGAAAGTCAGCCCCACCTTCCAAAAGATGTACAAAATTTCGGCGGATTACGCCATCGGAAAGACAGTCTATCAGCTGGAACAAGAAGGCTACTTCAAGCCGTCCATCGTTGCCCAGGTCATTCGGTCAGGGCAGAAAGTAACGATGAAACAGGCAACAAAAACCAAACGGGATCTGGTTGTCACCGCTACGCCGGTCTTTGCTGAGGACGGAAGCATCGAATTCATTGTCAGCTTTTCCAGAGATATTACAGAACTTCTCCAGCTTCAAAAACAATACTCCAAGCTGGAAAACGAAATTGAAAAGTATACCGCAGAAATCAATCACCTGCGAAAGGATGTGGCCGTCGGAGAAGGAGTTGTGGGTCAGTCCCCTCAAATGATCAAGATTTTGGAAACCATCAAACGGGTGGCTGATTTTGACGCCAACATTCTTCTCCTGGGTCCGTCGGGCGTAGGCAAGACGATGCTGGCAAAAATTGTACATAAAAACAGCAATCGCAGGGATGGTCCTTTTATTGAGATTAACTGCGCCGCGATTCCTGAGAATTTATTGGAATCAGAGCTGTTTGGATACGAAAAAGGCTCTTTTACAGGAGCCAGCACCAGCGGCAAGGTTGGTCTGATCGAACTGGCCAATGGAGGAACGCTGCTCCTGGATGAAATTTCCGAAATGCCTCTGAGCCTGCAGGCTAAACTTTTAAAGACCATACAGGATAAGATCATAACGCGGGTAGGCGGAACAAAAGCGGTAAAAGTCGATTTTCGCCTGATTACCGCATCCAACCGCAATTTGGATGAGTTCTCAGATCAGGGACTATTCCGCAAAGATCTCTATTATCGTCTTAATGTAATTAATATTGATATTCCGCCCCTCTGTGAGAGGCGGGAGGATATTATCCCGCTGGCCGAACATTTTCTTGAAAAGAGCAATGCACATTATGGTCTTCAAAAATCCTTCCATCCCCAGGCAATGGAGGCGATGATGAATTACAGCTGGCCCGGCAATGTGCGGGAGCTGGCCAACGTGGTGGAGCGGGTTTCGATGACCAGCGAGAAAGATATCATTGAAAAGAAGGCTCTGCCCGATGAGGTGAGAAAAGAAAAGAAACAGGCGTCCGGCCCGGTCCACGACCTGGACCAGGCAGTCGAAGAATTTGAAGGAACCATTATACGCGAAGCCTACGAAAAATACAGAACAACCGTTGGTGTGGGAAATGCCTTGAATATCAGCCAATCCACAGCCTTTCGGAAGATAGAAAAATATGTGAAAATAAAAAAATAATTATACAAATTTGAATAAGAGTATTCAATTATGAATAAATTATTCAAAACAGAATACAGTGAAAAGACCAATTGCGCTTGAAGGGTTCAAATAGGCCGGATAGGGCCGATTATTCATTTATGAATAATCGGTTTTTTGGTTTTTGCCGGCAAACGTTGAAAAATGGCGGATTTTGTTTGGCACGAGTCTTGCGATTTATATGGACAAATCGCATGCATGCTACATAAGTTACTACTTATTTGTTAGGAGGATGTTTCATGGAAAAGCCAAATAACGCAATTAAACAAAAAGCGATAATCGATAAGCCGATTTCCATTGTCTGCATTATACTGGTTGCTATTTTTGTATGCTTCATGTGCTTGAAACCGGATGCCACGTTAAATGCAGTTAATACAGTATTTAATGCTGTAACTGCTGTCATGGGCGTTCCAATTTTATGGTTTGTTTTTATCGGATTATTTCTTTGTCTGTATCTTGCTTTGAGCAAGCACGGCAATGTGAAGCTGGGTGAAGGAGAGCCGGAGTTCTCCATGTTCAGCTATATTGCTATGATGATGTGCGCAGCCCTGGCTGCTACGGCCGTCTATTATTCCTTTGTTGAATGGTCCTTTTATTATGCGGATCCGGCCTTCGGCATTGAGCCTTACTCTCAGGAAGCCGCTGAAATTTCGCTGCCGTATGCATTTTTCCACTGGGGGTTCAGCGTACAGGTAATCTTTGTACTTACTGCGGTATCTCTGGCGTACGGATACCATGTCAAAAAAGTGCCAGTGCTGAGAATCAGCGCTGTTTGCGAAAGAATGATGGGTAATTTCAAATACAAAAAGCCCCTCGGAAAACTAATCGATGCTCTGACCATTCTCAGTATCGTAGGAGGCATGGGTGTCTCCTTGGGAGTAGGGGTGCCGCTGATCAGTGCGGGAATTGGAAAAATTTTCGGCGTTGAAGTGACCTTTACGACCAATGTCATCGTACTGGTGCTGGTTGCCGTTGTGTTCTCCATTACATCGGTGGTCGGCATCGAAAAAGGAATGAAGAAACTCAGCGACTGGACCATGTATGCTGCGATCTTCTTGATCGCCTTTATCTTCATCACTGGTCCCACCCAGTTCATTTACAAGAACTTTACTTATAGCGTGGGTAAGATGTTCAGCAACTATGTGGATATGAGCCTCTTTACCGACCCAATCCGCAATTCCGGGTTCCCGGAACTCAATACGATTTTCCTGTTCACGCTGGCCCTCAACTATGCGGCGCTGATGGGAATTTTCATCACCAAGATTTCCAAGGGAAGAACCATCCGAGAAATGATTCTCACCTGCCTGGGCGGAATCAGCGTGGGAACCTGGATCATGTTCGGCATCAACGGCAGCTTTGGAATGAACGCAGAGCTGACCGGACAGTTCGCCCTATCCAAGGCAGAGGATGTTCAGGCTGGATTATTCGATCTGCTGGGAACACTGCCGGGAGGCAGCATGATCATCCCCATCATCTTTACCCTGGTTACTTTGGGATTCCTGGCCACTTCTATGGATTCGGCTTCGTTCACTCTGGCCGCTTCCGCTACCAAAAAGCTGGATGCCAAGGGAAATCCCAATTCCAAATTCAGATTGGTATGGTGCGTGGTTCTGGCTCTGGTACCCCTTTCCATCATGTTTGCCGGAGCGCCCTTCACCGCGATCAAGACCGTTTGTATCGTGCTTTCGGTACCGTTCCTGTTCATCATCATCGGCATGCTCATAGGGCTGTTCAGATGGTTTAAAGAAGATAATAATTAAGTTTTATAAAAAAGAGAGGAGATTTTAACATGAAATACGAAGTACAAGAACATTTACATTATGCAGGGATTCCCAGCTGGAACCATGCTCCGGTTTCACAGGACGTTGAAAATGCGGATATTGTTGTTATGGGGGTACCCTTTGACAGCGGCGTGACTTTCAGACCGGGAGCACGTTTCGCGCCGAGAGCGGTAAGAGAACAGAGTCTGATCGCCTGCTGTTTCAAATATCCGTGGGATTACAAGCTCTCTGATGTGGCAAGGGTAATCGATTACGGCGACGTGGGCTATTGGGTAGGCGCAAAGGCGACAGAATTTATGGTTGCGGATTCCTATAAGCACGCGAAGAAAATTTTGGACGCCGGATGCAGATTGATGACTATCGGCGGCGACCATACGATTCCGTACGGACCGGTACGCGCCGCAAGCGAAAAGTACGGCAAGCTGGCTCTGATCCACTTTGACTCCCATCAGGACAGCACCAGAAGTGAAGAAAATGAAAACGGTACCAGAAATCTTTCCCATGCCAACTTTGCTTATGACCTGCAGGAAGAAGGATGCATCGATCCGGCTCACTCCGCGCAAGTGTATATCCGTACGGAAATGACTGAATGCGGATACAATGTATTCCACGCCATGGATGCCATCGACATGGGACCGGAAGCGCTGGCTAAGAAGATCAAAGAGATCGTAGGCGATATGCCAGTATATCTGACCTTTGACATCGACGCACTGGATCCAGCCGCGGCTCCGGGAACAGGCACACCGGTTATCGGAGGTCCTACATCGGATCAGGTGAGAAAAGTGCTGCAGGGACTGAAAGGAATCAACGTAGTAGCGGCCGACATGGTAGAAGTGCTGCCGGACAAGGATCCAAGCAACATTACTGCCATCGCAGGAGCAGCCATCACACAGGATATCATGTACCTGATGTATGAAAGCATGAAATAAATTCTGCAATTGAGAAAAAAGCCTTGGAGACGGATTCTGAGGCTTTTTCCCGTTTTGTGTGATATAATATTTTTACCATCTGTACGGCGTTGCCGCAGGGTAAAAAATACTGAAACTTGCTCGACACGGCTCGCAAGCTATACTATTCCAACCATTGGCAGCCAGTGACTGCCGGAGCTGAATGATTTATAGGAGGTCGTAAAATGAAAAAACTTGCCCTTATTTCCCACTGCGTGCTCAACAGTTTCTGTGAACTTCCGGAAGCTTCGGACACATTTCGCAAAGATGTTATCAATCTCTTGACCGATAAAAAGATCAGCATGATGCAGCTGCCATGCCCGGAGCTCTGTTATCAAGCTTTAGAGCGGGAATCCATTACTCCGGAAGATCCCAAGGCCGGGGAGTACGAACAATATTGCGGGGAGCTTCTTGCTCCTGTTATTAGCAATCTGAAGGAGTATCACAGCCATGGCATAGAAGTGGCGGGGATCATCGGTATCGATACCAGCCCTTCCTGCAGCGTGGCTGACAGCGTCGCCATCATGAGCAAAGTCCTGCTGGAGCGGATGAAGGAAGCCGGTATCCCATGGGGCCAGCTGATCGATATGCCCATCGAAGGAGACGGAAAGACATTTTTCGACCAGCTGAAAGAGTGGTAGAAAGATAACACTGCTCCTTCTTTCTGATCTTATTGGCATATAATTTGCATTAAAATATATGTACCAACAAGAAATAGATCTGGATGAGATCTTAATGACAGAAAGAGGAGGAGAACATGAGCGGAAAGATTTTTAACGGCAGACAACGTGTAAAAGCTGCTATCGCGCAGATTGCGCCTGTTTTTATGGACAAAGATAAGACCATTGAAAAGGCCATCGACTACATTGGTATGGCAGGGGAACAGAAGGCGGATATCGTGGTATTTCCGGAGTCCTTTATACCAGCGTTCCCATATTGGCAGGAGGGACCCAACGATGCGATGGAGGATTTCGCCAAGGTCAATTTGGATTTTCAGAATAATGCGGTGCTGGTAGGATCAGAGGATACGGACCGGCTGGCACAAGCGGCCTTGAAAGCCAATGTCAATATTGTCATGGGCTGTACGGAGCTGGATGATCGAATCGGCTCGAGAACCCTGTATAATTCCATGCTTTATTTCAGCAGAACAGGTGAATTGGCTGGAAGACATAGAAAAGTAGTGCCGACCAATACAGAAAGGTGCTTCCACGGCATGGGCCAGGGCGGTGAAAATTTAAAGATCAAGAACTTGGACATCGGCAGAGTGGGAGGCCTGGTCTGCTGGGAAAACCATATGATTATGATGCGGGCGCTCCTGGCGTGCCAGGGAGAAGAAATTCATGTGGCCTGCTGGCCGGGAACGTTTTCCGGCATGCCCGACGATTCGATGACAGTGGTTGATTCCGAGCGGAAGAACCCGCAGAATTACAATACCAGCGATATCGAACCGGCGATCCGCTGCCATGCTTTCGAGAGCCAGGGGTTCGTTCTCAGCGCGTGCGCCTATATGCCGGAAGAGGAGGTGCCCGGAGACTTTCCCTACAAAGACCGAACCAATTGGGATTGGGCTTATGGGGGCAGTTCCATCGTGGATCCGTTCGGCTGCTATCTGGTAGAGCCGGTCTATGACCGGGAAGAGTTGATTGTGGCAGAGTTGGATTCCGATCTGATCCGGCTGGCCAAACATTCCTTCGATGTGCTGGGACATTATTCCCGCCCGGATTTGGTAAAACTTGTGTATAAGGATACGGAAGAGGACTATTTGGTGAAAATGAGCGATTAAAGAACCATCCTTATTTCAGTATATTTAGAAATTTTTGCCGATAATATTCGTTTGCAAATACGGTATTTGTGTAAGAATATTTTGAAAATACGCGCAAAACGTTCAAATAAAACGGTGTCAAGAAAATCATGCGCCGAGGCTATTCATAGAGGAATAGCCTCGGCGTTTTATAATTCCAAAAACATTGAAAAATAGCCATTTTTGATTGGTATAATCCTTGCATGTTTATTAATTAATTCTTAGAACTTATGTTTATATTTTTTCGTTTGCGGAAAGGAGGATGAAACCGTGAACAACAAGCTATCATTAGGAGCTAAGACTGGATATGGAATGGGTATGATCGGCGAATGTCTTGCCATGAATACGTTTTATATCTATTTTCTTTTCTTCCTGACAAACGCAGTAGGGATCAACGCCGGCGTCGCCGGGACCGTGGCTATGATTGCAACCTTTTGGGGGGCTTTCACAGATTTAATCGCAGGTACCAGAACGGACAACAGCACCAATCCAAAGGGAAGAAGGAGACCCTTTATCTTTAAGGCTGCCATTCCGTTGGGTATTGTAACTTTTCTGATGTACACGGACTGGTCCATCGTTCCTGATGGGGCAAAACCGGTCTATTTTACCATAGCGGCTATGATTTTCTGGCTGGCATTATCCTTTACGGATATTCCTTATGTATCGTTCGGATCGGAAATCACCGATGATTACGATGAGAGAACATCCATCAGAGGTATTTCTAACATTATCAACTATGCGGGAATGATTCTGGCAAGTTCAGGAACACTGACGGTTGTAGCTATGCTTTCGAAAGACGGAGGTGTGGGAGATACCGCAGCCTGGTCAAAATTAGGCCTGATCTTTGGTATTCTTACGCTTGCTGCTTACTGGATTGTTGTAGGAACTTCCAAGGGCAGAGAAAAACCGTATGTACGTCCGGCCGAAGATGCGAATGTGAAGCAGCCGGGCTATTTCAAAACCTGCCTGGAAGTGATTAAGATCAAGCCTTATAGACATATCCTGATCTATACCATTTGCGCCTATGGCGGAGTGCTGCTCTTTACCAGTATGTACATCTATTACTTATCGTACAATGTAGGCATGACTGAAGGTCAGTCGGCGACGGTTATGCTCGTTTATTGCTTCATGGTTATGGGCGTGTCAGCCATATACGGCAAAATCCGCATAGAGAAGAAAAATATTGTAATCGGAGCGACCATGATTTGCGGCATCGCCTTATGCGCAGGCAAATTCCTGCCTGTGGGCACAGTAGGCGTGTATGTGCTGTTCTTCTTGTTTGCTCTTGCAATTTCGGCATATTTTGTACAGATTTATTCCATGGTATACGATGTATGCGACATCGATGAATTTAAATCTGGCGGAGGAAGAGACGGCGTAATTGTTTCTCTGTTCTACTTTATCGGCAAGTTTATCGGCGGTATCGCCATGGCAGCGGTAGGCTGGATTCTCGAGTTCAGCAAATATGACGCCGCAAGTCTGGAACAGACGCCGCAAACACTGTCGGGCATCGCCTCCGGAGCATTGCTGCTGCCGGGAATTCTGATGATTATCGGCGCTTTGGTCATGGTGAAATACCCTGTCAACTCCAAGAACTTCAATGCGCTCAGAGGTGCCATCGATGCCAGACATGAAGGAAAAGAATATTCAACGGAGGACTTCGAAGAGCTGCTGAAATAATGCAGGAGAAGGATTTCCGCTGGAGGGAAAAGGAGGTACTATATGAGCTATCCCTCAATGATCATCAAGGGCAATGCCATCTTTGACGGCACAGGCCGGGAGCCTTTTTCAGGCGCAGTCATCATCGAAGATCATAAAATAAAAGCGGTGATGGAAGGCGGTGACATTGGTTCTTATGCAGGCCCTGATACAAAAATTTTAGAATACAACGACAAATTGATCATGCCCGGCTTTAATGATTGTCATACTCATATGTCGTCAGGTGCTTTTTTAGAAGATGAGGACTTTTGCTTCAATGTTCTTTCTGCCAAAAGCAAAGAAGAGGCATTGCAGATGACAAAAACTTTTGCCGACGCCCATCCTGAAAATGAGTGGATCGTGGGCTATATGATGAACAATCTGGCTTGGGAAGATCAAACATTACCCACCCGCTATGATCTGGATCAGGTGATTTCCGACCGGCCGGTAGCGCTGCAGCTTGCCGATATGCATACGATTATCGCCAATACCTGTGCCATTAAGAAAGTTGGTTATACCAATGATACACCGGATCCCGATGACGGGGTTTTGGAAAAGGATGAAAAGGGCGTTTTGAACGGCCGGTTTTTCGACGGCGCAGGCTTTGCCTTTACAGAAGCATTCTATAATGCGGATGATGAGGTTTACATGAACGCCTATCGGAAATTCTTTCAGAAATTAAGCAAGCTGGGAATTACGGCGACAAGCCTGTTGTCGCCTTTCGGGGTGCCCAGGGATCCGGTACAGTTTTATGAAAAGCTGGAAGAAGAAGGATCGCTGACAGCCCGTGTATGTTTATATCCCAACCTGGCGGAATATGACAAAGAGCGTTATGATGCCTTATATGCCAAACACCATGACGGTAAGATCAGGCTCAGAGGCTTAAAACAGCTCATTGACGGCGTTACTTCCGTATACACCGCCTACTTGCTGGAACCGTACACCAATAACCCTGAAACCTGCGGCACCACGTCCATCGAGCTGGATGTTTTCCATGAGCAGATGATGAAAGCCATCGCAGACGGAAGAGCGGTTCGTATCCATACCATCGGTGATAAAGCAATCCGGGTTGTTTTGGATTACTTTGAAGAGGCGAAAGAAAAATACGGCGACCAGGGACTGCGCCACGTGCAGGAACATATTGAAAATGTTCATCCCGATGATCTGAGTCGTTTTGCAGAGCTGGGCATTGCCTGCGGCATGCAGCCGCTGCACATGCTGTTTGATCTGGAAGGAGACGATAAGGAGAAAGCTATTGGACATGAACGGTGTAAACATGCCTGGCCAATGCGTGAACTGCTGGATGCCGGTACTGTGATCGGGCTGAGTTCCGACTTCCCAGTGGTGGAAATCGAGCCGATGCATGAGGTTTACGGAGCTGTGACCCGTCAGACCTTTTCCGGAAAACCGGAAGGCGGATGGTTCCCTGAGCAGAGAATTACCATGGCTGAGGCCCTGAAGGCCTATACCTGGGGTTCTGCGTATGTAGAAGGCTGTGAGGACGACTACGGAACCCTGGCGGAAGGGAAGCTGGCAGATTTAATTGTACTGGATCGGAATTTGTTTACTGCTGACCCGTCTGAGATCATTGACTCTGAGGTGGAGCTTACAGTATTTGACGGTCAGGTTGTTTACCAGAAATAAGAATAATAGTTAGCGCCCCCTTTCTTTAGAGATGTGCTTTTGGCAACGACCATTCCTTTTTTCACATTGCGGGGGCAAAGCGTTTTCGGAAAGGCCGGCACGCGGTTTTGATTGTGGCCGCTGTGCAAAAGGCCTTTCGCCCGGAAAACGAATCGTGAAGGAGCGGCGGGCTTGGCCCGCCGTTTTGCTGCATAAGACGCGTTAAGGAAAATATTACTAAGGGGGAATGTTATGTCCACATTAAAAGATAACGAACTTCAGATTATCAGCGATATTTTGCTGAAACTGTATTATATGGAAGATATTAAAGAGCTGGAGCGAACCTTTCTGACTCTGATTCGGACGCTGATTCCATATAATCAGAGCAACTTTCGTGTGATCGATCCTAAGACCAGAGAAATTCTTCGTAAGGAAGCGATTTTCATCGATACCGATGAAACTATGATTCCGGTTTTTTTCGCCAATATTGAACCGGAAAAGAATTATTTGAAAAACTTATTCAATTACACCCAATCGGTGGTATATGTGGATTCGGATATTCTCGGCGATGATGTTCGTAAAAAGACGGAGTTCTACCGGGATTTTCTCGAACCTCAGGGGATTCCCTATGGGTGCGGTATTATTCTCATCAAGGACGGCGATCTGATCGGCGTCATCAGCCTCTTCCGCAGCGAAGAATGGGGCGATTTTACCAGCAAAGAAGTGTTTGTCCTCGATTTGTTCAAGGCGCATATCACCAAGATCGTCGATCAATGTCTCTCGGCCAACCGAAATCACCGCATTTCTTACCAGGGGCTTGAGGAAGAATCGCTGACTCAGCGGGAGAGGGAAATCGCCGCGCTCATCATCGAAGGGTATTCCAACGAGGAAATTGCGGACAAGCTCTGTATTACCGTTTCCACGACTAAAAAGCATGTTTACAATATATTCAGCAAATACGGAGTCAAGAACCGTATGGGCCTGATCAAACTGTTTCATTCCCGATAGAACTGGAGTGGTAGGTATACACAACTAGTTCTAATTTTCAGATTCTTTTTCGAACCTGAGGACAATAGGAAAGACGGGCGAAAAAAGATATACTTTATATCGATAAGAGGTATATCTTTTTTTATGTACAAAGGCCTTTCTTTTTTAAGGGATGGAGCGTGCCGTTTCGAAACTGGACATCCCCGTGAACCCACAGCGCAAGGAGGAAATTATGGAACAAAAGTTAGTTTTACAAAGGCAGCAGAATAGCAAATTGCCATTGAAAGTGAAACTGGCATATGGATTATCGGGTTATTCAAGCTTTATCACCTGGACCATATTCAGCTTATACGGCTTATATTTTTTTACCGATGTGGTCGGCATGTCAGCGGCTTTTGCCGGTGCGATCATATCTCTGGGCACAATTTGGGATGCGATTACCGATCCTATTATCGGAAGTGTTTCCGATAACTTGAAGTGCAAGAAAGGAAGGAGAAGACCGCTGATTATCGGAGTGGCGGTACCCTTTGTATTGATCAGCATACTGCTATTCACCAATTTCGGCTTCAGCGAAACAATATCCAAGCTCTATTTTGTCATTGTAATTCTCTTATACTATACGGCGCAGACGGTTTTGGACATCGCAAGCTCGGCCCTGGGCTCGGAAATGACGCTGGATTATGATGAACGTTCCAGCCTGGCCACATATAAGAATTTTTTCTGCATGGTGGTTGTGATTATCGTCAGCCCTACGCTGATGCTCGCTACATACTTCGGCAAGTTCTTTGAAAACTCCAGTTTTGGGTGGAGCTGCACGCTGGCCGTCTATATGGTCATCGCTCTGGCCTGTATCCTGATTCTCTGGAAAGCAACCAAAGGCTATGAACGATACAGCGAGGACAGTAACAATAAGATCGGATTTAAGGATATTAAGGAATTGTTAAAAAACAAGTCAGTGAGAATCGTCATGGCTATATTTGCCCTTGCGGTATTTGGAAATACGATCAACCTTTCGCTGCAAGTTTATTACTACAGCTATTATGTACAAATGACGGAAGCGCAAATTGCCAGTGTAACCATGGTAGTGGGAATCATTTCCTGCATAGCGGCCTTTGGCGTCGACTTTTTATGCAAGAAATTTTCCAAAAAAGCGGCCTGGATTATCGCTGTCGGCGTAGAAGCACTCTCTATGATTGTGTTTATCGGGCTGATCATTCATCCGGGACAAGTGGGACTCATCTATGTATTGGTAATTTTAATGGCGCTGGGATTGGCCTCAGTTTATCAGGTCCCTTGGAGCATGATTCCCGACTGTGTGGATGTTCACCAGTTGGTAACCCAGAAGAGAACCGACGGCATCATATTCGGGTTTATCGCCTTTCTCCAGAAGGTAGCCGGTGCCGTTGCCATTGCCGCCGTTGGATCGACCCTTACAGCCATCGGGTATGTAGCGGCCGCTGAACAGACGGCGGAGACGCTCCAGTCGATGAAATATGTATACGGCTTTGGATGCGGAGGGATTTTCCTGATTACCGTATTGATCATACTCTTATACCCGCTCTCAAAGAAACGCCATGACGATGTTCTGGAGGCTATTGACGCCAGAGAGCAGGGAGAAGCAGTCGATATGAGCCAGTTTAAAGATTTATTTTAGAAAAGCCCTGTAGAGCTTTGCAGGCATAACAAACAGGAGGATATGATGTATAAAGAAGCATACGAACATACGAGATTTTTTGCGGAAGAATGCGGTAAGCGAATTGCGGGAACCGATGCGCTGATGAAGGCCAGCGATTATATTGTTGATTTCTACAAGCAGAAGGGGATCGAGGTTGAAACGCACGATTTTGAGGTTCCCGTCTGCAGTATTAAACATTCCAGCTTAAAGGCTAATTTCGGCGGTACCTGGAAAGAACTGAACCATACTGCTGCTCTATTTTCAAAGGAAACGCCTGCCGGCGGCCTGACCCTTCCCTTGGTTTATGCGGAGAACGGAAGTATCGCCAATTTGAAAGAAAAGGATGTAAAAGGAAAGGCAGTACTTATCTGCCGGGATGTCTACATGGTCTACCCGGATATCTGGATGTATAAAAGGCTGGCCCAGTTCGGTGCTGCGGCGGTCATCTATACCACCGGGGACGGACATAAAGATGTCCCCTATGTATACGCCAATTACGAAACGATGGAAGAAGACTTCACTATTCCTACTGCCGTCGTGCATTACGATACGGCTCTGGAGCTGGTGAATAGCGGCGCGGAGGAAATTTTTTATGAGGCCCAGTTTGAAGTGACCATGGGCAAAACCAGGAATACGGCAGGCGTGATACCTGGATGCGGCAAAGAGGACGAAACGATCTTTGTCTGCGCCCACCTGGATTCGGCCATGGGCAGCGTGGGGGCTACCGATGATGTGGCTGGCGTGGGAATGATCATGGAGCTGGCGGCCTACTATCATCATCAGGCTTTAAAAGGAAAGAAGCCGGAGCGGACGATTCGCTTTATGGCATGGTCCGGCCATGAGTGCGGGCTGCACGGAAGCAAATACTATCTGCTCAATCACAAAGAGGTCTTTGAAAAAACCAGGTTTGTCCTCAACTACGATGTTGTGGGAAATGCCCTCAGCAACTATAGCATGTGGACCGGCGGCAGCGATGAAATTGAGAAGCAGCTCAATGACATAACCGCTTCCCTGGAGCTGGATTGGCCGGTGAATATGGGGCCTATGGTGGTGGACACCCTGAGCTTTGCAGCAAAGCAGATTCCTCATTTAACGTTGACGGCCGGTGCCTATGGCGGCAACCATACGGTTTACGATAATATGGATTTGATTTCGGAAGAAGGGTTCATAATGCCGATCCGTTTTTCCAAAGCAGTGATCGATTGGGCGGCCTGGACGAAAACTATCAGCCAGGGTTATCCTGCGCAGATGGATGAAGCGATGCGCGCCACAGCCGACATGTACGGGTGGGGACTTTTTGACAAATGCTAAAAAGATAGCTCTTGGGGCGGCGTGATCAAGCCTGCGAGACAAAAAAATAGAATAAAATATAAAAAACGACAGAAATCCCGCATATGATGGAAGAAACTTCTTTACAACTCCATATGTATATTGATACAATAATAAGTACGTATGAATTAATTTATTTTAGAGGAGGTTTTACATTATGGAATGGGAAGCAGTAAGTGTAGGAATTCTTTCTATACTGCCCCCGGTAGTGGCAATCGCACTTGCCCTGATCACAAAGGAAGTTGTATTCTCTCTGGTATTGGGAATCCTTTCTGGGACTGTGATTTATTCGTTTGCCCATGGAGATGGGGTTGTAGGCATCTTTGATACCACATCCACTCTGATGGCGGACAAGCTGGCCGGAAATACGAGCATGATTTTATTCTTATGTTTTTTAGGAATTCTAGTTGCGCTCATCAATAAAGCAGGAGGTTCGAAAGCTTACGGCGACTGGGCCGTAGAAAGACTGAAAAGCAGGCGCAGTGCCTCGGTGGCAACAAGCGGTCTGGGTATTCTGATCTTTATTGACGACTATTTTAACTGCCTTACGGTTGGTACGGTTATGCGGCCGGTTACAGATCGATTCAATATTTCCAGAGAAAAGCTGGCATATTTGATCGATGCTACGGCAGCGCCGATTTGTATCATTGCGCCGATTTCGTCATGGGCGGCATCGGTAATGTCCTATTATCCCGAATCAGCGGACATGAGCGGTATGACTGCTTTTCTCCGTTCGATTCCCATGAACCTGTACGCGATCCTGACGATTGTGATGGTGTTCTACATAGCCATTAAAAAGAACGCGGATTACGGCCCTATGCTAAAAGCAGAACTGCTGGCAGAAAAGGGCATTCAGGAAGGAAAAGAAGAAATTGAAGATATGGAAGAGGAGTTCCTGAGACAGAAGACCAATAATAAAGGAAGAATCTACGATCTGGTAGTTCCCATTTTGGTTTTGATCGTTCTCTGCATCTTGTCCATGCTCTATGTGGGCGGATACTGGTCTGAGGAGGGCTCAACGCTGTTCGACGCCTTCGGAAATACCGACGCGGGTCCGGCGCTGTCACTGGGAGCCTTCGGCGCTCTGCTCTTCAGCTTTATCTACTTCATGTGCAGAAAAGTGCTTTCTTTCAGAGATTTCTTCGATTGTATCGGACCTGGAGTAAAATCCATGGTACCGGCTTGCATCATTTTGACTTTGGCCTGGGCGATCAGCGGCGTGTGCCGTGATCTTTTGGGAACAGGACCGTACGTGGCCCATTTGGTAGAAGTTTCGGGAGTACCGGTTCAGATTCTGCCGGCCCTGATCTTTGTAGTAGCCTGCCTGCTGGCGTTCTCGACGGGAACCGCTTGGGGAACCTTCGGTATTTTGATCCCGATTATTATCGCCATCTGCGAAGCGGCTGCTCCGGAGCTGTTGATTACAACTTTGTCAGCCACACTGGCTGGTTCCGTATTCGGAGATCATACTTCACCGATTTCCGATACCACGATTTTGGCGTCCACAGGAGCTCAGTGCAACCACTTGAAGCACGTGGGCACGCAGGTGCCGTACGCGGTGACGGTAGCAGGATGCTGCTTTATCGGGTACATTGTGGCAGGAATTACCGGAAAGCTTGGTTTCGGACTGAGCACGATCATTACTCTGGGCGTATCCCTTGTACTGCTGTTCATAGTTCTTAATATTCTGCCGAAAATCTTTGGTAAGAAACGGTATCAGATTGACTAATTTCATATAGACGATAAAAAACGCCTTTTCCTCTAGCAAAGGAAAAGGCGTTTTTTTATGTTTTATCCTCTCCTGATTTTGCTCATCAAAAAGCAATAATTCACGTGCAGAGCATGTGCAGGCCAATCTTACTGAGGCTGTCCTTCCTGTGAAGCTCCTGTGCCGTCAGTGTCCGAGCTGCTGCTCGTTTCATCTGTCGGGGACTTGTCTTCTTTGGGCTGGGGACTTGTGCTTTCGTTACTGGTGCTTTTGCTGTCCTTAGAGCTTTCGCTGGCTTGAGTGCTGTCCTTCTGATCGGAACTGCCGTCTGTGCTTTCGTCATCTGAGCCGAAGAGGCCTTTAAAGAAGTTGACAATTTTGTCCCACAGGCCTTCGTCTTCGGCAGCGGACTTGATGTCATCCAAAGTGCTGTTGATTACCGCATCATCTCCCAGAACGGTATCCTTGGTATCGTTGATAATCCCGCCGTCGCTGCCGCCGCCGAAGAATCCCTTGATGGAATTCCAGATGCCGGCGAAAAAGCCTTCGCCTTTTCCTTCTAAATTGTCAAGGGTGTTCTTTAAGGCTTTGACATCATAGTCATACTGGGAAATGGTTTTCATGAGAGCGACGATTTTGTCCATCTGCTCTTTAGTGAGTGTGACGCCTTGATTACTGGCCGCCTCATCCACAACCTTTTGGATTTCTGAAGCGTCTGTCAGGTTATCTTCAATGACCTGCTCTTTAACATCATTGACCAGCGCCGATGCCTGTTCTTGTCCGACTGAATCGGCGATTTCTCCAGTGGTTACCAGTTCTTCTACCGCAGCTTCCTTTTGGCCTTCATTCAAATCCTGGCCGCTGGCAGTTTCGTAAGCCATCATAATACCTGTTAGAGCACCGGTTCCCGACACAGCGATGGGCGCTGCGGCTACTACGTTGCAGTTTTCAATCCCGGATGTGGCCAGGGTGCTGGCGATCATGGAACTGGTGACAAAGGTGAGATTGGCTGTTTTCACTTGAACGCCGCCGCTGTCAGTGGGCTCTATGTAGGAACAGCTGAAGGTTTTGCGGCCGATCTGCTGCTCGGTTGCGATGCCTTCCATGTATTTGCGTTCGTCGCTGTTGTTGACCTCGATGGTCTGGACTTGCTCCGGCGTGGTGCCGAAGTACTCGTACATATCAGCCCTCTGCTGTTTGGAAATATTGGCTCCCAGAGTGACAACCTTGGAGCTGTCCGCTGAGACAGTCAGCGTAGAGAGCTGAAACATAACTGTAAAAATCAAAAGAAATGAGATTGCTTTTTTTAACGTTTTCATAATCTAAGGTGTAAGAACACCATACCTCCTTTATTTTTTAATGATTCCTCAGTTATCATACCATATTAGGCTGCGGGAACAAAGGAAAATCTGATTAACAATTTATGAAGATTTTCTGATTTTTGCAGGGATCGGACAGCTTTCTTGCATTGTAACCAAGGATGGGAAGAACTGCTTTATGTGGAGATACGGCTGTCATCGTATACTCTTTTCCCAAAAACAAAATAAAATATGTTAGAATAGAAACAAACAGAGACAATAGCGCAGCCGGACTTGTTCTGGAGCGGGTTCCTGTTTCCGAGTATGCAACAGCTTACCGAAAGGGCGTCTCAGTACGGGATAATGCCGCCGCACATGTGGCAAGCCCTCAAATACTGAAACTGGATATTGAAAACTTTTTTGGCAGTATTACCGATTCCATGGTTTTTACGAAGGCTTTTCCCAGAGAATACTTCCCTTATCCAGCAGCGTCTCTCTTGACTGCAATTTGTTGTTATGAGGGATATCTGCCGCAGGGAGCACCGACTTCGGCTGCTATTTCCAATCTGATCATGAAAGACTTTGACCGGTACATAGGCAACTGGTGCAGAGAAAAGGGTGTTAATTATACCAGATATTGCGATGATTTGACCTTTTCCGGTGATTTCGATTGGGTCGAGGTCAAGAATAAGGTGCGAGCTTTTCTCAATGCCATGGGTTTTGAGATGAATAAAAAGAAAACAAAGCTTTTGACCGCTGGACAGAGGCAGATCGTCACAGGGGTTGTTGTAAACGAAAAATTACAGACGCCCAGAGCTTACCGCCGGGAGCTTCGTCAAATCTATTTTTACATGAAAAAATATGGAATGCGGTCTCATTTACATAATAAGCTGGGGCGTGAGGCTGCGAATGAAGAAATGGCTTCTTATTTGGAACATATTCTGGGACGGGTAAATTTTGTTCTGCAGATTAAACCGGAAGACGGCTGTTTTAAAGAAATGAAAGCTTGGATACTGGAGAAAAAGAAGGAGGAAGCGCATGAATGCTTATAAAACCATTGAAACGGACGATTATCCCGGACTAGCCCGCATGTTTTTCGAAAACGGCCTGGAAGTCGAGCCGGATGCGCCGCAGCCTGAAGGTTTGATTGGCTGCTGGGAAGTCTTAGACAGCAGCGGCAGCCGTGTGGCGGGGATAGAGCTGGAAATGCGGGCAGGCGAATATGTCATTGGCGGGATTACGGTACTCAAGCCCTACCGTAAGTCTGGTATCGGTGAGCTTATGCTGCAGACTGTAGTGGATAAGGTAAGGAAACTGGGCGGACCACGGGTTATGCTAGTGGCAAAAGTACCTGCGTTCTTTGAAAAAGCAGGATTTTACCGTATCGCCCGGGAAGATTCGCCGGAAATATCCAAGTGCTTTACCTGCGATCAGTTCCAGATCAGCTGCTCGCCGGAGATCATGGAAAGGAAGCTGTAATCTTCTATGGAAAATATAGTTCTGTAAAATCCAAAAAACTATAAATTATGTGGATTTTATGATTATTTTTTCCCGCTGCTTGAGCGCCGATAAAAACTGGGATATAATGTATAAAATGTGAAATCAGTTTAATATCTTTTGGCATTGCGATCGGCGAGTTTAACTTTGGCTTCACCGATTCAATTGTGGAATACAGCCTTGTATTCTGGTAACAAAGGAGAACTACGAAATGGAAACTAAAAAAACGAAAAATCGGATTATAAGCCTTTTCGTCATTTTATGCATGGTCGTTTCTGTCTGCAGCGTTGGACTGGAAGGAACTGCAGTCTTTGGGGCGGAAAAGCAGAGTCAGGAGATCAGAGGCGATTATGCAGAAGATCAGATCATCGTCGTGTTTGAGGATGATGTTAATAAAAAAGAAGCCGCTAAAATCGTCGATAAAAAAGATGGCGAAGATTTAACGTTGCTGGATACGCCGCAGGATGAAATTACGGCTGTCGTGGAGCTTCCAAAGGCGCAGACGGTGGAAGAGGCAGTGAAAACCTATGAGAAGGATTCCGAGGTTGCTTATGCTCAGCCCAACTATCGATATAGCTTGATCGAAGATGAAGAATCGGCTCAGCCCACAGCTAAAACAAATGCGGCGACTGCAGCTTTGAATGATACCTATGCAAAGGACCTCTGGCATTTGGATACGATCCAGGCAGAAGGGGCATGGGAATTGTTGAATGGGGCTCTTCATCAGAAAACAAGAGTTGCGGTACTGGATACGGGGGTGGATACTAGCCATTCGGATTTGCAGGAAAATTTGAACAAGTCCTTATGTAGAGATACTTCCTATGGAGATGAACGTTCGCTGAGCGGCGATGACGATGGCCATGGGACTCATGTCGCCGGGATCATTGGTGCTGCTGCCAATAATAAAACTGGCGTAGCGGGAGTTGCCAGCGGAAAAGATAACAGCGCTGTGGAACTTTTTGCAGTTGATGTATTTAAGGGTAAAAACGCTTTTACCAGCGCGATTGTCGCAGGTATTCAGTATGCGTCAAAAACCCAGGCAAAAGTAATCAATATGAGCTTGGGATATGCCAACGGAGGAGCCTTGAATTGGGAAGACGATCTGCTGAAAGATGCAGTCGATGAGGTTACTGCCAAAGGGACCACGGTAGTCTGTGCTGCAGGAAACGACAACAATCAAGTGCCCAATTATCCGGCGGATTTTGACTCCTGTATCAGTGTGATTTCAACGAACCAATCGAATCAGAAATCAAATTTTTCCAATTATGGAGCTGCCAAAGATTTATCCGCCCCGGGAGGAGAAACCCAATTGTATTCCAATGGACAAGAAAAGCTCAGAGAGGGAATTCTCAGTTCCTATCCCGGCGGATATGCTTGGAGTGCGGGTACATCCATGGCATCGCCTGTAGTAGCCGGCGTGGCTTCCATGCTTTATTCGATCGATCCTGCATTTTCGACCGACCAAATAAAGGAGCTCTTGTACAGTACGGCTACCGATATTGGAGCTTCGGGCCGTGATGATCAAAGCGGCTATGGTATTGTGAATGCAGAGAAAGCGGTGATCAAAGCATTAGAACAGCTGAGAGTGCCCACAGGATTGAAATTATCCGCATCTCATGTACTAAGCTGGAATCCGGTGGCAAAAGCGACAAGTTATATCGTTACTATAACTGACGAAAATGGAGATAAAACAAAATTTGATAACATCCGTACTCCCCAATATGACTTAGCCGGCCAATTAGCTGTAAGGAACCGGTGTACGATTTCCGTTCAGGCAGTCAACGAAACGAGCGTGAGCCCAGAGGGAATCCTGCAATTTTATGGTAATAAAGTTACACAGCTCAGGCTTTCCAATCGCTATCTTACCATAGGAAAGGGATACAGCACAAAATTATCCGCATCAGTTGTCCCCGGTAGTGCCAGCAATAAAACGTTAAAATGGGAATCTTCGCGGCCAGGGGTTGCAATGATTTCTCAGAGCGGGGTCCTTTATGCAATTGATTACGGAACGACTACCATCACGGTATCCACAAAGGATGGGAGCGGCCTTTCCGCATCCTGTCAAATAACCGTTCCATACACCATCAGCTATATATTAAACGGAGGCAAAAACAGCGCATCCAACCCGTCCACCTACTACGGCAGCCGGGTATCATTGAAAAATCCAACAAGAAAGGGATACACCTTTGCCGGCTGGTACACCAACAGCAGTTACAGAACTAAAGTAACAACGCTTACTTCCGGCAATTATACCCTATATGCAAAATGGAAAAAGGTTAGTGTGAAACGAACTTCAATCAAAAGTTTGAAGCGGGTATCAAAGACAAAACTGAAAGCTACTTATAAAAAAATCAGCGGAGCCAAAGGTTATCAGATCACTTATTCGACCAGCAAGAAATACAGTAAAAAGAAAACAAAATCCGTGACAGCGTCTTCTACTAAAAAAACACTGAAAAAGCTTAAGAAGGGCAAGACCTATTACGTAAAGGTACGTGCGTATAAAAAGGATTCCCGAGGAGGAAAGGTTTACGGAAAATACAGCAAAACGAAAAAAATCAAATTAAAGAAATAAAGGAAAAAGAGCCGGTATTACAAAGATGCCAGCTCTTTTTCAATGCGGCTCCAGGGAAAGCCGATCACATTTTCATAATCGCCTTCGATATGGTCCACATATCTGCCGAAGGTGCCTTGGATGGCGTAACCACCGGCTTTATCATAAGGTTCGTCCGTATTTATATAGGCCTCCAGCGCTTCCTGGGAAAAATCCTTAAAGTACACTTTGGTTATTTCACAAAAGAGTTTTCTCACCGGCAGTTCTGGTTTCAGCAGACAGACGCCGGTGGCCACATAATGCGCGCTTTTTCTCAGAGAAGCAAGGATTTCTTTGGCCTGGTCCGGATCTGCGGGCTTGCCGATGATGCGGTCTTTATACACCACTGTGTCGGCAGCGACCAAGATTGGCGAATTTATTTTCTGCTCTTGGGGAAGATGTTGTTCCGCCCATAAAGCCTTTTTGCACGCCAGGTACATGACTGCGCTTTCCATTCCCATGGTAATGGGAATGGTTTCATCAACTTGAGCCGGAAAAATGTACGGTTCATAGCCTTTTGCTCTCATCATTTGAATTCTCCTGGGTGAACTGGATGCCAGGACCAGATTGTTTATTGCCATAACCATTCCTTTCTTCATATTTCAGAACAAAATCGTTAGATGGAAGTAAGCTGATATTGATTTTGATTATAGCACAAAGCAGAGCCTTTTTTAATAGGCCAACCGATAGTTATTATGACATAAAACGATTAATCAAATGAAAATAGCGGGATCTTTCTTCCAATGGCATAATTTTTTAGAATTGGGAATAATAAAAAGGAAATCTGAAAGGAGGACTTTATGGCGGATAAAGAGAAACAAGAAAAAAAGCAGAAAAAGCAGGTGGCAAAAGCGTATGAACAATATGCAAGTCAATTTACGCCCAAGCCGAATTATTTCCTCAATTGCCTGAAGGCCTTTCTTGTAGGAGGGCTCATTTGTGTATGCGCGCTTTTACTTGAAAAGGCCCTGGTAGGGTATGGGCTGGACCAAAAAAATGCTGGAATCTATGTGACGGTGATCCTGGTCATGATCGCCCAGCTGCTGACAGGGCTGGGGCTTTTCGACTCCATCGGCAAGTTCGCAGGGGCAGGTGTGATTGTTCCGATTACAGGCTTTGCCAATTCTATGGTGGCGCCTGCTATTGAATATAAACAGGAAGGAATTGTTCTTGGCGTTGGGGCCAAATTATTCAGTTTGGCAGGGCCAGTGCTGGTATGCGGAATTTCAGTCGCAACCGTCATAGGTATCATTTACTGGATTGCAGGGCAGTTTTAGGAGAGGAATATGATAAAAAATAAAATGGGGAATCAGACTTTAGATTTTTCCAGAAGGCCGGTCATTCTCGGCGCGGCCTCCGTGGTAGGTAAAAAAGAGGGGGAGGGGCCGCTTTCACAATGGTTTGATACGGTTCTTGAAGAGGACACATTCGGCGAGAAAACCTGGGAAAAATCAGAAAGCAAAATGCTTAAGACAGCAATGATGGAAGCCCTTCAAAAATCAGGCAGGTCCAAAGAGGATATTGGGGCTATGCTCAGCGGAGATTTACTAAATCAACTGATGTCATCTTCATTTATGGCCAGAGATTTGCACATTCCATTTTTAGGTATGTATGGAGCCTGTTCGACGATGACTGAATCTCTCATGCTGGGCTCTGTTTTGACAGATGGACAATACAGCGATAATGTAATTATCGGAGCATCCAGCCATTATTGTACGGCAGAACGGCAATTTCGAATGCCTCTGGAACATGGAAACCAAAGGCCGCCGTCCGCGCAGTGGACTGCAACGGCTGCCGGTGCTATGGTTATCTCTTCTGGAAAAAAAGAGGAAGAGGCGATGATCGCGGATGATGAAGGCAATACAAAGACACCAGCAGTGGTAAAAGTATGCTGCGGAACGATCGGCAAAGTGATCGACGCAGGAATAAAGGATGCAAATCAGATGGGAGCGGCCATGGCACCGGCGGCGGTAGATACGCTGCTCAATCATTTTGCCGATACAGGAAGAAAAATCAATTATTATGATTTGATTCTAACCGGAGACTTGGGTTATATCGGTAAAGATATTGCTAAAGATTTGCTGGTGGATGCTGGTTTGCCGAAGAAAGAAGTGGAGAGCCGTTATGATGACTGCGGAGCTATGATCTATGCGAAAGAACAAGATGTGCATGGAGGCGGAAGCGGCTGCGGCTGTTCGGCCAGTGTTTTTTCCAGCTATATTTATAAAAGAATGCAGAGAGGTGAACTGCACAAAGTTCTGATCGTTTCAACAGGAGCACTGCTTTCAACGATCAGTCCGTTTCAGGGGGAATCTATCCCAGGAATCGCACATGCTATTTCGCTTGAGATTGGACAGGAGGAACGCTAATATGGAGTATGTATATACATTTTTAATAGGCGGCGCTATCTGCGTCATCGGGCAGATCCTAATGGATGTGACCAAGCTGACAGCGCCGCGGGTTTTAGTTTTGTTAGTGGTGGCAGGGGCAGTCCTGCAGGGATTGCATCTATATGAACCTCTGGTTCAGTTGGCACAGACAGGGGCGAGAGTCCCGCTGCCCGGCTTTGGCTATGCGCTTGCAAAGGGCGCAATGGAAGGCGCTAAGGAAAGTTTTCTAGGAGCGATCACAGGCGGCGTGAAAGCAGCGTCCGGCGGCATAACGATCGCTATTGCATGGGGATATTTGATCGCCCTGATCTTCAATCCAAAGTCAATTCGATAACGGATTACAATAGAAAAGACTCCGCGCTGTGCGCGGAGTCTTGCTGTTCTTTTAATCTCCGTTGTTTTCGGTATTCGTCGTCGGAGCTTTGGTTGTTGGAGCTTGTGTTGTCGGTGCTTTCGTCGTCGGCGCCTGAGTTGCAGGCGGCTGAGTCGTGGCTCTCTCAACTTGTTTAGTAGTGCCTTTTTTCTTATCGGAGCTGGATGAAGATTCGCTCTCATCTGAGGTGGATTTTGGCTTTGCAACTCGGGAATAGGTGCCATCCGTATAGTATTCACCGCCAATCTTGCTTACATCATCCGGCTGGCTCGGGTATTTACCGCGAGGCTCTCCTGCGCATACCTGGCTCATAATCGTTCTCCACAGACGGGCCGCTGCTGCGGAGCCTTCCGCCAGTTCAATGTTAACATCGTTTCCAATCCAGACTGAAGCGGTGTACTGCGGGGTAAAGCCAACGAACCATGCGTCGAAGTTATCACTAGTGGTTCCAGTTTTGCCCGCTACCGGCTGTCCGCTGAAGGATGCGTTCGATCCCAGACCATTGGTGACAACGCTGCGCAGAATATCGGTCATAATGAATGCAACGCCTTTATCCAGTACCTGTTCTGTTTTCGGTGTCTTATCAAAGAGCACTTCGTCGTTGCTGTTGGTGATCTTGGTATAAGCAACTGGCTCTGTATAAGTTCCTTCATTAGGGAAGATGCCGTAGGCCGCAGCCATTTCAATTGGTTTGATTCCGCGAGTCATACCTCCAAGAGCAAGGGCGGCCGGATTCATATCATTGGTATTTCCATCTTCTACCAGAGTGGTAACACCCATCTTTTTCAGCTGGGAAGTCGGGAATTCCGGACCCATCTGCTGATAAACCTTAACCGCACACACGTTTACAGATTGCTGTACGGCTGAACGCAGCGTCATGTGTCCACGATATCCGGTATACCAGTTTTTCGGCCAGGTTCTGCCGTTTACCACCATCGGCGCATCGTTGATTACGCTGCCTGCGGTGATGTATTTTCCCCAGTTGCTTCCGTCCGAATTGGAAAGACTCATGCTCTCGCCTTTTTCAGCCGCATTATAGGAACTTTGCAGAGCGGATGAGTAAATGGCAATCGGTTTGATGGAGGAGCCCGGCTGACGAGGCTGTACAGCGCGGTTGTAAATCTGTTTTCCTTCGGTGCCCCGGCCGCCGACCATGGCTTTTACTCCGCCGGTCTTGTAATCCATAATAACGATTGCCGCCTGAGGCTGAACAACCTTTTGCTTTAAAGCACAGTTCTCGGAACTTACAATCAGCTTTCCATCTTTTTCTTTGAAAAATTTGGGATAATCCTTGAAGAACTTAGCGGAAATAATGCAGTTGCCGCTGGCGTCCTTGCTTTTGTATCCCTGCGGTACAGAGATGGCGCCGTCTTCGATAGTATAATACTTACCGTCCTTTTGCTGGTACATAGGCTTGAAGGTAAGACCGATGTCGCTCTTGCCGCTTACCGTTATATCGAAGAATTTTAACCGTTTATCTTTGTAGATGGTGATACTGCCGTCGCTGTTTTTCTTGTATTCATTCTTTTTGAGCACGAACTGATCTTTGCTGTTGAAATAATCGTCGTAATCATAAAGTACAATTTTTCCTGTTTTACTGTTGAGAATATTTCCGTCGCCGTCCTTTCGAACGTTGGTCACTCTCGGGAAATGGGAACTCTTTTCGAATTCCTTTTCAGCGATCTTTTGAGCACTCTTATTCATGGTCGTGTAGATCTTCAGGCCCCGTCGATAGATAAATTCTCTGGCTTCCGATTTGGGCCAACCATATTCTTCCATAATGTCAGCTGTAATCTGATCAATAGCATAATCGGTAAAATAGGAAGAGAAGCCGCTGCCTTTATCAGCAGAGATTTTCATGCTCTTCTTTAAATTTTCATCCAATGCTTTGTCTGCTTCCGCCTGGGTTATGTATCCTTGATCCACCATATTGCGCAGAGTTGCCTTACGCCGGTCACTGGACAAATCTCCATTGTATGCGTAGACGATACTGTCCGTTTCGGCCAAGATATTTTTCTTCTCTACTTCTACGGTGCCTACAGGATAGGATTTCACTAAAGCAAAAGCATCCGGTGATTGGGGGAGAGAAGCTAGTGCCGCGCATTCCAGCAGATCGAGCTTTTTCACACTCTTGCCAAAATAAGCCTGCGAAGCAGATTCTACACCATAGCAGTTGAAGCCCAGATAAATGGTGTTCAGGTAAGCCTCCACAATCTGTTCTTTAGACATACTCTTTTCGATCAGTACGGTATAATACGCCTCCAGAATCTTTCGATTGAGAGATCGTTTGCTCTTGGTCTCACTCAAATATACGTTTCGGGCAAGCTGCTGGCTGAGAGTACTGGTACCGCTGATCTGGCCGCCTCTGAAAACGCTGTCTTTAATGGCGCCCATAATTCGCACGAAGTTGAAACCGTGATGCTTCCAGAAGGTCTTATCTTCGATAGCCACGATGGCATTGACCAGATTTTCAGGCAGGTCTTCGTAAGCCACATTAGCCCGGTTACCCTCTTCAGAGAACACACTTTCAATCTCTTTGCCTTCATCGTCGTAGATGGTAGAACGCTGATAGAGGCGCGTATAAATATTATCAGCATCAATGCTGTGTGTTCCTGCGGTCAAAATGAGTGCGCCCACATAAATCACGCCAATCAGGATCAGAGCAAGAATCGCCAGTCCAATGATAGTAAAGACTTTTTTCTTTTTGCTCATGGGCTTTTTCTCTTTTTTCTTTCCTTTTTTCTTGCTTTTCTTTGATGATGCTTCGGAAGCTGCTTTTTCTTTGCTCCTTTTCGCACGGGAATTTTCCGCGGCGCGAGCGGTGCGCGAGGGAGCCGGTGTCGGTTCGCTTTCCGGGTTTTTCGGTTTTTCTGGTGTCTGCGGCTTTTGCGGCTGGGGATCAGCGGCCTCATCTACCTTATCAAACTCGGCGAAAAACTCGTTTATATCATCAGAGCTTGAATTTTTATTGAATTTATCTGCCAAAATCTTATCCTCCTGTAACCAATATATTCAGTCTGAATTATAACATAGAAGAAGGGAAAAGTTAAACGTTTTATCCGATTCTTTCGATTTCCGTAAGAGAAAATTAAGTTTATTGGGTTGTGAATTTCCATATTTTGTAATATAATAGGTCCTGTGTTACCGTAAGCAAAGAGTGAAGCCGAATGTCTTTGGGGGGAGAGACATTTGAGAAGACCGATGATTTTTATTGCCATCGCCTTCGGCAGCGGGATTGCAGCTGCCTTTTTTTCGCAAGCCCATCAGGCGATTTGGAT
This sequence comes from Hominibacterium faecale, assembly GCF_020734085.1. Classification (NCBI taxonomy): domain Bacteria; kingdom Bacillati; phylum Bacillota; class Clostridia; order Peptostreptococcales; family Anaerovoracaceae; genus Hominibacterium; species Hominibacterium faecale. The sequence continues at coordinate 120,008 of NZ_JAJAGH010000003.1, forward strand.
CGGCATACTGGCCGCGGCCGCAGCGCTTGCGCAGGTGGGAAACCGGCTGCAGGTCCGCTTGCAGCTGACAAAGGTTTGTTTGTTCGTATGTGTGTTTTCCATGGGCGGATGGTGGAATCAGACCTGTGCAGACCAGCCTGACTCCATGGTGCAGCAGGTGGGAAGACAGGTCCGGATAGAGGGGCTGGTGACGGATATTCAGCAAAAGGACCAGGGGTATGCTATGACAGTAAAAACAGAGGACAGCCGCACCTTGGTTCACTATTATGGAAAGCTGGATGATTATCGGGATTTGACCGGGTCCTGGGCTGCATTTTGCGGCACGCCTGAATTGGCGCAGGAACGGAGGAATCCGGGATGCTTCGATTATAGACTATATCTTCAAAGCTGTGGGATTGGCACGGTTATGACGACTTCCAGTGTGGAACTGCTTGCGATAAAGTCGGCGGCGTTCCTGCGCCTTACGAGCCGGATCAAAGGCGGATTGGAATATAAACTGGAGCGCTTTACTGACCAGGAAGTAAAAGCAATGGCATTGGCCATGCTCTTCGGCGATCGTTCGGCTATGTCTGAGGATACTTATGAAGATTTTCAGAGAAACGGTACTGCTCACATTTTGGCGGTCAGCGGTCTGCACATTGGAGTTGTCTATGGATTTTTTGCATTTTTGTGGCGGGGGAGAAAAGGTGCTCTTTTCTATATTGGAGCATTGTTTTTCTTACTGTCTTATATGGCGCTGGCTAGTTTTTCGCCTTCCGTGGTGCGGGCAGGCACGATGATTATCCTTCATTTGGGGGCCGGGCTCCTCCACCGCCGGTACGATCTGCTTTCTGCGGCGTCCTTTACCTTTGTGCTGATGCTTTGTTATAATCCGATCCAGCTTTTTCATGTAGGCTTTCAATTGTCCTTCCTGGCCGTTGCCTCTCTGGGGGTAATCCTTCCTTTTGTTCAGCGGTTTTATCAGGGAGTGTTCCTTTCCTCGCTGGCCATTCAAGCGGGAATGGCTCCCTTTACGGCATATGTGTTCAACTATGTGTCTCTGGGGGCCCTTTTAGCCAACCTGCCGATTATTTTTCTGGCGGGAATCCTGCTGCCTGTGGGGATCGTCATGCTGGTTTTATCGGGCGTTTCGGACCGCATATTTGAATTCTGCGCCTTTTTCTTTGAACAGGGGTGCCGTCTGCTGGTATGGATCAACGACTTTTTTTACGCCGGAGGAAAGACTTCCTTTGATGTAGCAAGCCCGCCGGTCTTTCTTCTGGCATTCTATTATGGGATTTTGTTTTTCTTTGTTTGTGAAAAGGGCAGGATTCTGTTTATTCGAAGAAAGAAAGCCCGTCTTATAGCAGGCGCTGCGGTAATTCTTATTACAGCCATGACAGCGGCGGCAGCAGTGGATGACGGCTTTTCAAAAGCGCAGATTGTTTTTGTTGATGTAGGGCAGGGAGATTGCATCCATGTCCGTACACCGGAAGGGAAGAACTACCTTTTTGATGGAGGCGGGAGCATCCGTTATGATGTGGGGAAGAAGATTTTAAAACCCTATCTTCTCAAAAACGGCGTCAAAAAGGTAGATGCAGCTTTTGTGACCCATCTCCATGAGGACCATTATGGGGGAATCCGTTCTCTGGCAAGAGAGGGGCTGGTGGAGACCATCGGCGTTTTTGAAGGCAATCGCTTAAAAGAAAAAGAACTCAAACATGAAACCGGCGCCCGGATGCTTTATCTCTATGAGGGTCAGAGTGTAAAATTAGGCGAAGGCGTGTATGTGGATATTTTGGCGCCGGAGCGGGCCAGCGGGAAAGAATATGAAAAGCTGGCCGCTGATGAGGAAGACGAAAATGCTTCCAGTCTGATTATGAAGCTGCGATGGGGTCAGGTTTCCCTTCTCATAACCGGGGATATCGATCAGGAGGGAGAGCGCCTTTTGCTGGACCGTTATTCCGGCAGCACCACCCTTACCGCCACCATTTTAAAAGTGGCCCATCATGGCAGCAAATACAGCTCATCGGGTGATTTTCTTCAGGCCGTATCTCCGCGGGCTGCCGTGATTCAAGTGGGGAAAAATAATTTCGGCCACCCTGCGAAGGCTGTTATTGAAAAATGCGGGGAAAAGGATATAATGGTATATAGGAACGATACCTCCGGCGCCATTGGCATTTGCCTGGAAAAAGGCGGCAGGGGTATTTCTATACAAAAAATGATTGAATAGAGGGTGAAATGGCATATCAGAATTATAAGAAAAAAGAGCATGCTTTCCAGACGATCGGCAAGGATTTGAAAACGGGGGATATCCCCAATCTGGTGCTGCTGTGCGGAGAGGAGCAGTATCTGGTGCATTGGGCGACGGAACAGCTGCTGGAAAAATATATAAATAAGGCATGTCAAACGCTTGACTTTACCCGCCTGGAGCCGGAAAGCCTGACCATAGATTCGATTCGGGAAAGCTGCGAAACGCTGAGCATGATGTCTGAGCGGAGAGTGGTACTGATCCCGGAATTTCCGCCGGCCCTGGGGCAAAAGCTGAAGGGCTTTTCTGAAAGCGATGAAAAGGAACTGTTGGAATACCTGAAAAATATTCCCGATACCTGCCTGTTAATCATAACGGCAGGCGTACCCGACCCGAAGAATAAGAAAAAGAGCAAGCTTCTGACCGCTGCCGCTAAGCTGGGGCGGGTCTATGATTTCGGCCCTCTGAGCGGCGCCCAGCTCAAGTCGTTTATTGTGAAACGGTTCAAGGCGTCGGGAAAGCTTTGCCGCAATTCTGTGGTCGAGCTGCTGATCGAGGACAGCGGATACGGAAACAAAGAAATCGACTATAATTTATATAATCTAGAGAACGATATTAAAAAGATAATCGCCCACAGCAGCGGCGATGAGATTGTATCCGCAGATGTGGCCCTGACCATTTCCACCAATCTGGAGACCAATGTCTTTGCCATGCTGGATGCCATCAGCCGAAACCGCAAAGATGAAGCCTATCGCCTGCTGCACAATCTGCTGGTCAGCGGTGAAGGGGTCTATCGCTTGCTGGCTCTCATTTCTTCCCAGCTGGAGCTGATTTTGGAGGTGAAGGAAATGCGGGAGGAGGGCCTGGGCCTGGCTCAAATACAAAAACATCTGGGCATCCATGAATTTCGTATCAAGAAAGCCATGAGCGTGACAGAAAAGTATTCTACGGAAGGCCTGAAGCGGATTTTATCAAAGGCCTATGAGATCGATGGTAATATAAAAACCGGCCTTCTTGATCAGATGCTGGCTTTGGAGCTGTTTGTGGCTGAAATATGATGTATGGTGGGGAGTGGATATGACGAAGCAAGTAAAAGCGGACCTGATGCTGGTCCTGGTTACCCTGTGCTGGGGTGTTTCCTATTTTTTAATGGATCTGAGCCTGGGAGACTTAGGTCCTTTTACGTTGAACGCTTTTCGCTTTCTGGGCGCGTTTTTAATCGCCTTTGCCGCTGCGTTCCCGAGACTGAAAACGGTCAATAAAACGACATTGAAATACAGCTTGTTCATTGGGGTGGCGCTGGTGCTGGTTTACATAGGGGCAACTTTTGGTGTTATGCATACCAGTTTGTCCAACTCTGGCTTTCTGTGCGCGCTGACGGTGGTCTTTACTCCGGTTTTCGCTTTTTTCTTTAAAAAGCAGGTGCCGGATAAAAAGCTGGCGCTTGTGGTGGTCATGTGCCTCATCGGCATCGGCCTTTTGACGCTCAATGATCAGCTAAAGCCGGCGCTGGGCGATTTGCTGTGCATAATGTGCGCTGCCGCCTATGCGGTGGATCTGCTGCTCACGGAAACTGCTGTGGCAAAGGAAGAAGTAGATGCTTTTCAGCTGGGCGTCTTCCAACTGGGGTTTACGGGAATGTTTAATTTGATTCTGGCTTTTTTCGCAGAAGAACCCCATTTTCCCGCCAGCGGGAAGGTTTGGGGCGCGGTAATTTTCCTTTCGGTGTTTTGTACGGGCGTTGCTTTTATCGTGCAGGCCATCGCTCAGCAGTATACCAGCGCATCCCATGTGGGCGTCATCTTTGCCATGGAGCCGGTATTCGCCGGCGTCGTGGCTTTCCTTTTCGCGGGGGAAGTCCTCCTTCCGCGGGCTTATGCCGGAGCAATTCTTTTGGTCGGCTCCCTCTTTGTTATGGAGCTGGATTTGAAAAAGCTGTTTAAAAGAGATGAAGACTAAGGATTCTCATTGAGTACGGCTTCCCCGCAGAGTAGGCAGTGGTTCTTTGGGTCGTTTCCCAGTCCGCTTTGTCAAGTCGGGCATAACCTTGAAACAAATATCGGAAACAGTCCTTGCCCTGAGAAATTTTGATCGTTTACTGGCGCTAATACCGGATATTCCCGCAGGCTTCATACGGTAATGTCAGTACTGGAGAACCAAACTACCTTTTACCGATACTTTTTTATGCGAGTTTATGCGAGGCCGGGCCGCCGGGGAATGCCGCCCAAGAATGACATTCGGCACCTTTCCAAAGAGGCAGGAGCCGCACGCCGAAGAATCCCTCCGGCAGCGACAGACAGCCCACCAAATACTTTCCTTGTTAAAACCCTGTCACACCGCTCTTTTTTAGCTGGATTTCTCATACCTCAAATCCAATATCGTGCAGATTTGCACAGCATATTTCTTCCGATCAGTATTCCGTGTTTGATTCAATTTTCAACATTGTAACTGGTTTCCGAAAGAAAAGAGAAAAAATTGATATTTTTCTGACATTAATTCCAACTCTTCTAATTGCTTTTATGTCCTATCTTTGATACAATGACTATATTGCACGTTGTAAAGGTATGACGATGAAATTAATTAGGAGGTTACTAACATGAGTGAAAAAGGTTGCTGCTGTGGTCAGAATCAAGTCGACCAGTTTACGGAACTAGCACCGGTGCTGGACAAATACGCAAAAGTACCCGGCAGCTTAATCACAATTCTTCAGAAAGCTCAGGATATTTACGGGTATCTGTCTTTTGACGCTATCAATTACATATCCGAGGCAACAGGCATTAAACCGGCCAAAATTTACGGCGTTGCCACTTTCTATTCCCAGTTCAGGCTGAAGCCGATCGGAAAATATCTGATCATGCTCTGCAAGGGAACCGCCTGCCACGTAAATGGAGCGGATACCATTGAAGAATCGATCTGTGAATATTTAAATATCCAGGACGGAGAGACGACGGAGGACGGCTTGTTCACCCTGAACAACGTAGCCTGCCTGGGATGCTGCTCGCTGGCTCCTGTTATGATGGTAAAAAGTGCCGACGGCGACGAGACCTACGGCAATCTGACAAAGGATTCTGTCAAGGAAGTTCTGGCAGAGATTCGGGAAAGAGCATAGGAGGTGAAGAGTAGTATGAAGGTAATAATCGGACAGGGCAGCTGCGGCGTTGCTACAGGTGCCAAAAAGACAGCCGCTGAATTTGAAAAACAAATCGCGGATAAAAACCTGAAAGTAGACGTCGACATTACGGGCTGCGTAGGCACATGCTATTTGGAGCCGATCGTAGATGTATATGAAGATAACGGCGATTTGACCAGATACGTCCAGGTACAGCCGGACAAGGTAGAGGCTATCGTAGACAGCCACCTGGCAAAAGGCGAGCCTGTAAAGGACATGGCTATTTCCGACGAGGATAAACAGTTTGTGGAAAAACAGCAGAGAGTCGTGCTGCGCAACTGCGGTGTCATCAACCCGGAAAACATAGACGAATACATAGCGGTAGATGGATATAAAGCGATTGAAAAAGTCGTGACCTCCATGACACCGGATGAAGTAATCGAAGAAATCAAAATTTCAGGACTGCGGGGCAGAGGCGGCGCGGGATTCCCGACTTGGTTCAAGTGGAATGCTGCAAAACAGAGCCCTGGCACTGAGAAATATCTGGTCTGCAATGCAGACGAAGGCGACCCGGGCGCATTCATGGACCGCTCTGTTCTCGAAGGCGACCCCCACTCCCTACTGGAGGGGATGATCATTGCCGGGTACGCAATGGGCGCCAATGAAGGAGTTATTTACTGCCGTGCTGAGTATCCGCTGGCGATCAGAAGACTGGAAATCGCCATGGGTCAGGCCAGAGAAAAGGGATATTTGGGCAAGAACCTCTTTGGAAGCGGTTTTGATTTCGACATCCGGATCAAAGCCGGAGCAGGAGCTTTCGTATGCGGTGAAGAAACTGCTTTGATCGCTTCCTTGGAAGGCGAAAGAGGTATGCCGAGACTGAAGCCTCCTTTCCCTGCCGCAAAGGGCTATTGGCAGAAACCGACCGATATTAATAATGTAGAGACTTTGGCCAACGTACCGTGGATCCTCTTTAACGGCGGAGCTGCTTTCGGCGCGATGGGCACGGAAAAATCCAAGGGTACCAAAGTATTTGCTCTGGCCGGAAAGATTAAAAAAGGCGGACTGGTGGAAGTTCCCATGGGACTGCCCCTCAGAGAAGTCATCTATGGAATCGGCGGCGGTATCAAAAACGATAAGGAATTCAAAGCAGTTCAGATGGGCGGACCATCCGGCGGCTGTATTCCCGCCAGCCTGATCGATACACCGGTAGATTATGAAAATATCACTAAGACAGGCGCCATCGTGGGATCCGGCGGTATGATCGTCATGGATGAAACCACCTGTATGGTCGATATGGCTAGATATTTCCTGGATTTCACCAGAAAAGAATCCTGCGGAAAGTGCAACTACTGCCGGATCGGAACCAAGAGAATGCTGGAGATTCTGGAAAGAATCACAAACGGCGAGGGACGCGACGGCGATATCGAGCTTCTGGAAGAACTGGCTGTTAAGATCAAAGACGGTTCACTGTGCGGTCTGGGACAGACTGCGCCCAATCCTGTATTGACAACCATTAAGTATTTCAGAAACGAATACGAAGACCATATTTACAAGAAAAAATGTACAGCAAAATCCTGCAAGGCACTGATCACTTACGAGATCACCGATGCCTGCAAAGGATGTACTCTCTGCTCCAAGAAATGTCCTGTGGACGCAATTTCCGGAGAAGTTAAAGGAAAACACGTTATTGATCAGGATAAGTGCGTGAAGTGCGGCAGATGTCTGGAAAGCTGCAAGTTTGACGCCATTACAGTAGAGTAAGAGAGGAGGAAAAGACCAATGAATAAATTCAGATTAAATATTGACGGTAAAGAAGTTTTGGGCCTTCCGGGTCAGACGATCCTGGAAGTTGCCAGAGAAAACGATATCTATATACCGACTCTGTGTTTTGACGAACGGACCAAGATTTACGGCTCCTGCGGTCTGTGTATGTGCGAGGCTGAGGGGAATCCCAAGCTTCTCAAGGCATGTGCCACCGAGATCGCGCCCAACATGGTCGTTCGCACCAATACCAAGAGAGTCATTGAATCGAGAAAGACCAACCTGGAGCTGCTGCTTTCCAATCACGTGGGCGACTGCAGACCTCCCTGCGTTCTGGCATGCCCGGCTCAGACCGACTGCCAGGGGTATGTGGGACTGATCGCCAACGGAGAATACGGCGAGGCGCTGGAACTGGTGAAGGATAAGATTCCTCTCCCAGCATCTCTGGGCAGAGTGTGCCCTCATCCTTGTGAGGAAGAATGCCGCAGAGGACTCATCGACGAGCCTATCTCCATTCAGATGCTCAAGCGTTTTGCCGCAGACCAGGATCTGATGGAGGATGAAATGTTCCTGCCGGAATGCGAACCAGCTACCGGAAAGAGCGTCGCTGTCATCGGCGGAGGCCCCATGGGCTTGTCAGCTGCGTATTTCCTAAAGCAGATGGGCCATGATGTGACTGTATTTGAATCCATGCCCAAAGCCGGCGGTATGCTCCGCTATGGCATCCCGGAATATCGTCTTCCCAAGGAAGTGCTCGATATGGAAATCTCCGCCATTGAAAAGCTGGGCGTGAACATCATAACCAATACCAAAATCGGCGTTGATATCCCCTTTGATACCGTTCGTGCAGATCACGACGCGGTACTGCTGGGAATCGGAGCCTGGATTTCCACAGGCGTCGGATGTAAGGGAGAAGATGCTGACGGTGTAATCGGCGGTATCGATTTCCTGAGAAAAGTAGTTCGAAACGAAGAAATTGAACTGGGCGAAAAGGTTGCCATCGTCGGCGGCGGAAACACGGCTATGGATGCCTGCAGAACCGCAGTCAGACTGGGAGCCAAGGAAGTTTACAATATCTACAGACGTACCAAGGATGAGATGCCGGCCGATATGCTGGAAATTGAAGAGGCGGAAGAAGAAGGCGTTATCTTTAAAAATCTGACCAATCCGCTGGAAGTCGTGGCTGATGAAAACGGACACGTAAAACAGGTTGTTCTGCAGATTATGGAACTGGGCGAACCGGATGAGTCCGGCAGAAGAAGGCCGATTCCGGTAGAAGGAAAGACTGAAACCATTGATATCGATACGATGATTCTGGCCATCGGCCAGGCGGTAGATGCCAGCATCTTTGACTGCGATAAGACGAGAAAGAATGCCATCGCATACGATGAAGACACCTTCATGACCAGCATGCCAGGTGTATTTGCAGGCGGCGACTGCGGAAACGACAAGATTTCCATCGCAGTTGAAGCCATCGCTGACGCGAAAAAGGCTTCCGCTGTGATCGATGCTTACCTGAACGGCGAGTCGGTGAAATATGAAAAGCCGTACGTTGTGACAAGGGACGATATCACAGAAAAGACCTTTGAAGACAGAGAGCGCCAGTGCAGACCTAAATATGACGTTCTGCCTGCGGAAGAAAGAAAAGACAACTTCACAGAAGTCGTTCCCGTCGGTTTTACGGAAGAACAGGCGGAAGAAGAAGCACACAGATGTCTGGAGTGCGGCTGCCACGATTATTTTGAATGTAAGTTGATCGATCTGGCCAACCAGTATGATGTAAAACCGGATCGTCTGTCGGGTGACATCAATAAAATTGATTTCGAAGACGACCATCCGTTTATTGTCCGTGATCCCAACAAGTGTATTCTCTGCGGCCTTTGCGTGAGAGTCTGCGATGAAGTAATGGGAATCGGCGCCCTTGGATTGGTACATAGAGGATTTGACACGGTTGTAAAACCAAATCTGGAAAAGCCGCTGGTTGAATCCGGCTGCGTATCCTGCGGCCAGTGCGTCAGCGTTTGTCCGACCGGAGCGCTGCAGGAGAGAACGACAATGGTTAAAGAAGTTCCTCTGGAAAACGACGTGACGGAAACCACATGTTCCTACTGCTCGGTAGGATGCAGCCTGCTGCTGGAAAGCTATGGCGACATGCTGATCAAGGCCAATCCGGACAAGGAAGGTCCTGTCAATCAGGGTCTGGCCTGCGGAAAAGGTAAATGGGGATTCGACTGCTCACTGCTGGAGGATAAACTGACCGATCCGCTGATCAAGGATGCGGAAGGCTTTAGAGAAACCGATTATCACGAAGCGCTGGTGCTGGTAGCTAAGAAATGCCAGTCCATTGCCGCAAAATACGGCAAGGATGCGGTAGCGGTAGCGATTTCAGACAGATATACCAATGAAGAAGCTTACGCAATGAAGAAGATGGCCTCGGTCATGGGCGCTAAAACCCTCTGCTTTAACAACAGAGCCAGCGGCCTTGCGCCGGTGCTGGGATTTGATGCTTCTCCCAACACCATCGATGAACTGCTGTCTACAGATGTCATTCTGGCGACCGGATTTGATACCGTATCCAATCCGGTAATGCAGCTGAAGCTGAAACAGGCGGCGGAAAATGGAGCCAAAGTGATTCTGGTAAATCCGCAGGGCTATGAACAGCATTTTGACTTTGCGGAAAAGGTGATTTATGTAGATAACGAGCTGACTTTCTTAAAGGGCGTCGCCAAATCTCTGCTGGATATGGGCAAGACTTCCGATGCAGAAGGGTTTGATGCCTTCGCAAAGAGCCTGGCAGATGCGCCGACCTGCGACCAGTGCGGCGGTGTTGCCGAGCTGTACGCAAATGCCAAGAAAGCGATGATCGTCTTTACTCAGAACTTTGTGACTACCGAAGCAGCATCGATGATCGCGAATATCGCGATGCTTTCTGGACACATTGGTGCGCCTCGTGACGGCATCGTTCAAGTCAAATCCAAGAACAACTCACAGGGCCTGATTGATCTGGGCGTTCGTGCAGGAGCGGAAGCACTGGATGGCGTGAAAGCACTGCTGATCTTCGGCGAAGAGCCGCAGGCCGATCTTTCCGGACTGGAATTCCTGATGGTTTCCGACACACATATGACGGAAACGGCGGCTAAGGCTGATGTGGTGATTCCTGCCACTGGATTTGCCAGCACAGAAGGTACTTATACCAACACTGAAAGAAGACTGCAGCCGGTTGATAAGGCGATCTTTGAGGATGTGGACTTCTCCAACTGGGAGATCGCAGCAGAAATCGCCCATGTCTATGAAGTGGATTTCGACTGGGATGATGAATACGATATTTCTGATGAAATGGACGATATGCTGCCCAAGTATAAATATGCGGAAGCGGGCGAAATTCTGGGCGGAGCGCTGGCTCCTACCGATGACGCGGCCTTTGCCGTAATCGGCGACGCCAAATTCGTTGATCCGCTGCCTTGCACAGACAGCTTGATGAACGTGATTGCTGAAAGACTGCCTAAAATGGCTGAATAAAAAAGTTTCCTTTGGAAACGTTATTCGCGCTTCGCGCTCACTTTCACAAGGTGAACTTTTTTGAAATACAGGAAATGCTGCGCAATCGATATTTCCTGTATTATAAAAAAGGTTAGGATGGATTGCCGGACTTGAAAAGGTCCGGCTTTCTTTTTGCCTGCAGATCCGGGGCGCGCAACTACAAGTGGAATCCGTGTCAGCTTCAGTTGGTGGAGAATCCGGGGAATTCGCGTATAATAGATGGTATGAAAGGTAGGAAAAATATGATAAGTGCGAATTTACAAAGGCTTAGAAAACTCAATCAATATACCCAGGAAGAACTGGCGGAAAAATTAAATGTATCCCGCCAGGCTGTGGCAAAGTGGGAAAGCGGCGAATCCATGCCGGATCTGAACACCTGCAGCAATATTGCCCGGCTGTTCAATGTCAGCCTGGATGATTTGGTGAATTATCGGGAAGAAGACTCGGGTGTTGTGATTCCGCCCAAAGGCAAGTACCTCTTTGGAAGCGTGACCGTTGGAGAGCGGGGTCAGATCGTGATTCCCAAAAAAGCAAGAGAAATCTTTCATATAAAAGCCGGCGATCAATTATTAATACTTGGCGACGAAGAGCGCGGCATCGCCATTGTCGCTCAAACGGATCTGCAAAAATTCTTTGATGCCATCGCGCTTGTTCCTGATTTTCCGGAAAAATGAAGGAGGAAAAACATGGATTCGACAATTCAAATCTGCAGGCTTACCAAGACCTATGACAAAAAAGTCGCGGTGGATCATCTAACCCTGTCAATCAGGCGGGGTGAAATTTTTGCGCTACTGGGGGTGAACGGCGCGGGAAAAACGACTACAATACGGATGCTTTCGTGCCTGACCAGACCCGACGACGGCGATGCGTATCTCCTGGGAAACAGCATTAAGACTGGGGAGAAAAGGGTGAAAGGCTGTATTGGCGTATCGCCGCAGGAAACGGCCATTGCCAGGAACCTGTCGGTCAGAGAAAACCTGGAGCTGATGGCAGGCGTTCACGGAATTGGTAGATCCGATGCAAAAGAAAAGGTATCGGAAATGATCCGGCTCTGCTCCTTAGAGGAAATGGAAAGAAAAAAGGCCAAAACGCTTTCCGGAGGCTGGCAGAGAAGGCTGAGCATCGCGATGGCCCTGATCGGCGATCCCCAGATTCTGTTTCTGGATGAGCCGACTTTAGGTCTGGATGTTCTTGCAAGACGGGAACTGTGGTCGGTGATCCGCGGGTTGAAAGGCCGGGCAACCATCATTTTGACAACTCATTACCTGGAAGAAGCCGAATCTCTTTCTGATCGAATCGGTATTATGAAGGATGGAAAATTGTGCGCGGTTGGTACGGATGTGGAGCTAAAACAAAAATCCGGAACTTCCAATTTTGAAGAGGCCTTTGTACGCCTGGCCAAAGGAGGTGATCTGCAATGAAAGCGAAAGTGTTTGCTGACCGAACGGCTAAGGAAATCCTGCGCGATCCCATTTCTCTTATCTTTGGAATCGGCTTTCCCGTGGTCCTGCTCTTGCTGCTGACCGCGATTAACCGCAGCACGCCGCAGCCAATTTTCCCCCTGGACCGTTTGGCCCCTGGGATCGCCGTATTCGGCCTTTCCTTTATGGCGCTTTTTTCAGCCCAGCTCGTTGCCCGCGACCGGGAAACTTCCATGCTGGACAGACTCCTGACGACTCCCATGTCAGCAGGGGATTTTATTATGGGTTATACCCTGCCGCTGCTTCCAATGGCATTGGCTCAAAGTGTGATTTGCTATCTTGTGGCATTTCTTCTGGGAATGGAGGTGACGATCTCAGCCTTTGTTTCCCTGATTATGATGCTGCCGGTATCGCTGACTTTCATTGGTATGGGGCTTTTGTGCGGCAGCATGTTCAATGAAAAAGCGGCTACCGGCATATGCGGCGCGCTGCTCACCAATCTGACCGCCTGGCTTTCAGGAACCTGGTTCAGTCTGGATTTGGTTGGAGGAGCCTTTAAAACAGCCGCTTACTGGCTGCCCTTCGCCCATGCGGTGGATATGGGGCAGGCTGCTGCCAACGGGACTTACAGCGCAATGCTGCCGCATATTTGGTGGGTGGCTGGGTATGGGATTATATTGGTGGCTGCGGCGATCGCTGTTTTCTGGCGGAAGATGAAGACCGCCTGAGCCTGCTTGGATGCAGGAAAACCGATAGGTGTTTGTGATTGCATGAATTTTGTGGCTCTGATCAAAATTCATGCAATTTTTTGTGCTGTAAAAGATTGCACACTTGATAGTTTACAAATAATGTAATATAATGTTAAAAAATGTTATATTATATTCAAAAGGGAGAACTATGAAAAAAGCAAAACAAACTTATAAAGACAGCGTATTCCGCAAGTTGTTCCATGACAAAGAAAAAATCCTAGAGCTATACAATGCCTTATCGGGCAGGAACTATTCTTCGGACACCGAAATACAAATCGTCACCTTAGAGGATGTGATTTTCGGTGTCCGTAAGAACGACCTGGCCTTTATCATCGATGGGCGGCTGATCATCCTGATCGAACACCAATCGACGATCAACCCCAACATGCCGCTGAGGATGCTGGTGTACATCGCCAAAGAGTATGAAAAATTCTATTTTTCCAAGGCCATTTACAGTAAGCAGCTGGTCAAAATACCCACACCAGAGCTCTACGTTTTCTATAACGGAAAAGAAGACCTTCCGCTTGAAGAAAACTTAAAACTTTCCGACGCATTTCTTGAAAAATGTGCTACACTATCGGTAGAAGCAGTTGTAAAGGTCATCAATGTCAATTATAAACAGGGAGCTGAAATTCTGGAGCGCTGTAAGGTTTTGAACGAATACAGCAGATTCATATACCTGGTACGGAAAAACTGGGAGAAAACGAATGATCTGGAAGCTGCCATCAAACAATCCATAGACACCTGCATTAAAGAAGGAGTCTTACGAGATTTTCTAAAGAAGAACGGTGGTGATGTTATGAGTTTTTTGTATGATGAACTGAGCAGAGAAGAGTGCGAAACGATTCGGGAGCAGGACGGCTATCAGAAGGGGTTATCGGAAGGCATCGACAAGGGAATCAAACAAGGAATCGAACAAGGCATTGAAAAAGGAATCGAGCAGGGAATTGAGAAAGGTATCGCGCAGGGTATTGCAGCCCTGATAGAGCTCTGTCAGGATATGGAGCTTTCCAGAGCAGAAACGAAGGCTCGGATTGTGCGGAAATTTTCCCTTTCGGAAGAGAAGGCAGAAAGCTATATGCAGCAATATTGGAAATAACACCTGCGCAAAGGCTGCCCAGCCAAAGGGAGCTCTGCAGTTGACATTCTGGTTTTTGTAAAATAGACATGAAGGAGGCAGCAATGTTTGCCAGTTGTTTGGAACAAATGAGCGGTATCTACGATAATATGGATTCGATCCTGATTACAGACCGCAATGGAATCATCGAGTACTGCGCGCTGATCGATCTGGAGGACCATTCCATAACAAATGAAGGGTTCACGGGAAGGCCGCTGTTGGAGATTTACCCGGAGCTGACCGAAGAGGAGAGCACGATTTTTCGCGTTATGAAAACGGGAGAACCGATCATTGATGAAGTACAGACTCTTACGGACTGCAACGGGAAGACCTTGACTTTTTCCTGCAGCACCTATCCCATAGAGCTCAACGGCGAGATCATCGGCGCTGTGGAAGGGACCATTATGCTGAGCCCTGACGGCGAGCCGGCCAGCAAACGGATCAACAAGCGGGAAAAGCCGCAGGGCAGCGAGGATGGATACTACTGTCTGGATGACATGGTAACACAGGATCCCCATATGATAGAAGTTAAGGAGCAGATTCTGCGGGCAGCTGCCGGTGAATCCCCGGTCATGGTCATCGGCGATACGGGTACAGGCAAAGAACTGGCAGCTCAGGCCATTCACAGCCACAGCATGCGGGCAAAAGGACCCTTTGTTTCCCAAAACTGTTCGGCGATCCCTGCAGGACTTCTGGAAAGCACCTTGTTTGGGACGGTCAGAGGCAGTTATACAGGTGCGGAAAACAGAAAAGGGCTGTTGGAAACGGCCCACACCGGGACACTGTTTTTGGACGAACTCAATTCCATGGATATCGCCCTCCAGGGAAAAATTCTAAAGGCTGTGGAAGAACATAAGATTCGGCGGGTTGGAGAAGAAACAGAACGGCGAATCGACGTGCGCATTGTATCGGCGGTAAACCGGGAACCGAAAGATATTTTGGAAGCACAGGAGCTTCGCCGCGACCTCTATTACCGGCTGGGCGTAATTCAGATTCGGCTGCCGCTTCTGCGAGATCGGAAGAAAGATATCCCTCTGCTGGCGGATTATTATATAAACTATTACAACAGCCACAACGGCAAACAGATTCGAGGCTGCAGCGAGCTGGCGATGCAGATGTTGATGAGCTACCATTGGCCCGGTAACGTGCGGGAACTGCGCAATGTGATTGAATACGGTTTTCATATGGCAAAATCCGATGAGATTACGGTCCGGGATATTCCGGAACATCTCATCTATGATAAAAAAACGCCGGAAGCCGGAAGTGCGGAAACGAGCAAGTGGCGAAAAGAGCTGGCGCAAAACAGAAACATCAATGAGATTGTGGGCGATTTTGAGAAAGCCATTTTACATCAAATCCTCAGTGAGACATCCAGCGTAACCCAAGCGGCCAAGCAGCTCCATATCAGCAGGCAGGCGCTGAGATATAAAATGGAGAAATATCAAATTGAAAAGAATTCTTACTAAAACGAAAGAAATTTTGCGTTGATGCGCAAGATTTTTTTCGTTTTTGATCTTTCAAGATTTTGTTAAAGAGGAAAAAACCGCTATATTAGGGGAATTGGGGCTGTTTTGCAAGTGTGCGGATGTTGGCATAGAACTTGTATATAGTATATAAAAAAACATTTGGAGGTATAAAAATGAAATACGGTTGTCAATCTATGGTAGGAAAAATAGAGTCGATTTTAATTAAGAAACCAGAACAAGCCTTTATCAGCCAGGAAAATCTCAACAAAACCTGGGAGGAGTTCAAGTATTTCGGCTGTCCCGATTATGAAACAGTGTTGAAAGAATATGCAGTATTTGAGAAATATATCAAAGAAAATGTAGAAAATGTCTACTACCTTCCCCAGGATGATCGCACGGGATTGGATTCCATCTATACCCATGACCCGCTGAAGATCACCAAGAAAGGCGCCATTTATTTCCCGATGGGAAAAGCGCTCCGCAGCAAAGAATATCTGGCCACGAAGGCATATCTGGAGAGCATCGGCGTTCCCACTCTGGGCGAAATTAAAGCACCTGGAAAAATGGAGGGGGGAGATGTTCTGTGGATCGATGAAAAGACAGTCGCCATCGGCAGAGGCTATCGGACCAATGATGAAGGAATCCGCCAGTTCAAAGAACTGACAAAAGATCTTGTCGATGAATACATCATCGTTCCCATGCCTCATGGAGAAGGAGAAGATGCCTGTCTCCACCTGATGAGCATCATCAGCTTTGTAGACACGGATAAGGCCGTGGTTTACTCCAAGTTCATGCCTGTTTTCTTCAGAGAATATCTGTTGGAAAAAGGATTCATGCTCATTGAAGCCGACGATGATGAATACGATTATCTGGGGACCAATTTGCTGGCTCTGGAACCGGGAAAAGTGATCCTCATCAAGGGCTGTTCCAAAATAGAGAAAAAGCTCAAGGATCTGGGTCTTACGGTTATGACCTATGAGGGAAAAGAACTTTCCTATCGGGGTACCGGCGGTCCGACCTGCCTGACCTGCCCGATTACAAGACTATAAAAGAAAGGCAAAATTGCGTAATGGGAGATAAAAAAGACATTTTACAAGAAATCGATCAGGACATCCGCGATCTTCTGTATCGCTACATAAAGACACAAAGCTTTACTTGTACAGAGCGGGAAAAAGAGGCGGAACAATTCCTCATGGACTATCTATCGGAAATCCCATATTTTAAGACACATCCTAAGTATTTCGGCACCTGGCCCATACCGGGAGATTCCTTCGATCGTGCGGTATGCTACAGCATGGTCAAAGGAACGGGGGATGACACGGTTGTTTTCGTGCACCACAATGACGTGGTGGAGGTCGAGGATTTTAAATTGCTGAAATCCTATGCATTTTCCCCCGACGAGCTGGAACAGGAGCTGTATAAAATAAAGGATTCCCTGCCAAAGGATGCAAAAAAAGATCTGGAAGAAGGGACCTTCCTCTTTGGCCGGGGAACGGCTGATATGAAAGGCGGAGGCTCCATACAGCTTGCCCTTTTGCAGCGCTACAGCGAGATAAAGGACTTTAAAGGCAACGTGATTGTCATCGCAGTTCCTGATGAAGAAAACCTTTCCGCAGGGATGCGGGCTGCCGTAAAGCTTCTGGCTGAACTGAAGGAAACCTATCATCTCAATTATAAGATCATGATCAATTCAGAGCCCCACCAGCGGAAAGATTTCACAAAAGGGATTTTTTCCGAAGGCTCGGTGGGCAAGGTGATGCCTTTCGTTTATGTGCGGGGTTACCTTTCCCACATCGGAAAAGTATTCGAAGGCTTTAACCCATTGAACCTGATGAGCGAGATCGTAAGAAATACCGAATTGAATATGGACTTCAGCGATGTGGTAGGAAAAGAAAGCGCGCCGCCGCCGACCTGGCTCTACCTGAAAGACAGCAAGAAGCAGTACGACGTTTCCATGCCCCTTTCTGCATCTGGATGCTTCAGCATTCTCACGCTGAATCAGACTCCGGCGGAGGTGATGGAGAAAGTAGAGCATGTGTGTACGCAGGCGTTTTGCAAGGTTTTGGATGAGATGAACGAAAGCTATGCCCGCTTTTGCCAAGTGGCGGAGCCTGTAGCAAAAGAGCTGCCCTGGAACGTTCGGGTCATGGACTTTCACAGTCTGTGCGAAGAAGCGGCTGCCGCGTATGGCGACACATTCCGCGGTCATTATCAGAAAAAGGTCGCCCATCTTTCCCAGAGCATGCGGGAAGGAACGATAAATTTAATTGAAAGCAATTTCGCTCTGGTGGAATTCGTATTCGACTACATTGAAGATTTGTCCCCGCGGGTTGTATATGGCTTGATCCCCCCCTATTATCCCAATGTTTCCAACTTGTATTTTGACCGGCTGGACGAATCGGTGAAAAACCTGGCGGACGATCTGGACGATTACATCTGGAAGAACTATGGACAGCACTATACAAAAGAATATTTTTACACGGGAATATCCGATTTGAGTTATACCAGCATCAGAGAAGGCAGCAAAACATTGGAGGCCCTGGAGAATTCCATGCCCCTGCTGGGAGAATTCTACAGCATACCGGTGGCAGAGATTGAACAGATCTCCATGCCTTGCATGAACATCGGCCCCTGGGGCAAAGACTTTCACAAATTGACAGAGCGGGTCTGCAAAGAGGACCTGTTCCAGCGGACGCCGCGGATTCTCAATAAAGCGGTCTCGCTGATCCTGGATGATCCGTCCCTGGTGCAAGATGACGGGCTCTCACAGAAAGGAGAACTTATATGAGTGAGAACAAAGAAAACAACAAATTGCAGCGAAAGCTGAAGCCGAGGCAGATGAACATGATTGCCATCGGCGGAGCGATCGGGACCGGACTCTTTGTCGCCACCGGATCGTCCATCAGTACGGCCGGACCGGGAGGCAGCATGGTGGCTTATGCCATCATCGGAATCGCGGTCTACTTCGTAATGACGGCCCTGGGTGAGATGGCCACCTACCGGCCGGTTCCGGGAGCTTTTGAAACCTATTCCACGGATTACATCGACCCGGCCTTTGGCTTTGCCATGGGCTGGAACTATTGGTATTGCAGCGCAATGACGGTTGCAACCGAGCTGGTGGCTTCGGCGATCGTCATGAAATTCTGGTTCCCCAACAGCTCTTCTGTTATGTGGAGCGCGATCTTTATCGTTTTATTATTGGCGCTGAATATGTTTTCCGCCGGGATTTTCGGAGAAGCTGAATTTTGGTTCGCCGGAATCAAGGTAGTAACCATCATTATTTTCCTGGTCGTAGGCGTGCTGATGATCATCGGTGTATTTCAGTCTGAAAGCCCGGGCTTCAGCAACTGGACCCTGGATGAAGCACCCTTTGTTGGAGGAGGCTTTGCAGTATTCAGCATTTTCATGGTAGCCGGATTTTCTTTTGTCGGTGTAGAGGCTACGGCCATTGCAGCCGGAGAATGCGTCAACCCGGAAAAGACCGTTCCCAAAGCGATCAACAGTGTATTCTGGCGGATTCTGCTGTTTTACATAGGAGCAATTTTTGTCGTAGCGACATTGATTCCTTACACCAACCCGGATCTGCTCAATGCAGACATCGATAACGTAGCCGTAAGCCCCTTTACCATTATCTTTGAAAAGAGCGGCATCGCAATGGCGGCTTCAGTGATGAACGCAGTCATCCTCACATCGATCCTATCCTGCGGAAACTCCACGCTGTATTCGGCAAGCCGGCTGTTGTACTCCATGTCCGAGTCGGGCAAATCACCAAAGTTCCTGGGAAAGGTCAGCAAAAGCGGCGTGCCTGTATTTGCGGTGTTCTTTACTGCGCTTACCGCCTGCCTGTGTTTCCTCACTTCCCTGGACAGCGACAGCGCCGTATACACCTGGCTTTATAATGCCACCGGTCTGACCGGATTTTTAACCTGGTTCGGAGTCTGCATCTGCCACCTGAGGTTCAGGAAAGGATTCAAGGTGCAGGGAAAAGACCTGGCAGAACTGAAGTACAAGAGCAAATTATATCCTTTCGGAACCTGGTATTCGCTCATCATCTGCACGGCGGTTATTTTGGGTCAGGGCTACTATGCCTTTACTTCTTCCGGGGTCGATTGGTACGGAGTGCTGGTAGCTTATATCGGCCTGCCGATCTTTATCGCCCTGTATGTGATCCGCAAGATCGTGAAAAAGACCAAGATTATACCTGCGGACAAGATGGATTTGTCAAAGAACCCGATTCAGCAGGATGGGCAGCCAAAAGTAGGGTGAAAACAAAAAAGACGTGCTTCTGGCTGAATTATACACTGCAAAAGAATTGACAATCCAGGTTCAGGGAATATATACTGAAAGGGTCGGAAAAAATATGATAGATTAAGTAAAAGGAGAACTTTGCATGTTTAATTCACTCGTAGAAGCAAAACGATTTATAGAAGAAAAGCGAATTCAGATGGTCGATTTTATGATGATCGACTTAAACGGCAGATGGAGGCACCTGACAATTCCTGTAGATCGTTTTACAGAAGATACCTTTAAAAACGGTATTGGGTTTGACGGAAGCAACTATGGTTTTGCGCCGGTAGAAAAGAGCGATATGGTATTTATCCCGGATCTTTCGACTTCTTATGTCGATCCTTTCATGGAAATCCCGACTCTGGCCATGATCGGCGATGTATATGTGATCGATGTGCCCAACAACCGGCCCTTTGACCAGGACCCAAGAAATGTAGCCAAACACGCAGAAAACTATCTGATGGAGTCGGGCATTGCTGATGAGATGAAAATCGGACCGGAATATGAGTTCCATGTATTTGACCACGTAAGCTATTCCACCGCGCCCAATGAATCCAGCTATTATATTGATACGGAGCAGGCCGAATGGAATAAAGAGGACCGGGACTTTAACCTGGGATACAAGATGCCCCACAAGGGCGGCTATCACATGGCGCCCCCGCAGGACGTGCTTTATGATTTCAGAAGCAGGGTCTGCATGCTGATGGAAAAGCAGGGAATCCGCGTCAAGTACCACCATCACGAAGTTGGAGGACCGGGACAACTTGAGATCGAAGTGGAATTCGGTTCTGTAACGGAAATGGCCGATAAGACAATGATGACCAAATATCTCATTAAAAATGAAGCCATTGCTGAGGGAAAAACAGCGACTTTCATGCCCAAGCCAATCTTTGATGAGGCCGGCAACGGTATGCACGTCCACATGCAGCTGTTCAAAGGAGGAGAACCGCTCTTCTACGATAAAGACGGGTATTCCCAGCTTTCCCAGGAAGCGCTCTATTTCATGGGTGGTATTTTAAGACATATTCGCGCGCTGTGCGCCTTCACCAACCCCAGCACCAACTCCTTCAAGCGTCTGGTACCGGGATATGAAGCTCCGGTTACCATCGGTTTTGCCACAGCCAACAGAAGCTCGGTCATCCGTGTTCCTGCATACGCCAAGGATCCGGACAAAAAGCGCTTTGAAATCCGCAACCCGGACGGCACCTGCAACCCGTATTACGCCTTCTCTGCCATTCTGATGGCGGGATGCGACGGAATCAAGAACAAAATCGATCCGGTAGCGGAAGGGTATGGTCCATATGACATCAACCTTTACAATCTGACCGAAGAAGAAAAGAAAAAGATCAAGAGCCTGCCGAGAACTCTGGACGAAGCACTGGATGCTCTGGAAGAAGACCACGCTTTCCTCACCGAAGGCGGCGTGTTCCCGGAAAAGCTCATCGAAATCTGGCTGATCAATAAGCGGGCGGAGACCAAAAAGCACAGCTTAATGCCGACACCGATGGAATTTGACATGTATTACGATCTTTAATTTATAATCCGATCAACCCAAGCAGGGCTGCCGCTGGCAGCCTTGTATTTTTTTTCACAAAATCCAGAGAAAAATAAAAATCACTCTTTACATGAAAGAAAAAAGAAGATATGATATAAAGCAATATATTCTGATAATTATGTATTTTAGGAATAATGCGAAAATGAAAGGAGTTTTGATGAGCAGACTTGATATTAAAACGAGAGACCAGTCACAAATGGTAATAGAGGGCCTGTATCAGGACCTGGAGCGGAGAATTGTTGCCAGTCCGCCGGGACAGTGCCCGGTGGATATGGCAGCATCTTTTTTAAAGTTGTGCCATGCACAAACCTGCGGCAAATGCGTTCCCTGCAGAGTGGGACTGGGGCAGATGCTGAACCTGATCGATGACCTTCTGGATTTGAGCGAAGAAACTTCTTTGGATACACTGGATTTAATTGAAAATACGGCTGTCGCCATACGCGATTCTGCCGACTGTGCCATTGGCACGGAAGCGGCCAATATGGTGCTGCGGGGACTTTCTGGTTTTCGGGACGACTATGAGGAGCATGCCTTGCGCAACCGCTGTACCGAAGACATACAGAAGGGAAAACAGCCGGTGCCCTGCGTGGCTCTCTGCCCGGCCGGCGTGGACGTTCCGGGATACAGCGCGCTGGTACTGGAAGGCCGATACGAGGACGCAGTGAGGCTGATTCGGAAAGACAATCCCTTTCCCACCGTATGCGCATTGATCTGCGAGCATCCGTGCGAAGCCAGATGCAGAAGAAATCTGATCGATGCGCCCATCAATATCAGGGGCTTGAAGCGTTATGCGGTTGATAACAGCGGACCGGTAGAAGTACCGGAAAAAATGGACGATACCGGAAAACGGGTGGCTATTATCGGCGGCGGACCCACAGGACTTTCGGCGGCATATTTTCTTTCCATCATGGGGCATAAAGCGACAGTGTTTGAAAAACGCAGTCAGCTGGGAGGGATGCTCCGATATGGAATTCCCAATTACCGGCTGCCGAGGGAGCGTCTCCAGTATGACATCGATGCGATCCTTTCTGCGGGCGTTGAAGTCAAGACAGATTTTGATGTAAATGACGCAGAAAACATTCAGGCCATCCGGGCAGAATATGATGCCGTATATATCGGAATCGGAGCACATACCTATAAGGAAATGGGAATTGAAGGCGAATTCTCAAAAGGAGTCATTCCGGCCGTGGAGATGCTGCGGGGCATCGGCGATGATGCGATGCCGGATTTTAAAAACAAAGCGGTCGCCGTAATCGGCGGCGGCAATGTGGCAATGGATGTGGCACGGACAGCAAAACGGCTGGGAGCATCAGAAGTGACTATTGTATATCGGCGCCGGCGAAACGATATGACCGCCTTGGATGAGGAGATCGAAGGCGCCATTGCCGAAGGCTGCGATCTTCTTCAGCTGAAAGCTCCGGCAAAAATCGAATCCACCCAGGAAGGCAGAGTCAAAGCCTTGTGGGTAAAACCCCAGCTTGCCGGGGAAGCGGACAACTCCGGGCGTCCCAGACCTATCGACGCGCAGGCGGAAGAGGAATGTATCCCCTGCCAGATTATCATTTCCGCCATTGGACAAGGAATTGAATCGCACAGTTTCGAAAACTGCGGCGTTCCAGTAGCAAAAGGCAGTATTTCCGCCAGCAGCTCCAGCCAGATCGAGACCATGGAAGGGGTCTTTGCCGGCGGGGACTGCGTAACAGGACCATCCACTGCGATCAATGCCATTGCCGCGGGAAAAGTCGCGGCAGCCAATATCGATAATTATCTGGGTTACCATCATGAGATCGAGGTAGATGTTCAGATTCCGGAACCGCGGATCATGGACAAAAAACCTTGCGGAAGAATGGAACTGAAGCTGCGCTATGCAAGAGAACGGGGCAATGACTTCCTGGCGATTGAACAGGGTATGACTGCGGAAGAAGCTGCCCAAGAGGCATCCCGCTGCCTGCGGTGCGATTACTTCGGCTTCGGATCTTTTAAAGGGGGGAGAGTGGAAAAATGGTAAAATTGACGATAAACGACCAAAAGGTAACCGTGCCGGAAGGTACTACCATCATGCAGGCTGCCCGGGAAGTGGGCATTGAGATTCCGCACCTGTGCTACCTGAAGGATATCAACGACATTGGAGCATGCAGAGTTTGCATCGTGGAGCTGGAAGGCATGGAAAAGCTGGTTACAGCATGCAATACACCGGCAGAAGAGGGAATGGTGATCTACACCAACAGCCCCAGAGTCCGCGCGACACGAAAAATTAATGTGCAGCTGATCCTTTCCGACCACGACGGCAAATGCGCGACTTGTGTCCGCAGCGGAAACTGTTCTTTGCAGACAATCGCCAATGATTTGGGAATTTTGGAAATCCCCTACGAATTGATTGCGGAGCGCAACCGGTGGGACAAGCGGTTCCCCATGATCCGGGAAGCTTCCAAATGTATCAAGTGCATGCGCTGCATCCAAGTATGCGATAAGATCCAGGACATGCAGGTGTGGAATGTGTCGGGAAGCGGCTTTCGGACTACCGTGGAAGTGAGCGGCAATATACCTATTCAGGGAGCGGATTGCTCTCTGTGCGGCCAATGCATTACCCATTGTCCGGTGGGCGCGCTGCGGGCAAGAGATGATGTGGATAAAGTCTTTGAAGCTCTGGCGGATCCTGAAAAAATCACCATGGTCCAGATTGCTCCGGCTGTGCGCACAGCCTGGGGAGAAGGAATCGGACTGGGCAAAGAGGAGAGTACCACTGGAAAATTGGTCAGTGCGCTGCGCCAAGTGGGATTTGATTACATATTCGATACCGTCTACACAGCCGATCTGACGATCATGGAAGAAGGAAGCGAATTTCTGGAAAAATTCCAAAATAAGAACGACAATAAATGGCCCATGTTCACTTCCTGCTGCCCGGGATGGCTGCGTTTCGTGCGCAGTCAGTATCCGGAATTCGTGGAATACTTGTCAACGGCCAAGTCGCCGCAGCAGATGTTCGGAGCTATGTCCAAGACGTACATCGCCCGGAAGCTGGGGCTGGATCCGGAGAAAATATTCTGCGTTTCCATCATGCCTTGTGTTTCGAAAAAATTCGAATGCGATGTAAGGCAGGTTAACGATACAGGAATGGAAAAAGATGTGGATCTGGTGCTGACAACAAGGGAGCTGAGCCGGATGATCCGCGCCGACCGAATCAAAGCAGAGGATCTGAAAGACGAAACCTTTGATGAAATGTTTGGACAGGGAACAGGCGCCGGTCTGATATTCGGAGCCAGCGGCGGAGTCATGGAAGCTGCTTTGCGCAGCGCCTATTATCTGATTACCGGCAAAAACTCAAAGCCGGATGCCTTTAAAAGAGTCCGAGGCCCGAAAGGATGGAAATCTTCCGTCTTTGAAATTGAAGGCGTGCCGGTGCATGTGGCTGTTGTCAGCGGTCTGGGCAATGCCAGAAAACTGCTGGAACCCATCAAGAGCGGCCAGGTCAGCTACGATTTTGTGGAAATCATGGCCTGCCCGGGCGGCTGCGCCGGCGGCGGCGGTCAGCCGATTCAAGACGGTGCGGACATGGCTGCGGACAGAGGAAAAATTCTTTACGGCCTGGACAGTGTGGCTGATAGCCGTTTTTCCCATGAGAACCCTGCAGTACAGATGACGTACGAGGAATATCTGGGCAAACCTCTATCCAAACGGTCCCATGAATTGCTCCATACAAGTTTGGAACAGTGGGAGATCGAGTAAAAAAACCAAAAATGAAAACCAGTATTCATAATAATGACAAAGCGAACCTTTCGCTTTGTCATATTTTTTGGTAAAATAAAGGGCGGAGGTGCCATAAATGAAAAAATTTCTCAGGAATGAAATCCAAGGATTCATCCGTCGTTATGAAAAAAAGATCGAGACAAAATGGGGAGAGCCGCTTGCAGGCTTCGCGGATGCGGATCTGAGCCGGCTCAAGCAGGTAATTTCGCTGCAGCATGCCTCCGGAAGCGACGTGATCCCAAATCCGACGGTGATCCTGGCATATTTTGTTCCCTTTCAAAAGGAAATGGCAGAGACCAATATTGGACATGGAATCGCATCGCCCCAGTGGGCCCTTGCCTACGAAGAAACCAACGCCATGTTTGTGGAACTGAACCGCTATCTGATTAAAATTCTGGCGGATAAAGGCTATCGGGCCGCCGTTTCCCAGGAAGCGGGAGCATTCAACCGGGAGCAGCTGATCAGCAATTGGTCGCAGCGACATATCGCCTATGAGGCTGGCCTCGGTACCTTTGGGCTCAACAATATGCTGATCACCAAAAAAGGCTGCTGCGGCCGAATTAACACGATTGTCACCGACCTGGACGTCCCGCCTGACCGTCCGATGGAAGAAGAACTTTGCCTTTACAAACGATCTGGAAAATGCGGGCTTTGCACGGACCGATGCCCGTCGGGAGCTCTGACCCGGGAAGGATTTGATCGGGAGCGGTGCTTTCAAGTCTGCCGGGAAAACGCCCAAATCTATACTGGATACGGAAATTCCTACGCTTCCGCCGCCGGACAGCCTGCTGAAGATACAGGCAGCGAAGTCTGCGGAAAATGCGTAGCAGGCATGCCTTGTGCGTTTCTCTAATGAGCGGCTTTACAGACTGAAAATAGAAAGGTTAGCAGTGTATGACGAAAAAAGCCATTGTCTTTAATATACAGCGTTTTACCATCCACGACGGCCCTGGAATTCGCACAGAACTGTTTCTGAAAGGCTGCCCGCTGTCCTGCAGATGGTGCGGCAACCCGGAAAGCCAGTCGGGATCCATTGTTCCGGGAGTCTATGCTTCCAAATGTCTGGGAGCTGACAAATGCGGGTTTTGTGAAAGGGTTTGTCCGGTTCCGGGCAGCCTGGTATTCAAAGAAAACAAACTGGTTTCCATTGACCGCACCAAGTGTATCAACTGTATGGAATGCGGCGGCCAGTGTCCGGCGGATGCCATCAAGCAATGGGGACAGGAAATGACCGTGGATGAAGCCATGGATATCATTCTGCGGGATGAAGAGTATTACCGCAGTTCCCGGGGCGGGGTGACGGTTTCCGGCGGCGAGCCCCTGCTCCATAGCCAATTTGTTGCCGAACTCTTTGAGCGCTGCCATGAAAATCAGATACATACCTGTCTGGAATCCACTTTTTGTACGGACTGGAGGGTGATCGAAAGGGTTCTGCCCCATACGGACCTGGTGATTACCGATCTCAAGCATATGGATGCCCGGATTCACGAGCAGCATACAGGAATTTCCAACGAAAGGATTCTGGAAAACTTAAAAAAATTGTCTCAGCAGGGAAAAGAACTGATAATTCGTATTCCGGTGATCCCGGGAGTCAATGACCATTGGGAGAATATTCGAGCAACCTGCGATTTTATACAAAATGAGCTGGGAAACCGGGTCATGCTGCTCCAACTGCTGGCCTTCATGCGCCTGGGAGAAGAAAAATACGCTTCCCTGGGCAGGCCTTATCCCATGAGCGGTGTGGATTTGGACCGGAATCAGTTCCAGCAGCATATAGAAGAATTAGCGAAGTATTTTAATGGCAGAGGCGTCAAATGTATGGTCGGATCGACTGCCAAAGAGATAGGAGAATGATAAAATGAACCAAGTGAAACCGTGCGGTACAGAGCGCTACGACCAGAGCTACGGAGTTGGCTACCGGGTAGGCCACGACGATTTTTCCCCTTACGGACGGGTAAACCGGCTCCGGAAACAATTCCTCGACCGGGAATTCAATATCGATATACAAAGGGCCCGGCTGATTACAGAAGTATACAAAAACAACCCTGATATGTCCGCAAAGCTGAAAACCGCTTATGCGCTGGAAAATATACTGGAGCATGTGGCCATCGATCTTTACGATGAAGAACTGATCGTAGGGGAAGTAGCCGCTCCAGCCAAAGCAGCACCCATTTATCCGGAGTTTTCCGTAAAATGGATCATCGATGAATTGAAGCATCACCCCTTCGACCAGCGAGCCCACGATAAATTCTATATCACAGACGAGGACCGGGACGAGCTTCTGGAGATCCTGGAATTTTGGAGAGGCAAAACGGTAGAAGACTTGGTGAATGCCCGTCTGACCGAGGATGAGAAAAAGGGCAGCGAGCTGGGCAAAAAGGTTTACATGACCAATCTTTACCACTTTGCGGGAGTAGGTCATTTTGTTCTGGATTATCCTCAGCTTCTGGAACAAGGTTATGACGGTTATCTGGCCCAGGTACGGCAGAAACTGGAAACCCTGGACTCCGGCGATGCCGATTTTGAGGAAAAACGTGACTTTTACCAGGCCATGGAGATCGAGCTGAAGGCGGCCTGCGCATATATTAGGCGGTACGCCCAATTAGCCGCCTCACGTGCGGAAAGGGAGCAAAACCCTGGCAGAAAACAAGAGCTGCTGCAAATCGCGGAAAACTGCAATCAGATCGCGGGCGGACCGGCCAGGACCATGTGGCAGGCCGTCCAGCTGTGGCATTTTGCTACCACTATTACCCAGATCGAATCCAACGGCCATTCCATCTCCTATGGAAGAATGGACCAATGGCTGTATCCCTACTACAAAAAAGATATGGAGCAGGGTGTGATCACCAAGGAATTCGCCCAAGAGCTTTTGGAAACAGCCTATGTTAAGACCGGAAATCCGTCCAAGCTGAAGGATAAGATGACGGTAGAGGTGAGAAGCGGCCGCGGCTGGGGCGGAGAAAGCCTGACCATTGGAGGCGTAAACGAGGATGGAAACGACGCTTCCAACGACCTGACCTTCATGCTTTTGGAGGCATCGGCTCACACCAGAATGATGAACCCGTGGGTATGCGTTAGAATGCATGAAAACACACCGTATGAGTTGAAAGTAAAGGCTGTGGAATGCATCCGGGCCGGATATGGACATCCCAAGCTCTTCAATGACGTGCCTACCATTGAGGTCATGCTCAAAAAAGGCATGACTTTGAAAGAAGCGCGAAATTATGAAGTGGTGGGATGCGTGGAGCCGGATCTGCCCGGTTATGAATACGGATTCCATGATTCTGCCTATATGAATATCGCCAAAGTCATGGAGCTGGCTCTCAACGGCGGAGCCTGCATCGATTGCAGCGACCAGTGTCCCAGATATGCCAAATGCGCTGCCATAGGAAGGACCCTGGGGCCCGATACCGGCAGCCTGGCGGATTTCCAGAATATCGGCCAAGTGCTGGAGAGCTTTGATAAACAGATGAAATTCTGGACAGACCAGATGTGTCAGGGAATTAATGTGATCGACGAGGCCCACAGAGAGCGAAAGCCGCTTCCATACGCGTCGGCATTTTTCAATGATTGCATTGATAAGGGCAAAGACCTTTCCGAAGGGGGAGCCAGATATAATTTCACCGGACCCCAGGCCAGCGGAATCGCCACTTGCGCCGACACCCTGTCCGTAATCAGCCAGCTGGTCTTTGATGAAGGCAGATATACCGGCCAAGAGCTGCTGCAGGCAATCCGGGATAACTGGGACGGCCACGACGTGCTCTATGCCCTTGTTAACAGCAGCAAGGTTCATCACTATGGCAATGATGATGATTATGCGGATAACTTCTTTAAAGAAGTATTCAACTGCTACTGCCGCAACATTGAAGGGCGGAAAAATCCCAGAGGCGGAACCTTCTGCCCGGGCGTATATACGGTAAACGCCAACGTGGGACTGGGCCTGGATCTGGGAGCATCTCTGGACGGAAGAAAAAGCCGGGAACCTCTTTCCGACAATATGGGGCCGGTGCATACCAGCGCCGCTTCCCACGATATCTACGGACCCACCGCCATTTCCAACTCGGTGACAAAGGTGGACCACAGCAGAGCCACCAACGGGACGCTGCTCAACTGGAAGTTTCCGCCTGAATGCGTGGCGGGCAAAACAGGCCGGGAAAACCTGATCAGTTTTATTGATACCTATTTCGCCAAAAAAGCCATGCATTGCCAGTTCAATATCATGAGTACGGAAATGATGAGAGCGGCGATGAAAAAACCGGAGGACTACAAGGATATGCTGGTTCGGGTAGCCGGATACAGCGCATACTTCGTAGAGCTGGGAAAACCGCTTCAGATGGATTTGATCAATCGGACGGAGCTATCGTTTTAAGCCGGTGTGAAGGACAAAGTATGAGGAAATCGGAAACAGATCAAACCGCCGCCGGGGAAAGAGCAGCACTAAATCTTTTGGTGGTAGAAGATAATTACGATGATATGGAATATGTATGTGATAGTTTGAAAGAACTGGACACGGGGCTGAACATTTATAAAGCGGGAAAAGCCTTTAAAGCGCTGGAAATGATCCACGAAAGCCAGATCGACCTTGTTCTGCTGGATGTGGAACTTCCGGATATGAACGGATTTTCTCTGGCCAACCGAATCAGAAATATGGAAGAAGGCTCGCTGCTGCCAATCGTATTCATTACAGGGACCGACGCCAACCCGCTGATGGCCCACAGAAAATACCACTGCTATGATTATATTAAAAAACCCTTTATGCGGAGCACCTTCAATCAGGTGATGAAACCTCTGCTTAAAGGGCTCGTCCGGCAAAAGAACAGAAATAGTAGGCCGGCTTTGGAGAAAGAGAAAGTTGTTTTTCTCGAAACAAAAGAAGATATTTTTATCGTAAAATACGATGATATTTTATTCGCAGAAATAAGCGGGAGGACGATCACTGTCTATCTGGCGGATCGAACGATAAGCGGCGTCAAAATGAAATTTGACGCTTTTATCGAAACGGTAGATTCGCCTGATTTCCTGCGATGTCATAAATCCTATGCGGTGAATATCCGAAAAGTTGATCAAATTAAAAAGATCGATTACCGGTCCTGGGAGATCCTTTTTAAAGATATCAAACAAACAGACAGCACGAAATGTATGCTGTCAAAGACTTATAAGGACAGTGTTTTTGCTGCAATAAATGACAGAAAGGATGATGAAGGATGATCGACCTTTCTGTCAGCTGGTGCATTTATTGGCTGCGCTCCTTTTTAGAAGTGTTGTCCATCTTCAGTTTCAGCAGCATCCTTGGCGGGGAAGGCCGGATAAAAGTCAGGATCCTGCTGCTAGGGAGCCTGTGCGTATCATTTCTTGTTTCTGTTTTGGACTATTTTGAAGCTTCTTTTATCCCTGTCATTTTTTTATTTCTATGCGTAGTTATGCTCAAACTATCATCACCGGCAAAGCTTTCTGAGCTGGTGGGCAATTTAATATTTGGGACTGCCGCCACCTTTTTACTGGAATTGATTGTTACAGGCATCCTCTGGCTCCTTGGCAGAAATTATGACATGGAGGGAATTTCCTATGTCATGTCGGGCCTTCTTGCCATAATAATCCTCTGCAACTTGATTCTGCATACGGATAACCGTCTTGCCAGGAAAGTCAGCGCCACCCTGCAGAACAAACGAAACTATGTCATGATCGTCTCCATAAGCATGGCTGTCCCCATCGTGATGCTGTCAAATATATTTTTAGACAACTCGATGATGTTCTGGGAAGGGTATTATAAAACCTCGTTTTTAGCTGTTCTCTACTTTATCATGAATTTGTTTTTGATCAAATATTTTGTGGATATTTTACATAAAGAGAAGGAAATCAAAGTCATTCGTGAGTACGGGGAGCATTTGAAAGACTTGGCGGAAGAGCTGAATAAACGGGAGCATGAGTACAAAAACCAACTCAATGCAATCATCGGCATCGCAGAAAGAAACGGCCCTGAATGCAGGGAGCAGATTATTGAATACGCGGAAAGCATCACTGAGGCAAATAAAAGCCGCAAAAGCCGAAGAAGCATTATCAGCGATAATTCCGTTGTTGCCGCGTATATTCTGAAAATGTCAAGAATTGCCAAAGCCCGCGATATCAAGTTTGATTACTATATAACAAGGCCTTTTCCCGTCTATGATCTGTCCGAAAGCGAGCTGAACCAACTGTTGGCAAACCTTTTAAACAACGCCTTTGAAGCGGCAGAAGAATTAACGGGATATAAAAGGTATGCAGCAATTTGTCTGGAAGAGGACTACCTAGAAGTAACCAACTATGTCAAGGATGATTTCAGCAAAAGCATGATAAAGAAAGCAACTAAACAGGGGTTCAGCACAAAGGGCCGCAATCGAGGCTACGGGATGGCCAATATTTGGGATATTGTGAAAAGGCGCAATCTTACGTTGGAATCTTACTTGGAGGATGATTTACTTACCTTTATGATCCATATGAAATGATGTATTTATTGATGAAATGTGATTTTTAAATTAGAATCAACATTTAAAAGCGCAATATATCATCATATGAAAGAAATATTGTCAAAAAATTTTGAAAGCTTTATAATCCTATTGTGTTTTAAATATATTGTCAGGAGGTTAGAGCTATGTCGGAAGTTCAAAAAAAGATGGCAGCTGAAGTGGGAGATCATGGGCTGAAGAAACATGACATAAAAGTTTCGACGGTGGTATTTATGATTTTTTGCTTAGTGGCCGCCGGGTGCTATGGAATTGAGGAAATCATTCCCGCCTGCGGTCCGGGCTTGACGATTGTAATCCTTTGTGTTCTGCCTTTGATTTGGGCGCTGCCCTTTAGTCTTGTGGCATCGGAGCTGGGTTCGGCCAGGCCCCAGGAAGGCGGGTATTACAAATGGGTACAGGAAGCCCTTGGAGAATTTTGGGGGTTTCAAGCAGGTTGGTGGAGGACGGTTTCGATTTATATTGATATGGTTTCTTATGTGGTGCTGGCCGGCGGCTATGCCTCTTCACAATGGAATTTCAGCAGGCCGGAAGAATTTTTATTGAAAGCCACAATCATTCTTGTTTTCGTTTATATCAATATCCGAGGTGTGAAAGATATCGGAGTTGTAAGCACGATCCTGTCCATTCTGGTCATGGCAGCCTTTGGACTGGTTGCGATCTGTGGATTCCTCCATTGGGGAGAGGGAACCGACGTTTCCTTCCAGATGACGGCCACAGAAACAAACGGTATCAGCGATTGGTTTTTCCTGATTGCCGGAGGCATTTCCATCGGCATGTGGATGTATTCGGGCTATGAATCCATGTCAACCATTGCGGGAGAAGTTTCCAATCCACAGGTCATTCCCAAGGCAACCTTGATTACAGTGCCGCTGATCGCGGCCGTTTATATCATCCCTACGATTGCCAGCCTGGGTTCGCTGGGACAGTGGCAAAACTGGACACCTGACGGCGACGGCGTCGGATACGGTGATGTGGTGGCGACTTTCTGGGGACCGGCCTTTGGTGTAATTTTCGTCATCATTGCCATTTTAGCCCAGTGTTCCATTTTCAATACATACATCGCATCCGGGTCGAGGGGATTTTTCTCTTTGGCAGATGACTATCTCGCCCCGCAGATACTGGTCAAATGTGACAAAAAGCATGGCGTTCCATATGTTGCGATCTCGACCGTTGCTGTTGTGTGCCTGCTTCTGTGCATGCTGCCCTTTGGTTTTATTATCATATTGGACGTGACCATGCTGGTAGCATCCTATATCCTGGTTTATATCTCTGCAATTGTATTGAGAAAGAAAATCCCCCAGGAAGACTATAAATTCAAGATTCCGGGCGGATCGGGCTTATTGGCGGTCATCTGTATCGTGCCGATCTGCGTCGCTGTGTTCTCCTTCTTTATAAACGGGTCTGATTGTTATCTGGCCGGCGCCATTGGAATGGTGTCAGGAACGATTCTGTACTACATTTGGAGAAGGCGGTACGGCGGGCTCACCAAGAAAAATCCCCAGCTGTTCCCGGCAAACAAAAAGACCAAGCTGGCTGTCGGTGATACGAGAAAGATAACCTTTATGCTTCTGTTGTTATCCATCTTCAATGTGATTGCCTGTTTCTTCATGCCTTGGTATGAGAACGGCTGGGAAGCCGGCGACTATTTCGATGGAATGCTGCCGGATGCCAATGTGGATACGATTACCACGATTATCGATACAGGTCTTCACGTATTTACAGCAGTATGCGCCATTGCGACCGTAGTATTCTTCGTTATTTCTAAGAAGGTAGAGCCACAGAGAAAGTAAAGAGGGCAACAAATTTTTTTGAAAATTCAAAGACCATGAAGCTATATTAGAAAGCTCATGGTCTTTTTTACAAAAGAATGCTGGCATAAATGGGGATCGTTACCAAGCTGATCAGCGTGGACAGGCTCACCAGATTGGAAGCGTACTCTCCCTCCAGATCGTAATATTCCGCCATGATCGCGGTCTGTGCGTGGCATGGCAAGGAGGCGGTGAGAATGAACACCTTCAGCGGCAGCCCATCGATGCCCAGCAGGGAGAAGGCTCCCCAGATGATCAACGGGTGAAGGATGAATTTCCCCAACAGAATGACCACTTGGTCCTTGGTGACTTTGGCCACGCCCCGCGACACGGACTTGGCGAGATTGGAGCCGATGACCAAAAGGGAAAGGGGCACGCAGATATCTCCAAGATAGGTGAGGGACGTCTCCAGAATCACAGGAAGATGCCATTCCATTTCCACCAATAAGCATCCGATCAAAACGCCGATCAGGCCGGGGCTGAAAATCTTTTTTACGGAAAAAGATTTTCCACCCATATTAGATGCTTTACATAATGTATAGGCGCCTAAGCTCCAGAAGAGAACGATGGTCACCAGATAAAAGGTGAACAGATAGGGCAGCCCCTCATGGCCGAAGACGATTTGGTTGATAGGCAGACCGATAAACATGGTATTGTTGAAGGTAAAGGTCGTCTCAAAGACTGCCCGTTTTTTTGGAGGCAGTTTTAACAATCTGGACAGAAGTTTCCCCAAAACGTACATAAAAAACAGGCTGGCGGCGATTATGAGCAGGTTCCAGAATGCCGCCCGCAGCATGTCGGGCGTAAAACGGTTCTCAATGCTGACAATAGCAAGGGAAGGGGCTGCGATCTGTACGACCGTGGTAGAGAATACTTTATTGGTGTTATCGGGCCACTTTTTTCTTTTTGTAAAATAAAAGCCCACGCCTAAAATAATAAATACAACTAATACACTGATAATTCCATTTAACATGACTTCTCCTCGAATCTTACCATTTTCTATAATCCTCCAAATCTAGATTGTATTTTTTGATTTTGCGGTATAAGGTACGCTTTGGTATCTGCAGACGTTCGGCAGCACTGGCCACATGGCCGTGTTCTTCACGAAGGATCGCTGTGATACGGGAATATTCTTTTAATGGAGAGTTAGAAGCAGCCGGAAGTATAAAAGCTGCTTCTGAGGCTCTTTCGTCAGCGCGAAAGTCGGAAACATTTTTTTCCGTATCTAATCCTGCAGGAAGCAGCTGATCCAGCAGATGTTCAGCCTGAAATGCGTCGTCGCCAGCCGTGATGATAACGCGCTCTACAATGTTTTCCAATTCCCGTACGTTACCGGGCCAGGAATATTGTGCAAACCTTCTCAGGATCTCAGGCGTAAAAGGATCCGATACGATTTCTTCAGATCCATGCAGCTCCATAAAATACCGGATTAGCGAGGGAATATCCTCAATTCTCTTGCGTAATGGGGGCATTTCGATCGATAAAACATTGAGGCGATAATACAGGTCGCTGCGAAAGAGCTTGTCCCGAACGGCCGCCGCCAAGTCGGAATTGGTAGCGGCAATAATCCTTACGTCAATGGCTTTCGGTTTTTTTCCTCCGATACGGATAATTTCTTTATTCTGCAGGACTCTCAATAGCGTAGCCTGCAGTTCTAGCGGCATATCGCCGATTTCATCCAGAAAAAGAGTTCCCCCATCAGCCAACTCAAATTTTCCGGGGTTGCCGCTTTTATTAGCGCCTGTGAAGGCTCCGGTTTCATAACCGAATAATTCGCTCTCAATCAGACCTTTAGGAAGGGAGGCGCAGTTAATTGCGATAAAGGGGCCTTCTGCGCGGCGGTGGGCATTGTGCACTGCCTGTGCGAGAACATCTTTTCCCGTTCCGCTTTCCCCAAGGATCAAAAGATTTGAATCATTTTTAGCAGCAAGGCGTCCCAATTTTTTGATTTCTTCCATGCACGCCGAATGGCCCACAATGGAATTAAAGGTGTATTTTGCAGTAAACCCTCCAATTTTATTTACCAGTTTGTGTACAGTCTTAGTGCGGTCAAATTTCAAAATAATATTTGGCGAATCATGTGAATTGCAAACCACAGTAAGCATTACTGTATTAGCGCGTTCCGAAGGATCGTTGATCGTCACTTCCTTATTATACACACTGGACTTGGCGTAGATAATATCTTCTACGGTATTCATATCAGAAAAAATTTCATTTATATGGACATTCAGTAGGTCGTAAGTAATGTTCAGGATTTCGCAGGCTCTTTCATTATACTGTGTGATTCTTCCTTGGCGGTTGATCAAGAGGATGCCGCTGGAGAGCGAATTGAGCGTAAACTGAAGCTTTGTATTAATTTTTGACATTTCTTCATACGCTATTTTCAGTCTCAGCTCTTTTTCCACACCATCTGCAGCTGCAGTGATCATACCTAAAGAATGGGCGGGAGCCAGTTTGTAAGGACCGATCAGAGCAAGACAGCCCAGCAGCTCCTTTTCTTGATTATAAATCGGAGCGGCGCAGCAGATATAGTCATGGTGTGATTGGATAAAATGTTCCTTTCCATAGACTGCATAAGGAGCGCCAATCGCCAGGCAGATGGCAATGCCTGAAGTGCCGACAATCTTTTCGGAACGAAGGCAGCCCAGTTCCAAGCCGCTGTTATGGGCCTTTTGCTGGATCAGCGCATCATCGGCAAGCAGATCGATGACATACCCGTCTTTATTGACAAGCGCTAAAGCAAAATTTGTGCCTTTTACATAGAAATAGAGCTTTTGCATGTGGTCATGGGCAATGGAGATAAGTAATTTATTTTCATCTAATATATAGTTTAATTCCTGTCCGCTCAAAATGGAATGTTCAAGCTCAAATGGAGATATCCGATATTCCAGGGATCTTCTCCAGGA
Organism: Hominibacterium faecale; assembly: GCF_020734085.1. Taxonomy (NCBI): domain Bacteria; kingdom Bacillati; phylum Bacillota; class Clostridia; order Peptostreptococcales; family Anaerovoracaceae; genus Hominibacterium; species Hominibacterium faecale. The sequence goes on from NZ_JAJAGH010000003.1 coordinate 156,210, forward strand.
ATCGAGAATCTCCGGGCGGATCGTACCAAGACTCCTTGGAAGAGGCTCCTTATCCCGAATGTACTTATCCCAGTAGGTACTGATCATATCAAAATAATTATATGTAATATTTTCCATAAACGCCGCCTTTACTATGCTTAGTAGATCTTTTTGCTAAAATATAAAGCAAGATTTGTGCCAGATAAAAGAAAAGTCAAACACACATAATGGATATGACATGAAAACGGCACGCTGTCAGAGAAATGACAATTAAATGGCTCAACTATAACCTTACCATAAGATGGAACTAAAATGGAACTGGAAATAAAATGAAATAAAACACAAATAAATGGGTAAATTTCAATCAATTTAATGGAAGTGTTAAAAAATTTCTAAAAATTTTGGCATGGGGATTGCGTTATATAAAAGCGAACATGCATTAATAAAGGCGCCGAAACGTATTTCAGTTATCATGATTGAGCATTGAAAGGAGAACGTAATGAAAAAAGTAAGAATTGGTGTAGTTGGTTTAGGTAATTTGGGGGAACTGCATGTACGGCATTTGCAGAATAAAATTGCCGACTCTGAGGTCGTTGCCGTATGTGATGTGTTTTCGGAGCGGGTAGCGGCAATTCAAAAAGAATATGAAGTTCCTGCAGGGTATACCGTTTACGATGAGATGCTGGAAAAAGAAGACTTGGACGCCGTAGCAATTGTAACAAATGTACAGACACACAAAGAGCTGATCATAAAAGCCTGCGACGCCAAACTGCACATTTTCTGTGAAAAGCCGCTTTCTTTAGTACCTGATGAATGTAAAGAAATTGAGAAGAAAGTAGAAGAAAACAATACTAAGATCTTTACCCTTGGATTTATGCGGCGGTTTGACCCTTCCCATGCAGAGGCGATGGAGCGAATCCGTAGCGGCGAGATTGGAAAACCCATACTGTTTAAAAGCACCAGCTTGGACGGCGTATCAGTCATCGATGAGCTGCTGGATAAATGTAAAAAAGGCGCTTTCCACCCATGGTTTTTTGAGATGGGGATCCATGACTGCGATCTTTCAAGATGGTTCCTGGGCAGTGAGGTCGCCTGCGCATATGCAACCGGAGGCGCATACGTGAGGGAAGAATTTGCAGATTACGATGATTATGATAATGGCGTTGCACTGGCGACGATGGAGAACGGAACCTGCGCAACGATCCACGTGGGCAAAGCCGCGGCATGCAGCCACGTAGAGGCCGAGATCATCGGTACGAAAGGATCGCTGCGGATCAATGCCGTACCGAGGAGAAATCGGATGCAGATTTATAAAGATGGTTATATTGCAGAGCAAGGTATCGTCGATTTCCTCGAACGCTGGGAAGAGGCTTTTTACCTGGAAATGAGCAACTTTATTGACTGCGTGCTGACTGGAAGAAAGCCCGAAATTACGGTTTATGACGGAACTAAGAGTTTGGAAATGGCGATCATTCTCCATAAATCCTATATGGAAAAAACCTTGATCAAGAAATAGGAGGAAATGATGAACAACTTAGAGAAAAAAACGGGAGAACGGCTGCCGAGCAAGTCTCACGACAGTCAGCGCGTGCCTCTTTACGAAAAGTTTGCTTTTGCCTCCGGAGACGTAGCCTGCAATTTTGTCTTCGGTTTTACCGGGAGCCTGCTGACGCTGTTTTATACGGATTATGCGGGCGTATCAGCGGCAACGGTTGGTCTGGTCATGCTGGTATCAAGGTTTTTAGATGGAGGTTCAGACCTATTATTTGCCTGTATTGTCGATAAAGTCAAATCAAAACACGGCAAAGCAAGGCCGTGGGTCCTATGGATGTCGGTGCCATTTGGGATTACTTACATATTGCTGTTTACTGTGCCGGCCGATAGTACGCAGTTGATCAAAGGGATTTACGTTTTTGTAACCTATAATCTGTGCACAACTGTGGTTTACACGGCGCTGAATCTGCCATATGGTTCCTTGAGCTCTCTGATAACCAGAGATACAAGACAGCGTGAGTTTTTACAGGCATTCCGCATGGGCCTTTCTCCAATTGGCAGAATTTTGGTAACAGCAGTATCCCTGCCGATCGTACAGGCCTTTGGGGATGGACAGGGCGCTTGGATCAAAACATCCTTCATCTTTGCTACGATTGCAATTATTCTACTGCTCTTCTGTTTCTTCGGTACAAAAGAGAGAGTTGATTTCCGTGAATTAGAGCAAAAGCAAGAGAAAAAGAAGACGAACAAAGAAAGCTTTAAGGTCATGATCAGAAATAAGTATTGGGCTCTGTGCCTGGGACTGTGGGGCGTAATGGTACTTACCTCAACTGCCAATAGCACCATCCTGGGGTATTATGCAAAGTACGTCCTCGGAGACCAGATCTATGTATCGCAAATTTATACGGCAGAGCAGATTGCAATGATTGTGTGCATTCTCTTCGTTACTCCGGCGCTGGTCAAATATACTGGCAAGCGAAATCTAACCATGTACGGAATGTTTGTCGTCGTTGCGGCGCAGCTGATCCTGCTGATTGATCCGACAAATGTAACCTTAGTCACGGCATTGGCGGTAGTCAAAGGCTTTGGATACGGGCCGCTGTGGGGAACTGTTTTTGCAATGTTGGCGGATGCCTGCGAATACGGCCAGTGGAAATTCCACGTGCGCAACGATGCGTTCCTGTTTAGCGCAGGGTCAATCGGTTCCAAACTTGGCGGAGGCATCGCAGCCGGAATGGTAGGCGTAGTTCTATCTATCTGCGGATACGACGGCACTGCTGCGGTACAGACCACTCAGTCCTTAAACGCCATTTATTGGGTATATGTGTTCCTGCCAATCGTACTGGCAGCTGTACAGATCGTATTCTGTCTTCTGTATAAACTGGATAAAATGCTGCCGATGATAACGAAAGAATTGGCAGAAAGGGAAGCAAGAGGAGAAATATAGGAAATCGGCAGAATTCATTGTAAATAACATTCCATAAAGCGAGTCAAAAATGTGCCATATTTGTGCCAAGATAAAGCCTGATGACGCAATAATGGCACTTTTGGCTACTTTATAGGCAGATATTTGCCGAATCGTGCGCAAATTCGTTGGCACAGAAGTTGCGCTATAAATATAGACAAGAAAATATGAAAGCCTAAAGGAGGAAAACAATATGCCAAAAGCGGGATTTAACGGGGTTGATTTTGAATCAAACGTTAATTTTGACAGATTAAGGAGGAATCGTTTAGCAAGGGCAAAGGAAGGTTTGAAGAAATCAGGCCTTGGTGCGCTGCTGTGTTATGATTTTGACAACATCCGTTACATTACAGGAACTTATATTGGAGAATGGAATCGAAACAAGATGAACAGACATTGCCTTCTCATTGACGGAGTGGAAGAGCCGATCTTATTTGACCCGGCCTGCCCGTCTAAAAGACAGAGGGTAGACTGGATTAAAGCAGAAAATATCCTTCCTGCCGTAGGGTCCATGAGAGGCGCAATTCCCAAAGAAGCAGGGATGATCGAAAAGGAAGCGAAAGAAGTCGTAGATTTTTTGAAAAAATACGGTGTAGAAAATAAACCGCTGGGATTGGATATTACAGACGTATCGATGATTCGATCCCTTGAATCCCATAATATTGAGGTTGTCGATGGACAGGATGTGATGGTGGATGTGAGGATCATCAAAACGGAGGATGAGATCGAGCTTTTAAAAAAATCCGCATCTATGGTTGACGGAGTCTATTACGACCTGGCGAAAGCCCTGCGCCCGGGTATTATGGAAAACGAATTATCCGCGATTGCCCATAAAAAGCTGATTGGCTGGGGAGCGGAAGTGGTGGAATTTGTCAACGTCATATCCGGCCAGAGAGGGAACCCGCACTCCCATACGACGTCCAATCGTATGATCCGGCCTGGAGAAATCGTATATTTCGATATCGGTAATACTTACAACGGTTATAAAACCTGCTATTATCGAACCTTTACCTGCGGAAAACCAACTGCGGCGCAGGTAAAAGCCTATGACAAAGCGTTAAAATGGATCAACGATTCCATTGCCGTGATCAAACCAGGAGCGACATCTGCTGACGTTGCGGCATGCTGGCCGTCAGCAGAAGAACTGGGTTTTAAAAATGAAGAAGAAGCATTCTTGCTCCAGTTCGCACATGGAATTGGGATCGGCCTGTGGGAAAAACCGATCATATCCAGGTTATTTTCTCTGGATCATCCGTTCAAATTGGAAGAAGGCATGGTATTTGCTGTTGAAACATGGTGCCCTGCGGAAGATGGGACCGGCAGCGCGAGAATCGAACAGGAGATCGTCGTAACAAAGGATGGCCATGAGGTGATCACGAAATTCCCTGTGGATGAAATTACAAGCTGCGGCCTTCCCGGGTGCCAGTTCCTGTAAACGATAAACAATTGGAGGATGACATGAAACATATCGGATGGATCGGATTGGGCAACATGGGAAATCCCATGTGTAAAAATCTCATTAAAGCAGGACATCGTGTTACAGTATGGAACCGTACAAAATCCAAAGCCACCGAGGTTTTGGAAATGGGCGCCCAGTGGGCAAGCTCACCCGAAGCTGTTGCCAGACAAGCGGACTATATTTTTACAATGGTCGCAAGCGGAGCGATCCTGCAGAAGGTTGCATTAAGCGAAAATGGCATTGTTCAAGGCATTACGGCAGGCAAAATCGTGATTGACATGAGCACGGTTTCGCCCGCGGAATCAGAAAGCGTAAATCAAACAATCCAGGAGAAAGGCGGCTATTTTCTGCGAGCGCCAGTAACTGGCAGCATAGTGCCGGCAGCAAAGGGGTTGCTGGGGCTGCTTATATCCGGCGATCGAAAGGTGTTTGAAGAGGCAAAACCTTACCTGCGGTCGCTGGGAAAAAACATGTATTGGCTGGGGGAACATGAAGAAGCGAGAGTCATGAAAATCGCTTTGAACACGATGGTCGGTAATACGACGCAGCTTTTGGCCGAGGCAGTCACACTGGCGGAAAAAGCCGGGATCTCTGTTGATCAATGCATGGAGGTCATAGCTGGGAGCGCGGTAGGCAATTTGATCGTCCAATCCAAGGTTGAGGCGATTAGCAGCAATCGATATGACCCGGCTTTCAGTGTACATATGATGTTGAAAGATTTCGACCTGGCGCTGGAGACTGCCAAACTGTATGAATCTTCGCTGCCGCTGACTGCTTTGACACGTCAATTTTACGAAGAATCCGTGGCTCTTGGGAGAGGGCATGAAGACTATGCGGTGCTTGTAAAGCGTCAGGAGGAGAATGTCGGCATAAACAGATAAATGCAGAGAAGATCTGTATTATATAATTAAAACTTAAGATAACAGGAGGAGAACATTATGATTAAGAGAGTTGCACTAGTAACAGGAGCGAGAAAAGGATTGGGACAGGAAACAGCAGTAGAGCTGGCAAAATTAGGCCATGATGTGGCGCTGGTAGCAAGGAACGCATGTACAGAAACGGAAGAGAGAATTAAAAAAGAAGCACCTGGAGTAACAGCGATATCCTACCAGTGCGATATCAGCGATCCAAAACAAGTAAACGCAATGGCCGGCAAGGTGGAACAAGAGCTTGGTTCGGTGGATATTCTTATCAACAACGCCGGGATCTATCCGTTCATGATGTTTGAGGATGTGACATACGAAGCATGGAAAAAGTATTTTGCGACAAACGTCGATGGCCCGTTCAACTGCTGCAAGGCTTTTCTGCCGCATATGAAAGAACAAGGCTGGGGCGGGTTGTGAGCATTGCGTCCAACTCTTTCTTGAACGGCGCGGACCCAAAACTTTCGGGCTATATTTCAACAAAAGGAGCAGTAATCGGTTTAACAAGGGCCTTGGCCAGTGAATACGGGGAATATGGCATTACCGTAAACGCAGTGGCCCCAGGGCTGTTCGTCTGTGAATCTACCATCAAAGAAATCGGCGGAAAGCCTGGTGATGAGGGTGCTGGAAAATGGGATCTGATGTATAACCTTCAGGCAATACCAAAATACCCGTATCCGGCGGATTTCGTAGGAGCCATTAAATTCTTAGTATCAGAGGAAGCCGGGTTTATGACTGCGCAGACCATGTATGTGGACGGCGGCCTGGCAAGAGCTTAATCATGCGGTTTCAGGAGGAAAATAATGTGCAATAATAAATTAATTGCCAGCCACTGGGCAATTGCAGGCAACCATTACTGCGGCGATCATGTGGAAGTCGCGGATACAGATTTTAGGCAGCGCATGGAAACGATTGGAAGGATTGGTTTTAGCGGCGCGGGGTTTGTGGAATTGGACCTTTTAAAAACAAAGGAACAGTACGGATATAAGGAAGCAAAGCGTATAGCCGAAGCAAACGGGATCACGGAGATAGAAGTCGAGGTGCTGGACAAATGGTGGGATTACGAAAACCAAGAAGCGCAGCAGACTCGAAAAAATGTCTTTGAAGCGGCTGAACAGCTGGAGGCGAGACATATTAAAGTATTCGGTTCCGATGGCGATATTGAAAAAGACCAATTCATCGAGGAATTCGCAAAACTTTGTAAAGAAGCTGAGGATATTGGTACCAGGATTGCAATGGAATTCATGCCTTTTAAAGCGGATATGGACTGTATTAAAAAAGGCCTTGAAGTGTTCAGGACGGCAGGCATGAAGAATGCGGGTTTTTGTCTCGATTCGTGGCATACGTTCATGGGCCCCAGCAGTTATGATGATATTGCCCTAATCAGGCCGGAAGAAATTGTCACAGTCGAACTGGAAGATGGTTACTCCGAACTGGTAAGCGGAAGTATGTGGAGGGATACTTGTGACTATAGGCTTCCTGCAGGCGAGGGGGATTTTGATTGTAAAGACTTTATTGAAAGGGTGCTCGCACTGGGGTATGAGGGTACCATTGGATGTGAGATCATTGCGATCGACCATCGCCAACTGCCGCTAAAGCGCGCTGCTGCCAGAGCCTACGCATCGATCAAACAATATTTATAAAAAAATGATGGGCAGAGAAAGGGAGACCTTTCTCTGCTATTTAAAAGTAAATGAGAGGTTATTTATGTCAGGATTTAAAATCTTATTAAAACCGATACGGCTGGGACCAGTCCAATTAAAGAACCGTTTTATTGTTTCGCCAATGGTAATGAACTGCTGCAATGAGGATGGGACCGCTACAGAACGGTTTATCGCATATCACGAAGAAAAGGCAAAAGGCGGATGGGGACTGATCATTACTGAAGACTACGCTGTTGATGCGACCGGCAGGACATACCAGTATCTCCCTGGGCTTTGGAACGACCGGCAGATCGCTTCACATAGAAAACTGACGCAGCGAGTCCATGCGGCAGGGGCGAAAATTTATGCACAGATTTTCCACGGCGGGAGGCAGACAGAGTCAAGGATTACAGGCCGGCAGGTATGGGCCCCGTCACCAATCCCCTGTCCGGTTAAAAAAGAAATGCCCCATGAAATGACCACCGAAGAGACAGACGAAATGATTGAAAAGTTTGGAGATGCTGCCCAGCGCGCAAAGAAAGCCGGATTTGACGGCGTACAGGTGCATGGCGCCCATGGGTATCTGATCAGTGAATTTACATCTTCTTATTCCAATAAACGAGTGGATAAATATGGCGGGAATCTAATGAACCGTATGCGTTTTCCAATAGAAATCATCAAAAATATCAGATCCAAATGCGGAGAGGATTTTGGGATCGACTACAAAATTTCGGGTGAAGAACGGACACAAGGCGGTACGAGCATTGAAGATACAAAGGCGATGGCCATCATGCTGGAGGAAGCGGGCATCGATTCCTTGAACGTTTCCGTAGCAGTATACGAGACTTGGTATATGCAGGTACCACCCGCGGTCATGGGACATGGCTGGATTGCTGATTACGCAGAAGAGATAAAGAAAGTCGTAGACATTCCCGTTACTACAGTCGGTAGGATCAATGACCCTTATGTAGCAGAGAGCATTGTCAGAAGTGGAAAAGCCGATGCCTGCTACATGGGAAGAGCCTCTCTGGCCGATCCCTTCTTGCCAAAAAAAGTCATGTCTGGCGCAGTCGAAGATATCATTACCTGTATCGGATGCCTTCAGGGCTGTACTTCAAGGATCGATTCCGGGTTAGCGGGCAAATGCGCCTTGAATCCGAGAACGGTGCGGGAACAGGAAACCAGGATTGTGCCTGCAAAACGCAGGAAAAAGGTTTATGTTGCAGGAGGAGGCCCGGCCGGAGCAGAGGCAGCCATGGTTTTAGCGCAGAAAGGCCATAAAGTGAAGCTGTTTGAAAAAAGAGACAGGCTGGGCGGCATGTATGGCTGCGCGGCTGTACCCCCTTGGAAAGGTGAAATATCCTCGTTTCTTGTATGGCAGCGTACGCAGTTGGAAAAGCTGGGCGTAGAGATCTGCCTGCAAACGGAACTGACCGCAGAGCAAATCGAGTCAGACCTCCCGCATATAGTCATGATAGCGACAGGGAGTCGTCCGTGGGTACCGCCCATCAGGGGAATAGAAAATGCGTTTGTGATAAGCGCGGTCGATCTTCTGGAAGGCAGGGCAAAAGCAGACGGACGGGTCGCAGTAATCGGCGGAGGGCTTGTCGGCGGGGAAACTGCAAACTTTTTAGCTTCACACGGAAATCAAGTGACAATCTTGGAAATGGCGGCGGAGATTTTAAAGGAGGAGCCGGGCAATATGAAACGATTCTTACTTCAATCGTTTGAGGACCGCGGCGTAAACGTTTATGTTGAAACAGAAGTAGCGGCTATTGAAAAAGACGGGACAGTCATGGCCATGCAGAAAGGCCGTCCTGCTGAGGCGCTGGGACCCTTTGACCATATCGTTACAGCGGTGGGTATGCGGCCTACAAGAGAACTATATGATTCATTGACAAATAGCGATGTTGAACTGGTTTGCGTCGGTGATGCAAAGAAAACGGGAAACGCACTGGATGCCATCGAAGACGGATATATGGCCGCACTGCGTATTTAGGTGCTTTCGCATGAAAGAAAAGTTGAAATACGGCCTTGAAGATCACGTTCCCAAGGGAGAGTTTTTTGTCTATACACTGCAGCATATTATATATTTTGCGGCAGGTACCGTAGTGCTCCCTATTGCGGTGGGAATCCATCTCGGGCTTGAACAGATACAGATTGCAGAACTTTTACAGCGCACTTTTTTTCTATGCGGTGTTACTACGCTGCTGCAGATAAAGCTGGGGCACTTGTATCCGATTATCGACGGTCCTGCAGGGCTGTGGGCAAGCATGATGATCGTGATGGCTGTGTCAACTGCGGATATGGGCGGCCAAATGGGGGATTTGCGGCGAAACCTGGAACTGGGGATACTGATTGCAGGCACCATCATCATGGTTTTGGCGGCAACTGGCCTGATGCTGAAACTATCCCGGCTCTTTACGCCGATTGTAAATGGCCTCATCATTACGCTGATGGTCCTACAGATGAGCGCCACGTTTATGAAAGGAGGACTGGGGATCGATGATGAGGTTCAGGAAATCGAAGTGAAAAAACTAATTGTGTTTATGGCCACCATGCTAACCATTATTTTTGTTTCGGTTTATCTGAAGGGGTTCATACAAAGCATTGCAACGCTGGTCGGTGTCACTTTGGGATGGATACTGGCAATTTTGTTAGGGCTTTCAGAAAATAAGATGACAATAGGTGCACTGGCCAGAGCACCGGAACTGTTTGCCTTTGGCGCGCCTTCCTTCAATCCGGGGGTTGTAATATCCTGCGTTCTCAGCGCGCTGGTGCTGCTCTCCATGAGTTTTGCAAGTCTTTTCAGTATGGCAGAGGCTGTCGGAGAACAAGTTTCCAAAGGCAAGCTTTCCAAAACGGTTTTCTTACACGGATTATCGACCCTATTGTCCGGGCTGTTTTCCGTCGTTCCGTTCATGCCGTTCGTATCCTCTACGGGAGTGGTACTGATGACAAGGGTGGCGGCAAGAAAGCCTTTTATGGCTGCGTGCCTGTGCATGGTCCTATTTGGTGTTTTTTCTCCGGTCGCTGAATTCTTTGCGTCCATGCCGCATACCGTCGCCTATGCTACGAGTATGGTCGTATTTTCGCTGATCTTCGGACAGGGTCTGAAGGAGTTTAAGAAAGTTACAATTGAAAACAGAGAAAGCTATGTAATCGGTATTTCCATGTTATGCGGGATGGGAGTTATGTTTCTTCCGGACAGTGTCTTTTCGGTACTGCCCCAGTCCATCCGCTTTATTCTCTCTAATGGACTGGTAGTGGGGACTGTGATGGCAATGATACTGGAGCAAATTTTTCGAAAAGGTAGTGACAAACTGTCATGAAATAACATGACGAGATGTCATAGGATCTACGTTCGGTAGAGGGAAAGGTCAATCTGATATTTATCAAGCTTGCGATATAACGTCCGTAAATTCATTTCAAGAAAGGCTGCGGCTTTTGTCATATTGCCATTTGTTTTTCTCAGTGCTTCAATAATGAGTATTTTTTCCGTTTCTTTCATATTGAGAGGCTTTCTCGCCGGCAGGGCGGAGGCCTCCGACTCAATGGCAGTGTTTTTAGCCCTTGGAAGAACGTGCACGATATCCTCGGGAAGCTGCTCCAGTGTAATGGCTTTTTCTTTTTCTACCAAGTTAATAGCTCGCTCGATGACATTCTCCAGCTGCCGGATATTTCCCGGCCACCAATAGGCTTCAAGGAGCGCATATGCATCGGGTGAAATTGTAATATTGTCTTTTTTATCATGGTTATACGTTTTAACAAAGTAATCTGCAAGTACACGGATATCCCCAGGTCCTCTGGTTACTAAAGAGGGCGTGTTAATAGTAAACACATTCAAGCGGTAATAGAGGTCCCTGCGGAACGTTTTGTTATCAATTGCCTGGGGCAGATCTTGGTTTGTGGCCGCGATAATGCGCATATCAACGGCTTTTGGATATTTTCCGCCGATACGGACAACTTCTTTGGTCTGGATAACGCGAAGCAAAGCAGCCTGTATATTCAGAGGCATATCGCCGATTTCATCCAGGAAGATCGTACCACCGTTTGCCATTTCAAATTTTCCTGGACGCCCGTTTTTATCAGCGCCTGTGAAAGCTCCTTTTTCATAGCCGAACAGCTCGCTTTCAACCAGACTGTTTGGTATGGCCGCGCAATTTATAGCGACAAAGGGGCCGCTTGCAGAAGCGCTGGCGTTATGGATAGCTTGGGCGACTAATTCTTTGCCGGTCCCGCTTTCCCCTATAATCAATACGTTTGAATCACTTTTAGCCGCCTTTTTGCTGGCAGCGATCATTTTTTTCACCGGTAAGGAATCACCAATAATGCTTTCAAAGTCATAATGGGCATGATATCCTCCTACGTTTTTTACTAATTTATGGATCAGCTCTGTCTCATTAAAGCGGAGCAAGGTGCCGGTCACAGCTCCAGCATGATCTTTTATGAAATGAACGGACAGGCGGAATTCTTTCGGCGGCTTTTGGGCGCCGATCCATTTTATAGAAGCTTCTTCATTATATCGTTCTTTTTCAAGGAACACATAGCGGTCATTGCAGCAGATATTATCGTCGATACTAATAAATTGAAACAAATTTTTTCCTATGATCTGTTCATAGGATAGGTCCAGCAGTTTCAGTGCATATTTGTTGACCTGAGATACACGGTAACTTTGGGTTAACAGAAACAGGCCCGAACTCATATTTTCGATAATTGTATTTCTCTGGGCGCTGATGCGTTCGATGCTGCGCATTGCATGTGTTAGTTCCATTTCTTTTGCAATGCTGTCGGAAGCGGAGAGGGCCATGCCCAAGGTATGAGGGTGGGCGTTTTCTTTCAGGACAGTAATGTTAATGGCCCCAATAATATTGCTGCTGCTATCAAAGATCGGAGCACAGGAGCAAGTGTATTGTTGGTGTTTTTCACAGTAATGCTCATTTCCCCACAGCTGCACGGGCTTTCTCAGATAGAGGGCGGTACCAATGGCATTGGTACCAGCGATCGTCTCCTGCCTGCAGGCGCCGGGAACAAGACGGGTCAGGGTCTGGCCGTCAATGACAATTTCACTGTCACCCAGGTAATCCAGTATATATCCATCCTTATCGGAAAGTAAGATGTAAGAATTGGTATCTTTGATAATGGAGTAGAGCCGTTCCATATAAGGGTGGACGATTTCGATCAGTTTCATATTGTTATTAATCCTGAGGTTTAGTTCTTCCGCCGAAAGGATCTTCGTAACGATGCCAAAAGGATCTACATTGGCCGCCCGTGAGCGTTCCCAGGATCGGAGGATATCCGTCTGGATAAAAGAATAATCATAGTCCTCCTTCTTTATAAAATGGTTCCAGGCTTTATGGAGTTTGTTTTGATAAGCTGCCGTGTTCGAGAAAAATTCTTTCATATGGATACCTCTTTTAACCTCGGTAAAACGATAATCGCCGTATTTAGGATACAAAATATCGTGACAAAAAGCAAATGTAATTGTCATTTTTTTATAAAAAGTGTCAGTCTTATGCCAAAAACATGTAAAAATGTCATGGTTTAATGAACCGACGAAAACAAAACCATCTCTGCGCGATAGGGATTTATGGTTCTAAACGTTGAAATTCCAACAATAACAACGATGAGTGTGTTGCGCGCTTTATAATTGGCACGCAGATTGCTCTTTAATAATATGACGAGAGCAGATGTGGCATGTTCTACAGTGCAAACAAAATAAACATATCAGGGAGGTTATTATGAAAGTAAAGGATTACAGCAAAGAACAGCTCATGGCGTTCTACGAAACCATGTTCAAAATGAGACGATTTGAAGAAGAGACCTTTGAGTTTTATAAGAAGGGTATGATGGCAGGTCTTGCCCACTTGTATCTGGGTGAAGAAGCGGTGGCTACCGGCGTGTGCGCGGCATTAAAGGACGACGACTACATCGGAAGCACCCACAGAGGTCACGGACACCTGGTGGCAAGAGGCGCGGACATTGATCGAATGATGGCGGAGATCCTGGGCAAAGAGACGGGCTACTCCAACGGCAAGGGCGGCTCCATGCACATCATGGCCATGGATAAGGGTATTTTAGGGGCCAACGGTATTGTGGGCGGGGAGATTCCCATTGCCACAGGCGCGGCCTATACAATCAAGTATAAAGGAACCGACCAGGTAGCCGTTTCCTTCATGGGCGATTCGGCTACCAACGAAGGAACCTTCCACGAAAGCATTAATATGGCGGCAGCATGGGATCTGCCCTGTGTTTATGTCATTGAAAACAACCTCTACGGTATTTCCGTAGATATCCGCGATGTAACCAATACGCCGGACCTGGCCGTGAGAGCCAAGGCCTACGATATCCCGGGCGTGGTCGTGGACGGAATGGATGTTACCGCCGTTTATGAAGCAGCAAAGAAAGCGGTAAAACGCGCGAGAGACGGCAAAGGCCCGACCATCATCGAATGCAAGACCTACAGATGGCAGGGACATCACGTGGGCGATCCGGCGGTCTACAGACAGAGAAGAAGCAAAACAGAAAAAGAAGACTGGATGGCAAGATGCCCGGTAGCAAACCTGAGAAAAGAAATGATCGAAGCGGGCAAGGCGGAAGAAGCAGAAATCGCAGCACTGGAAGAGCGGATCGAAGCAGAAATTCAGGAAGCAGTAAAATTTGCGGCAGACAGTCCATATCCTGACGCAGAAGAAGCATATACCGACGTATTTCAGCAGGGAACCCTGTAGAGGATTGTAGGAAGGAGAATAGAACCATGAGAGAAATAAGATACGCGCAGTTGATTGCGGAAACATTGGATAAAGAGATGGAGCGGGATGAAAATATCGTTATGCTGGGAGAGGATATCGGCTTCATCGGCGGAAACTTCAAATGTACAGAAGGACTTTTGGAAAAGTACGGCGACTTGAGAGTCAAGGACACCCCGATTTCGGAACAGGGATTCGTGGGAATGGGCGTTGGAATGGCGCTGACCGGCCTGCGGCCCGTTGTTGAGCTGATGTTTTCCGATTTTCTGCTGGTAGCGGCGGATCAGGTGATCAATCAGATGGCAAAAATTCGTTATATGTCGGGCGGACAGTGCAACGTACCCATGACCATCCGATGCCCCATCGGCGCCGGAAGATCTTCGGCCGCTCAGCATTCCCAGTCCATGCAGGCTATGGCGGCTCAGTTCCCGGGAACAAAGATCGCCATTCCTTCAACCGCGCAGGAAGCAGCAGGCCTTCTGATGACCGCAATCCGGGACGATGATCCTGTTTTATTCCTGGAGCACAAGATGGAATACAATAAGACGTTCAAGGTGGACGATGTCATCGAACCGATTCCTTTCGGCAAGGCCAGAATCGCCAGAGAAGGAAAGGATATCACCATCGCGGCCACATCCTCCATGGTCATGAAATCGGAGGAAGCGGCAGAAAAGCTTGCCAAGGAAGGCATTGACTGTGAAATCATCGATCTGCGGACCATCGTGCCTCTGGATACCCAGACCATCATTGAATCCGTGAAAAAAACAGGTAAGCTGATCGTAGCCGACGAAGCCCACGAACGCTGCGGAATCGGCGCGGAAGTAGCCGCTGCTGTAGCCGACGATATCTTCTATTATCTGGATGCTCCATGCGGCAGAGTAAGCAACCCCAACGTACCGCTGCCATTCAGCCCGGCTCTGGAGTTCCCGCTGATTCCATCGGCTGACAAGGTGTATGAAAAAGTAAAGACCTATTTCAAATAAGGAAGAGAGGAGCGGTAACATGGCAGAAATCATCATCATGCCCAAGCTTGGATTCAATATGAACGAAGGCAAGCTGGTAGAGTGGTATAAAAACGAAGGTGACTCCATCGCAAAAGGCGAGCCCCTTTTCTCGGTGGAGACAGACAAGACCAATATGGATATTGAAGCTACCGGAGACGGCATTGTAAAAGCCCTGCTCATCGAAGCAGGAGATGCGATCCCGGTAACCCTGCCCATCGCTGTGATCGGCGCTGAAGGAGAGGACGTTTCCGCGGCCATAGCCGATGCGAAGGCACAGCTTGCGGGCGGCGGAGCCGCGCCTGCGGAAAAAGAAGAAGCTGAGGCTCCTGTAGAAGAGAAGAAAGCAGCCGCGCCGGCGCCAAAGGCAGAAGGCGGCAGAATGAAGATCACGCCGAGAGCAAGAAGAGCGGCAGCAGAAAAAGATCTGTCTCTGGAAGGGCTGGATATTGTCGGTACCGGATGGCAGGGCGGTATCTGTGAGCAGGATATTCTCGATTATCTGGAATCCAGCAAGATCAAAGCTACACCAGTGGCAAAGGCTATGGCCGGCGCAGAAGGCATCGATCTGGAATCAGTAACCGGAAGTGGAGCAAACGGTAAGATCATGAAAGACGATGTGGAAAAAGCCATCGCGGCCAAAGAAAAAACAGCAGCACAAGAAACGGCCTGCGCCTGCGAGGATGGCGAAAAGAAATTCTCGCCGGACGGAAAAGAAATTCTGGAAGAAATACCTTATGCAGGAGTGCGTAAAGTCATCGGCGACCGTTTGTCCGAAAGCAAATTCACAGCGCCCCATCTGTACTTTACACAGAAGGTCAACCTGGAAAAATTGCTGGAAATCAGAAAACAGGTCAATGAGGCACAGGATAAAAAGACTTCTGTAACCGATTATATTGCAAGAGCGACCATCATTGCCCTGCAAAAGTATCCGGAGATGAACTCCTCTCTGGTGGGAGACACCATTGTGAAATACAAGAGCGTCAATCTGGGGATCGCGGTGGCATCTCCGACTGGTTTGATCGTACCCAATATCAAAGACTCGCAGAACATGAGCGTGGTAGAGCTTTCCCAAGCTTCCTCGCCGCTGTTTGAAAAGGCAAGAGCAGGAAAACTGGCTATCCATGAATATACCGGAGGTACCTTCACCATCTCCAACCTGGGAATGTTCGGGATCGAAAACTTCACGGCGATCATCAATCCGCCGGAAGTGGGCATCTTGTCCATCAGCTCCACCAAGGACGAGCCGGTGGTTGTGACAAAGGCTGACGGCAGCAAAGAAGTAGCCATCAAGCCGATGATGAACATTCAGGTGTCGGTTGACCACAGAATCATCGACGGACTTCTGGCAGCCCAGTTTGTAACAGAAATCAAGAATCTGCTGGAAAGCCCGATCAGTTTGCTGGTATAAGTATGTATGATAGAAGTGTAGAAAGGAACAGATAAATGGCCGAAGTAATCATTATGCCCAAATTGGGATTTAATATGAATGAAGGAAAACTGGTGGAGTGGTATAAAGCAGAAGGTGATACCGTTTCCAAGGGAGAACCCCTGTTTTCCGTAGAAACCGATAAAACAAACATGGATATTGAGGCGACAGGCGATGGAGTGGTAAGAAAGCTTTTCATCAATGCGGGAGATACCATTCCTGTAACCCTGCCCATCGCCATCATAGGCAGCAGGGAGGAGGATATAGCGGCAATGGAAGCGGACGCGCTGGCCCAGCTTAAAGGCAATGCTCCGGCCGCTGAGGCTGCCGCACCGGCCCAGGAAGCGGGTGAAACCAAAGAGACAGTTCCGGCAGCAGACAACGACTCTGTCTATGACTATGAGATCGCAGTGATCGGCGGAGGCCCGGGAGGTTATGTTGCGGCCATCAAGGCCGCCCAGATGGGAAAAAAGACCGTAATCATTGAAAAAGAACATTTTGGCGGTACATGCCTCAACGTGGGATGTATCCCGACGAAGGCCCTGCTGAGAAGCGTAGAATCCCTCAAAGAAGTGAAAGAAAGCGCAGACTTCGGCGTCATGGGCGTGGACACAAGCAATGCTGCTTTGGACCTGAAAAAGGTGCAGGAGCGCAAAAAAGGCGTTGTGAGCCAGCTGGTAGGCGGAGTACAGGCGCTGCTCAAAGGCAACGGCGTTGTCATTGAAAACGGCCAAGGCATTTTGAAGGACAGCCATACCATCGAAGCGGCAGGAAAGACGATCACAGCGGAGAACATCATCATTGCCACCGGTTCCCAGGCCAAGAGCCTGCCCATCGACATCGATCCCAAAGCGACCGTGCTCACCAGCACAGAGATGCTGGATCTGGATGAAAAGCCCGAATCCATGGCAGTAATCGGCGGCGGAGTCATCGGTGTTGAATTTGCTTATTTCCTGGCAGCTATCGGTGTGAAGGTTACGGTGGTGGAATTCTTAGATCGCATTCTGCCAATAGTGGATGAAGAGATTACCGCGCAGGTTACCGGACATTTGACAGAAATGGGAATTGACATCCATACAAGTGCAAAAGTGACTACAATTACAGCAGACGGCGTGAAGTTTGAAAAGGACGGCGCATCTGAGGAAGTTAAGGCGGATCAGGTACTGATGGCTGTCGGAAGAGGCCCCAGCCTTGACGGCATCGATACAGACGCTCTTGGAATCAAGACGGAGCGGGGAGCCATCGTAACCGACAACACGTTAAAGACATCGGTTCCCAACATCTATGCCATCGGCGATGTAAACGGCAAGGCAATGCTGGCCCACACCGCTTCTATGGAAGGGATCATAGCAGTGGAAACGATCTGCGGTAAAAAGGTATCCATGGATTACGACAAGATCCCCAGCGCGATCTACATCCAGCCGGAAATTGCCTGCGTCGGCCTGACGGAAAAGCAGGCGGCTGAAACGTACGGTAAGGTAAATGTGGGCAAGTTCCCTCTGCTGGCAAACGGTAAAGCAAAAGTCGCAGGGGAGGAGAGAGGCCTTGTGAAAGTGGTCGCAGAGCCCAAATACGGTGAGATCGTAGGCGTACATATGTACTGCATCCATGCGACCGATATGATTGCCGAGGCAGTCGCGGCCATGAAGCTGGAAAGCACGGCCGAGGAAATCGCAATGTCCGTCCATCCTCATCCGACTGTTTCCGAAGTTATGCAGGAAGCGATGCATGCGGCAGGAGGCAGAGCGATCCACTTTTAATTCGGTTTAAGGCTCAGGAGGTGAAATATGATCAATCGGATTTCCCATATTGAAAGCGTATCAACGGATCCGCGGCAGAATCTGGCGCTGGAGGAAGCATTGTTTTTTCACTGTGCGGAGGATGAGTGCATCTTATATCTGTGGCAGAACCAAAATACGGTTGTGATCGGAAAGAATCAGAATGCCTGGAAAGAGTGCGATGTGAACAAGCTGGAGGCAGAGGGCGGCGTGCTGGTTCGCCGGATGTCCGGAGGCGGAGCAGTATACCATGATACGGGCAACTTGAATTTCACCTTTCTCTGCTGCAAGGAAAATTACGATGTAGATCGCCAGCTTAGGGTGATCATCTGCGCGCTGAAAAAATTGGGCATTGACGCAAAAAAGTCGGGGCGAAACGATATCACTGTCCATGGGCGGAAGATTTCGGGGAATGCTTTTTATGAGAGGGGCAGGCGCTGCTATCACCACGGCACCATCATGATGGATGTGGATATGGAAAAGCTTTCCCGCTACCTGACCGTTTCAAAACAGAAACTGCAGTCCAAAGGTATCGATTCGGTAAAGTCCAGAGTGACAAACTTGAAATCCCATGCCGCCGGCATTACAGCAGCGACGCTGAAGCTTCGTCTGATAGAGGCCTTTGAAGAGGTTTATGGGAAATCGGCAGAGCCTTTGGCGCAAGAGGCGCTGGATCAGGCGCAGATCGCAGAATTGACCCGCAAATATGGCTCATGGGATTGGACTCTTGGACGAAAGATCGATTTTCAGTATGAGATTTCCAAAATGTTTGATCTGGGCCAGCTGGCGCTGCAGATCCGGGTGAACGGGGGAATGATCGAAGACATTAACGTGTTTTCAGATTTCATGGACCCCAACATCGCCGAGGGGATCGCGGCAGGTCTTACGGGTCTGCGGCATGATAAGCACCAGGTGTACGACGCGCTGAAAAAGATAAGCGCCGGAAGCAGAAGCGGCGTATACGGTGAGGCGGGGGAAGCTGTAATGGAAGAGATATTTTCATGGATCGCAGAAGCGGTCTGAATTTCAGAAGAAAGCAGCCCGCGCTGAAAAAATAGAACACCTCTTAATCAATTGGGGACATAGCCCGAATTTGGTTAAGAGGTGTTTTTCATTTAGAAATCGATTTCCTCAAATGATTTATTTATTCTGGAACTTGGCTTCTTTCTTTTCCAGGAAAGCGGTCATGCCTTCGGTCTTGTCCTGAGAAGCAAAGGTGGAGGCAAATGCTTCGATTTCCAGTGCGCTGGCAGCGCGCATATCCAGGTCATAGCCGTTATTGATGGTTGTCTTGGCGATACCAATGGCGATGGGAGCTTTGGACATGATCGTCTGAGCCAGCTTTTCGCAGGCAGGGATCAGTTCTTCCGGCGCGACCACTTTTTCCACCAGACCGATGCGGCATGCTTCTTCAGCGCCAATCATCTCTGCAGTCATGATCATGTATTTTGCCATTCCTTTTCCAACCAGGCGGGGCAGTCTCTGGGTTCCGCCAAAGCCCGGGATGATGCCCAGGTTTACTTCCGGCTGACCAAACTTGGCTTTTTCAGATGCAATACGGATATCACAGGCCATAGCCAGCTCGCAGCCTCCGCCCAGAGCAAATCCGTTTACTGCTGCGATAAAAGGCTTTTCGATGGATTCCATGTAGTTCATTACTTTGTGGCCCTTGGCGATCAAGGCTCGGCCTTCAATAGCATCCAGCTGGTTCATCTGCGCGATGTCGGCGCCGGCTACAAACGCTTTACCTTCTCCGGTGAGGATCACAGCTTTTACCTGCTCATCTGCGGCCGCTTCTGTGAATGCGGCGTAGAGTTCGTCCAGAACCTGGCCGTTGAGGGCGTTCATTGCTTTTGGTCGATTGATTGTTACGTATCCGATGTTTTCAGACACTTGGTATTTGATCGTTTCGTACATATCCTTTTTTCCTTTCTTTTAACAACATTCCATAAAATAATCATAACACTTTACTGTAAGAATTTCCATATCTACATTGTAATAAAATCGTTATTTTTCCGAAATGATTTGGTTACTTTTAGGCGGTAAAATGATGGAAGAAAGAAGGAAAGCGGGGGAATAGGCATGGAAAGAATGTGGACAGGGCAGGTGGAAACGAGGCAAAGTGTCTTGCTCTCGGTTCAAGTGTATTGTGCGATGTTTTTAATGTGTTCGGTGGTCGGCTGGATGTGTGAAGAAGTGTTTTGCAGGGCCATCGATGGGTATTGGGAAAACCGGGGCTTTCTCTATGGGCCCTATCTGCCGATTTACGGCGTCGGCGCGGTGATGATGAGCCTGCTCCTCAGACGTTACCGCCATCAGCCGGTAAAGCTGTTTTTTCTGGCCGGCGCATTTAGCTGTGTGTTGGAATACATAACGAGCTGGGCGATGGAAAGTATCTGGGGGAGAACCTGGTGGGATTACAGCCAGGCGTTTCTCAATATTCAGGGAAGAGTGTGCCTGAGGGGAGCGGTCCTCTTTGCCATTGCCGGCATCCTGCTGGTGTACCTGATCGAACCCGCTGCCAAAAGACTGATCCTTAAATGTATTGATACGAGGAAAGGGCAGATCATGTTGTATGTTCTATATGTGATCTTTACTGCGGATTTGATCTTGACAGTTGGGGGCAGGTATAGCTAGCAGCTCTGCTTCTAAATCCAAAGCCGGGAAATTTTTCATAAAAAATTGTACTTTTTACGCAAAGCTGTGGGTTTGCGGGGCCTCTTATTGAGAATAGGAGGCTTTTTTTGATTTGAGACCGGGTTGGGAGGGCGCAAGCGTTGGAAAACGCGTAAATTTTAGAAACTTTTCCTGATTTTTTCCCGTAGAGCGCCATTCTGCCCAAAGCCGTTAAACTTCAGTGCAGCCCATCCCGGCCATCGCCGCATGATCGGAAGGCGATATACCTTATACTAAAAAATACGAAAAAAAGGACGCCTGCACGAAGCGAAGCGTCCTTTAAAATAGTAATCAAACTTTTATGTAGGCTGTGTTTAGCAGATGCCCTGAGCCATCATAGCGTCAGCAACCTTCAGGAATCCAGCGATGTTAGCGCCGGCAACCAGATTGTAGCCGAATCCATATTCTTCAGCAGCTTCCTGACAAGCCTTGTGGATACCAACCATGATATCTTTCAGCTGAGCGTGAACCTGATCTGGAGTGAATACAGTCTTTCCAGCGTTCTGGCCCATTTCGATGCAAGAGCAAGCAACTCCGCCAGCGTTAGCAGCCTTGGAAGGTCCAACGATGATTCCGCCGTCCTGCATGATTTTGATCGCTTCGTTTGTGGAGGACATGTTGGATCCTTCGCATACGAACTTAACGCCTCTTTCTACGAAAGATTTTGCGTCGTCTTCTCTGATTTCATTCTGAGTAGCGCATGGGATGTACAGATCCGCTTCAACTTCCCAAGGTTTCTTTCCAGCGTAGAAAGTAGCGCCAGGGAACTTGTCAGCATAAGGTGCGCAGATGTTCTTGCCGGATCCTCTCAGCTCGAGCATGTAATCAACTTTTTCGCCGGAAACGCCGTCTGGATCGTAGATATATCCGTCAGGACCGGAGATTGTGATAACTTTTGCGCCCAGCTCGTTCAGCTTCATTGCTGTACCCCAGGATACATTACCGAATCCGGAGATGGCAACCTTCTTATCCTTCAGAGATTCGCCGTTTGCTTCCAGCATGCACTGTGCATAGTAAACGATACCATATCCAGTAGCTTCTGTTCTTCCGTTCAGGCCGCCCCAGGACAGACCTTTACCAGTCAGTGTACCTTCAAATCTGTTAACGATTTTCTTGTACTGTCCGAACATGTAACCGATTTCTCTTCCGCCAACGCCCAGGTCACCGGCAGGAACGTCAGTAGAAGGTCCGATGTGTCTATATAATTCTGTAATAAATGCCTGGCAGAAACGCATAACTTCAGCATCGGATTTTCCGTTAGGGTCAAAGTTAGCTCCGCCTTTACCACCGCCGATAGGAAGACCAGTCAGACTGTTCTTGAAAATCTGCTCAAAGCCCAGGAATTTGATGATTCCAGGATATACGTTTGGAGCGAATCTCAGACCGCCTTTGTAAGGTCCAATTGCACTGTTGAACTGGTATCTGTATCCTTTGTTAACCTGTACTTTACCAGCATCGTCAACCCATGTTACCTTGAAAGTGATTCCTCTTTCAGGTTCAACCAGTCTTTCGAGAATAGCAGCTTCCTCGTATTCAGGATGCTTTGCGATTACTGGTTCCAGGGAATGAAGAACTTCCTCAACGGTCTGATGAAATTCAACTTCGCCAGGGTTGTTCTTTTTGCAGTTTTCAATTACTGTTTCGATGTAATTTGACATTTGATTTTCTCCTCTTTTTCTCTTATATTCTCGCAATAAATATAAAGCCTTTAACACCTTAAAATATAGCACTTTGGTAAATTGTAGTCAATATAATTCAATCTTTCCATGCAAAGTTTTAATTTTCTGAAAAATGAGCAAAAGGTTTCATATGTGAGAAACTGTTTCTCGAACACGAGAAAGCAAGAAAAACTTGTAAAAAAGTCACAAAAATAGCATAATAAACGTATATGGGAGGTGGAGCGTTTGGTGAACAAGACGGCGTTGCAGTTATACAAGAAATTAGAGAAGAATTTAACAGAGAAACAGTTTCTGAAAAGAATAAAACTTTCAAAAAAAACTATGAATAGCCTGCTGTCGCAGAACAATTGGAAAAAGAAGGCTGAGCAGATGGCGGAAAAGAAAGGAATCAGCTGCTTTAGCGTGCTTGTTCTGGCTGAAGCGACGATGGAAGAATTAAGCCCGAAGCCGGAAGAAGGGTGGCTTGCTTATGTATATGAAGATACCATAGCAGAGCTATTTCCCGGAAACGATTCTCAAAATAGAAAAAATGAAACCTACAAAGCGGCAAAATTGTTTTATCTGGAGGTGCTGCATACGGTTTTTTCTTACAGGAGAGACAAAGACGGCTTTTCCCCTCTTTTGCATATGGAGCTTTTAAATCCTGAGGAGGTGGATACCTGTCCGGCCAGGGAGGAATACTTGAATTTTCTGGCGTATTTTCGTTCTAATTACCTGCTGGAGTTCATGCGCATCGGCAAGGAAATCACGCCCTTTAATACCGTTGGGCATATTTGCGGGGTGCATCATGTGGCCCTGCATGTGGCAAGACAGCTGGCCGAGGCGGGATCACCTGTGGATCTGGCGCTGGTATCCGGGGCTGCGGCAGGCCATGATATTGGTAAATATGGCTGTAAGGGAGCAGACGCCAAGCGGATCCCATACTTGCATTATTATTATACGGATGAGTTCCTGAAAAGAAACGGCATGCCCTTAATCGCCCACATTGCCAGCAACCATTCTACCTGGGACTTGGAACTTGAAAACCTGTCCATTGAATCGCTGATCCTCATCTACGCAGATTTTCGGGTCAAGAGCAGCCGGGAGGAAGACGGTACTGAGAACGTTCATTTTTACACCCTCAAACAAGCCTTTCAAGTAATTCTGGGTAAGCTGGACAATGTGGACGAAGCTAAGACAGTCCGCTATAAACGGGTTTATGCCAAACTCAAGGACTTTGAAGAGTATATGATCAGCAGAGGCGTAAGCACAGATCTGGATTGCAGCCGCCTCAGTCCGCCGGAACGCAAGGATCCGGCGCTGCTGTCGCCGGTCGAAGTGATCGACCAGCTGAAATATCTGGCCATTGAGCATAACATTAGTCTTATGAACAAATTTAATAATCAGGCTGCTTTTGGAAATCTCATTGAAGCGGCTCGCAGTGAAAAACAGTGGAAAAATCTGCGGGCATATATCAATATTCTCGATGAATATTCCACTTATATGACACAGAAACAAAAACTAATGACCTTGCATTTTCTCTACGATCTTCTGACTCATAGAGAAGGAGATATTCGAAGGCAGGCTGCGTTTTTGATGGGCGAATTAATCGCCGGTTACGATGAAGAATACCGCAAGGAGCTGCCAGAAGGCGTAAAAAGCGGCCGTAGAGAGGCCGACAGTCTGGGCCTTTTTCGGACTTATCTGCAAAAAATTATCTTTCCCGACCATAAGGTTACTGATCAGCATAAGCGATGGATCGGCTATACCTTAAAAATTGTACTGCGTTCGGCACTGGACAACTGCAGAAAGGATGAATGCGAAGCATATCTGAAAATATTTTTGGACTTTTTCCGCAATCTATATATAGATGATTCGGCGATGTTTGTTCTTTTGGATTCTATGCTCAACATTCCCATGGACATGTGCGGCGAGGATGAGAAGGAGCGTCTCCTCAAATTTGTCCATCAAGCTTCCTTTCGTAAATCTTTAGAAATCAAGATCGCTGCCCTGCGATTTATAAATTACATGACGCAGACCGAACAAGATCAGCGGACTTGTGATCAAGCAGAAGCGATTATGAAGAATATGGAGCTCGAAAAAGTACCTTTGAGTGCTGTTTATCTGAAATTTAAAATCAAAGAAAATCTGCATATTTTTGATAAGGAAATGACAGAGTATGAAGAGCTTTTATATGAGAGCGAGGATGCGGCATCCGATATTTTTCTGGAAAATCTTAAGGTAGATACACCGTGGGTCATTAAAGAAGTAAATATTGAATTTTTGCTGGATGAGGTCAAAAAAGGCAATGTTAGCGAAGTCCTTCACGTGGCCACCCACCTGTCCAATCTGATTAAGGTCAGTGAACGGGTCACCGTGCGCCATATCGCCGGCAAAGGCTTGCAAGAAGTGATTCCTCTGCTGCCGCTGGACCAGAGGAACGAGTTGGTTATCGAATTGACCAAAGGGCTGGAAATCGGTGAATATCAATTTTCCAAGTATATCCCTGAATATTTGGGGGCATTGGCTCTCTATCTGCACCCCAATGAGCTGGATGAGCTTTTGGGAGATTTTAGAAAGCTTCTGGAAAACACCAATGAAAAGGTGGCATCTGTCACTTTGGATACGGTTGGAGAGATCATCAAAAGATTCCCGGAATATCAGAACCGGTTTCCACAGTCCGGTGAAGAATACAATCGCAGAAAACAGACGCTCTTGGGCATGCTTTTGCGCGGTCTTGCAAATTACAATGAAGTTGTCAGCCAAGAAGCGTTCATGGTCATTGGTCAGCATATTTTCGGCAGTCCCATGCTGGATTTGGAAAGAAAACATAATATTTTTCAGAGGATCAGCAAGAAAATGCTGACGCTGATCATCGATCAGAAAGAAAATGAACTGACCTTTTTCACCAGCGCTGCGGCCTTGAACCATATTTACCGTTTTATTTCCGAATATATTTTGGAAAATGGAAGCTTCAGCCCCATGGAGCGGAAAAAAGTGGCCTTTTTTCCAGGAACCTTCGATCCTTTTTCCCTCAGCCACAAGGGGATTGTCACATCCATCCGGGATCTGGATTTTGAAGTTTATCTGGCGCTGGATGAATTTTCCTGGTCTAAAAAAACACAGCCGAGAATGATCCGCAGGAAAATCATCACCATGTCTGTGGCGGATGAAGGAAATGTGTACATTTTTCCAGACGATGAACCGATTAACATCGCCAATCCCAAAGATTTGGAAAAGCTGCGACGAATGATGCCAGATAAAGAGCTGTATATCGTTGTCGGCAGCGACGTGGTTATCAACGCTTCTTCCTATAAAGCAGCTCCTTCAAAAAACTCCATTCATACCTTCAATCATGTGGTGTTCCGCAGGGAGAGCGCAGAAGAAGGAGAGGAGAAGAAAGAGGATTTGACGGAGGCTTATCGCATGATCTCAGGGAAAGTGGTAGAATTGACGCTGCCAGTTCATCTGGAGGATATCAGCTCTACCAGGATCCGTGAAAACATCGATTATAACCGGGATATTTCCAATTTGATCGATCCGGTGGCTCAAAACTATATTTACGACAACAGCCTCTATCTGAGAGAGCCTCAATATAAGAGTATTCTTCAGACGAAAATGATTCAATTCGAACCGCTGGATCACAGAGGGAGCGCGATCCTCCGGGATTTGGAAGCTGAGATCAAGGCGCGGGGACATAATTATTACAGACTAAAGGATTACCTCAACCGTCCGGAGGTGAGAACGGTCGCGATCCGTGACGGTGGAAAGAACGACCAGGTTTGCGCTATGGCAGCAGTGAAAGAAATTACCACCGCCCGCCTGTATGAAGAGTTTAAAAATGCAAAAATCGCTGCTTATCTGCGGGAAAAGGCCACAGGAAGAATTATTGTGATTGGCGGCATCTACTTTTCCCATGATACGACGATCCGCGATATTGTGCAGCTGGTCTTGACTGAAACAATCTCCCAGGCTCTGCAGGAAGATGTAACTTATGCGGTTTATCACCCAATCGTGGGGGAGGATAAAAACGATGCTATCCTTTCTGTTCTCAAGCGTCAGGGGTTTGAAGAAATTGTAATAAGCGGAACAGGAACCGGGATCTACGAAGTAGATATGAAGAGCCCGCTTTCGGTGTTCCAGAACATGGATACGGTTCTGAAAGATCCCTTTGATAAAAACGAGAAGATTTTGGAAGTCATGGGGCAAGCTCATATTGATCTGCAAATGGCTTTGACCAAGCTGTATCCCGGCAACTTGGTACTATCTTTCAATTCGGGCGTTATGCATCATAAGATCATCAACATGGTAACCGCAGACAACGGTGTTCCCTCGGAACCGACGAAAGTCAGAAAGCTGGGGCCGTACATGTGCGTGCCTTTCGGGAAAATTCTCCGCGGCATGGCGGTACCCAATACCGTGACCAAGACGATTCATACGGAAAAACGGTTCGATCCGGATTTGAAGGATTTTAGCATTGAAGAATATCCTTATTATTCACCCATTGCCAATCAGGTTAAGACCATCAAATCTTTTGGGCGTCCGGTGATCCTGGTGGACGATCTGCTGCATAAGGGTTATCGAATGCAGGAACTGGACCCGGTGCTGAAAGATAATCAGGTGGAAGTGAGCAAACTGGTGGTGGGATTGCTGTCGGGCAGAGGAAAGGATCTGATGACCATCCAGGGAAGAAAGGTAGACAGCGCCTACTTTATTCCCAATCTAAAAAGCTGGTTTGTAGAATCCAGCCTCTATCCCTTCATCGGCGGAGACGGCGTGAAACGGGAATATGAGACCGAATCCAGCCTTCAGGCATCCATCAACCTGATCCTGCCTTACGGGGCGCCCACCTTTCTCTCGGATGCTTCCAGGGAAGCGGTCTATCAGTTTTCCATGGTTTGTCTTAAAAATGCCAGAAACATCTTCCTGGCTCTGGAAGAAGCTTATCAGAATGTGTTCGAACGCAAGCTGACGCTTCAAAGACTTTCGGAAGCTGTCATTTCGCCGAGAGTGCCCGATTTGGGAAGCTATATGAATTACGATATGAACCTGGCGCCGTCAGGATATCTGCTCAACGGAATTGAAAAACTCATCAGACTGGAGAGTGTAATAGTATGAAACGATTAAGTGAGTTGTTCGAGGAACCAGCGGTAATCAATGTGAAACAGGAAACCTTTTTTATCAGACCAGATGGGCAAAACCCGTTTGCTGCAGCTAGAAAAAAACGGGTCAATCTGCTGGCTTTGGGCGATGTGGGGAGCATGCTGCTGATTGGGCTTCGGCTCTTGGGCGGCGAACAAATCGCTTCCATCGGCATCTGCGATCTGGATCCCAAGGTAGCTGCACGTTTTGAAATGGAGATCAATCAGATCGACCAGCCTTTGGATCACAGTCATCTGCCGGAGGTTGAGGCGGTGGATGCGAGACATCTTTTCGATTGTGATGTAATGATTTTCTGCGCATCCAAAGGAGTGCCGCCTGTGGGAGGCGATACAGCCGATGTGCGGATGGCCCAGCTTTCCGCCAATGCAGAGCTGGTGGGACAGTTTGCCCGGCAGGCGGTGCAGTGCGGGTTCGGCGGCCTTTTTGCCGTTGTTTCCGATCCGGTGGATCCCCTCTGCAAAGCGGCACTTAGCACCGGGTTGAAAAGGGAACAGGTCCAGGGCTACGGCCTTGGTGTGATGAATGCGAGGGCCCTTTATTTTGCCCGCAGGGATGAGCGGTTTGCTTCCTTTTTGGCAGAGGGCCGGGCGTTTGGGCCCCACGGCGAAGATTTGGTGATTGCCAACAGTTTGGAGCACTACGATGATCTGCTTTCAAAAGAGCTGACCAGGCTGGCGGCAGAATCCAATCTCAAGACCAGAGAGCTGGGATTTAAACCATTTATCGCACCAGCTCTGTCATCCGGATCCCTTTCCATTCTGGCTGCGCTCAGTGGGAATTGGCATTACAGTTCGGTCTATTTCGGCAAGGAGGACAGAGGTGCTTTTTTGGGAGTGAAAAACAGAAGGACGCCTTATGGAATCGAGGTAGAGGATCTTCCTCTGCCGGAGGCGCTGTTTTTGCGTATCAAATACGCTTATGAACGTTTGAGCGAATTACTCTAACATTGGATCAGATTATAAGGAGGGATTTTTTGTGGGACAGTTTGTACTAGTCAACCCGCTGTGCAGTGAGACCAGGAAGGCGCAAAGGCTTCAATCTATTTTGGATGCCAGCTTGAAGGGATACAGCTATGATGAGATTGTAACGATGGAGGAATTCGAGAAGGCGGATCTGCGGAATAAAAAGATCTTGTTTTCCATTTCTCTGGGTGAGTCAGGAATCAATTTGGAATACTATAACATGCTCAAGCAGATTCGTCTGCGTCGGGATTGCTTTGAAGGCAGCGTAGGGGGCGTGATCATAGACGGCAACAGTGAATTATTCACAAAATCCATCTCCCGAGAATTTGTGTTCAGCGCCAACCGGTCAGGCTGCACCTTTCCGGGCCGGCCTCTTGTAGAGGGAACCCGATCTCTTAAAAATTTCAATATACGCGCCCAAAATCTGCATATGGATAATCTGGGGGCCTATATCGTGGCCGGTCGGCAGCTGGTATTTAACATCCTTGAATACGCGGAAAAAAAGAAGGAGCGGCCTAAGATTTTGATGCTTCATGCCAGCGATCGAAAAACTTCTAACAGCTTGAGTCTGTGGGAACTGGTCAAAGAGCATCTGGGCTGCTGCGATATTCAGGAGATTTCTCTGCGCAACGGAAAGGTTCTCGATTGCCAGGGCTGCCCTTATGAAACCTGCAAGCATTTTGCTGAAGAGGAAAAATGTTTTTACGGAGGGCCCATTGTGGAAGAGGTTTATCCGGCGATCCTGGAATCGGACGCGCTGGTTCTGGTCTGCCCCAATTACAATGATGCGGTGGGGGCCAATATTGCCGCGTTTATCAACCGTCTGACCGCTCTGGTGATGACCCACAAGTTTTACGACAAAAGCTTGTTCGGGATCGTCGTTTCCGGCTACAGCGGCGGCGACATCGTTGCTCAGCAGATGATCAGCGCCCTCAATATGAATAAGACGTTCCGCCTGCCGGGTCACTTCGCGCTGCTGGAAACGGCCAACGATCCCAGATCCATTCTCAAGTCCGATGGCATTGAAAAGCGGGCACAAGCCTTTGCTGAAAACATTTTGAAAAACCTGAAAGGGACAGAGTGAGTTCGGGGTAGTCTCCTGGGTTTATTAAATACTGATATTCTCTATGATTGAAACCTGGCAGGGACCAAAAATTCCGATATGCAGCGGGGCTGAAAGATGCTCGACACAGCTCGCATCTTGTGGTAAAATGAAGCCGCTATTTCGTGAAGAAAGGAGGAACGCCTATGGACAGTGAAAAAGACTTTGACCAGGTCATAGAAGAAATTCTGGAATATATTGAAAACAAACAATATTTCAGGGCCAGAGATGAACTTTTAAAGAACAATGAAGTGGATATTGGGGAGATTCTGGAGGAAGTCCTGGAAAAGCTGGATGTGGAATCGACGATCATCGTGTTTCGAATGCTTCCCAAGGATGTCGCTGTCGAGGTGTTTTCTTATCTGCCTTCCGAAGACCAGGTGGAGATCATTCACGGGATCACGGACAAGGAAATCAGCTACATTATAAAAGAATTGGACTTTGATGATAAGATCGACGTTCTGGAAGAACTTCCGGCCAATCTGGTGGATAAAATTCTGGAAAAAACGCCGAAAGAAGAACGAAAGTTGATCAACACCTTTCTCAACTATCCGGAGAACAGCGCCGGCAGCCTGATGACGCCGGATTATATCAGCCTGCAGGATAATATGACCGTCGGTGAAGCGCTGGCTTATATCAAAAAAGAAGGAATGGACAGCGAGACGGTCTACACTTGTTATGTTAAAGAAAAAGGACGCAAACTGGAGGGAATCGTATCCCTGCGTTCACTGGTGATTAATGATGATGACGTGAAGATTTCCGAGCTGATGGGGACTGATTATGTCTATGTAAACGTATACGACGACCAGGAAGAGGTTTCGGAAGCCTTTAAAAAATACGGGTTTCTAGCCATACCGGTGGTGGATAAAGAACATCGGCTGGTGGGAATCATTACCGTAGACGATATTCTCGATGTAATCGAGGAAGAAACCACGGAAGATATCGAACGTATGGCCGGCGTCATGGATGATTCGGATACGGAGTATCTGGACATGAGCGTGCTGCGTCATGTGCGCAACCGCTTGCCGTGGCTGTTTATCTTGATGTGTTCCTATATTATAACTGGAGGTATTATCGCCAGCTTTGAAGCGACTCTGTCGCAGGTGATCTGTCTGGTGGCTTATATGCCCATGCTGATGGGAACGGGAGGCAATTCGGGTTCTCAGTCGGCGACTTTGATCATTCGAAGCCTGGCGTTGGATGACATTGATTTTTCCGATATCGGACGGGTAATCTGGAAGGAATTCCGAGTGAGCGTAATCATTGGAATCGTTTTGTCCTCGCTCAATTTTATCCGCATCTGCTGGCTGGATCCGGGCGGAGCTGGAGCCGGACCGGGGCCGGCAGGATGGGGCTACGGGCCGATGATCGCGGCTACGGTTTGCGGATCCATGCTGCTCATCGTCATTGCTGCGAAAATTATTGGCAGCGTGCTGCCGATGGTGGCGAAAAAGATCGGCATCGACCCTGCGCTGATGGCAACGCCAATGATTTCATCCCTGACCGATATGGTATCGGTGGTTACTTATATGCTGATGGCGACCGCTCTGGTTCTGTGACAGGATATCTATGAAGAAGATTTGCCTGAAAAAAAAGAATTGCAGAAAAAAAGCGATTCTCATATGGGTACTTTTACTTCTTGGATTTTGCGCCATCGAATTTCCGGGGATTCTATTTGTAAAAAATCGGGTATACCCTTTTATTCTGGGTATGCCTTTTCTTTATGGTTATGCAATCTGCTGCTGGGCCTATCTGGTTTGCGTATTTTTCTTTGCCTGGCGCACCAGATGGGGCAGACAGGCGTTTTTTAAAAAGAACCGCTAAAGGGACTGATTGAATTTATAACCGACTCCCCGCACACTGATGATGTATTTGGGGCTGTCCGGCCTTGCTTCCAATTTTTTTCTAAGGGTGCTGATGTAGACCATGACCGTCCTGGCGTCATTTTCCATACAGTTGGTCTTCCAGATCGTTTCAAAAATTTGCTGTGCGGAAAAGACCTTCCGCGGGTTTTCGATTAACAGCTTTAGTATTTCAAATTCCTTGGTAGTAACGCTGACCGGCTGGCCGTCCACAAAGAGTTCATGGGCATCCAGATCCACGGTCAACCCTTCAAACTCATAGAGACTGCTGTCCTGAGTCTGGAGCGTCTGGGCAGTGAGGGTGTTCTGCCTGCGCAGGTGGGCCTTGACCCTGGCAACCAGCTCACCGGGCATGAACGGTTTTGTCATATAATCGTCACCGCCTGCGGAAAGGGCAATAATCTTATCGATTTCCTGGGTTTTGCAGCTGAGGAAGATGATGGGAGCATTGCTGATCTTGCGGAGCTCCAGGCACAAATCCGTGCCGTCTGTGTCCGGGAGCATGATATCGAGAATGATCAGATCCGGATTTTCTTGTCTCAGAATATCCAGCGCCTGCCTGCCGTTATATGCGGAAAAAGCAGAAAACTGTTCTTTTGCCAAGTAGGAGCAGACCAATTTGTTGATCGGCTTTTCATCATCAACTACTAATATTTTTTCCCGTGCCATTTGAATCCTCCTTGTATAATGGAATCGTAAACGTAAATGTGGTGCTTTTTCCTTCTATGCTTTCTGCAAAGATCATGCCTCCGTGGGACTTGATGATTTCTTTCGAGATGGTCAGCCCCAATCCCCGTCCGGGACTTTTCTCTTCCGGAGCTGCCGGAGCTGCCCGATAAAAGCGGTCGAACACATAAGGCAGATCCTTGCGGGAGATGCCTCTGCCGGTGTTGGTCACTGATGTTACAAAAACATCTTCGGTTTCATCGATCTTGAAAACGATGGACAGAGTGGAATCCTGATCTGAGTATTTGATGGCGTTGCTCAGCAGGTTGGAAAATACCTGACTGATTCTGGCTTCATCAGCAACGAGCCAGTGCCCGTCCAATTCTCTGCGGCTATATTTGATGGAAGCGGAAAGTCCGGATGTCCGCAGCTGTAAAAAATATTCTGAGAGAAGATGGTCCACCAACTCTTTAACGGTACAGGTCATGAATTCAAAGGAAAACTGATGGGTTTCCAACTTGGAGAGCTGGTCCAGATCATCGATCAGCTTTTTTAAAATCAGAGTCTTGGAAGTGATGATTTCCATAGCTTCCTTTACTTCACCCTCTTCATGAATCACCCCGTCCTCCAGTGCGGTCAGATAGCCGGCGATGGAAGTAACCGGCGTTCGCAGTTCGTGGGAGATATAGGAGAGCAGCAGATCGCGGGAATGCTTGGCCTGAATCTGCTCAAGCTGGGCGGATTTCATAACCGTGATGTCCCGCAGGATCCCTTCTACGGCTGCTGGTTTTTTGCTTGTACCGGTAATCACCGTGGCTTTGATTTCGCCCCAGAAGCTTTCGCCGTTTTTTTTAATGATTTCTACTACCTGGCCTTCATCGTGCTGGATCTTTCCATTAAAAATATCTTCAATTCCATCCAAATACTTTTCTTTCACCAGATGTACGTAAAGCCGGGGCGCTTCATAGAACATTTTCGGGCTGTAGCCGGTGATGGCTTCCACCGAAGGCGTTACATAGGCAAAGGCGTGATAGGGTGTTAAACGATAGTAAAAGATGGCGTCGGAAGCGTTTTCAACCACAGTTTGATAGAGATGTTCGGTCAGGCCGGCTTCTTGCCGAGTGTACTGAACGTAGATGGTCAATATACAGAAATTGAGAATATTAGATAGCATGATTTCCGTCATATAGAGGTTGAAGATGGGTGTGTAATACAATTCCATAATGGAAAGCAGCGCCTTTGCCACACCCCACATAAAAAAGACGACGGTTGCAACATATTTTTCGACGCTGGCTACACTCCAATAGCGGGCTACGTTGTAACAGATGACCATAGCTGTGGCAATTTGAAAAAGGCTGATCGGCAGGTAATAGGACAAAAGATCAAGCCGGTATATCATACAAATGCCTGCCAGCAGGATCATATAGAGGGAAAAGCGGTACCAGTAAGTGGGGATGGCTACATGCATAAATGCAAATACGCCAAAGAGCAGGAGGAGGATATTGAACATATCGACCACTTTGCGTATTTCCAGCAGAAAATCGCTGCCTGTGTTGATAAAAATGATCAGGAACAGCAGGCTGAATGAATAGGCAACCCAGGAAAACCCCCAGAATTTCATAAAGCGTTCCTGTCTGCGGGAAAACATATAAAAGTATGTAAAGGAAATCGCCAAGGTTACCAGGGCAAAGGCTAAAAGTATGCTGAAATACATCAAACTCCCCCAATCCCGCTTTTTACGCTCAAAATGCACATCTGCAAATCGAAGATCTATCTTTATTATAATCCATCTTTATGATAGAATAAAGGAAATTTTATCCAAGGAGGAGTTTTGCCTCATGGCTGCCAATTCAATGGTGATGCTGATGATCTGCATCTTTGCCTTTATTCCCCTGCTTTTAGCAGAAATCGCAAGGAACCGATCACTGCCGACAATCGCGGATTTTTTTCTTCAGGGACGAGGTCTGAATATATTTCCTATGTACGCGACTGTGTTTGCTACCTGGATGAGCGCCTTTGCTTTTATGGGGGCAATTTCCTATTTTTATGAACAGGGCCCCATCTATATGACTACCATTGGCTGGGACGCTCTTTTTGCGGTACTGTTTTATGGCTTGGGGAGGCGAATTTGGTTTTACGGAAAATGCCGCGGATATGTGACACCTGCGGATTTTTTCGACGATATCTACGGCTCCAGAGCGCTGAGCTTGACTGTGACCGGTATTACAATCGTCTTTACCATGATCTATGTTCAGGTGCAGATGGTAGGCGGCCTCTTTCTGATTCAGATCGCCACCGAGGGTTATATATCCTGGCAGGTGAGCGGACTGATCTTTTTCGCCATTCTCGTCATTTATCTTTGGGCGGGAGGTCTGCGGGCCGTGGCATTGACAGACATGTTTTACGGGGCGCTGATCATCATTACCATCCTTGGCTGCGGGGTCTTTTTAATGCGGACAGCCGGAGGGATGGAGGAGATGTTTTTGGCAGTGGTAGCCCACGACGTGAGCCATGTGACTCTGGGCGGGGAGGAAGGACCTGCCAGGATCGGCCTCTGGCTGACCTTGTTTCTGGTGGTGCCTGTGGGCGCGTTCATGGGCCCACAGATGTGGATTCGCAATTTTTCCGCCGGATCGGTAAAACATTTTGAGCTGCTTCCGCTGCTTCTGTGCGCATCGTCGATTATCTGTATCGGCACTCTTTTCGCGGGAAGCGCCAGTATTCTGCTCAACGAGAACAGCGCTGGAGGCGATACCCTGATCGCCAGCCTGATGCTCCGTTATGCGCCGCCCCTATTGTGCGCATTCGTTTTTATTGGTATTGCCGCGGCGATTTTATCCACGGCCAATTCCCAAATCCATGGGCTGGCTGCCATCTATACCATTGATATCCATAAAAAATATGTCAACCCCAAGGTAACGGAGCGCAACCTCCTTTCGGTAGCCAAATGGTCCGTCCTTTTGATCTCCATAGCCGCCTACATCTTGATTCTGGTTATCCCCCAAAGTGTTTTTTCCCTGGGCGTGGTTGCACTGGGCGGATCCATGCAGCTGATTGTTCCCGTCTTAGGCGCTCTTTTTTGGAAACGCTCTGCGGCCAGAGGGGCTCTCTTCGGCCTTTGGAGCGGGATCCTGGCTTTTTTCCTCACTGCGGCGCTGACCAGCTTTGAAACCAGCTATTGTGCAGTCTTGGGGCTGGTGGTCAACGGACTGGTGTTTATCACAATCAGTCTGCTCTGCCGGGGCGATAAGACGACGTCGGAGAAAATACAAGCCTATCGGGATTCTTTTTTTACCCACCTTAAATAAAGTTTAAATCTACTTAAAAGCCATCTTAAATTTCATTAAAATGCGACTGCTTTACCTCGACAAATTGTTTGAATATTATTACAATTACCTTGTAATTATTTCTACATGTGCAATTTTTACTGAGAGGAGGAGTGTTTTATGACCATCATAGGAATGCCTGCGTCGACGTTTTTCGCAACGCTGAGCTGGCCCTTCATTTTCATTATTCTGGCCTTTGTTGCATACGGAATCATGAAAAAGCAGGATGAACAGATCGATGATTCAGAATTTGAAAAAAGTGTCAAAGGAAGGGGAGGTGCGGCTAAATGAGAGTGGAAATCGTTGTGCTGGCCATTTACTTCATTGGTATGATCGGCATGGGGCTTTTCTGGAACCGCCGCGCCAAGAGTTCTGAGGACTATATGCTGGGCGGCAGGTCGATGGGGCCTCTGGTAACCGCACTGACGCTGCAGACGACGGCCATGAGCGGGTTCATGTTCATGGGAGGCCCGTCAAAGGCTTATCTGCTGGGCTATTTCGCTGTTTTCTACGCCGTAGGCGATGCCGGCGGCGGGTTGATCAATATATCGGTGCTGGGAAGAAGAATGAGAAGATTGTCCCAGCTGTTGGATTCCATTTCGCCCATCGAATATCTGGAAAAGCGGTACGAATCCATACCAGTTAAAGTCATCGCCTGTATTATCGCCGTATTCGGCCTGGGATGCTATGTGCTGGCCCAGTTCCTGGCAACGGGAAAAACGCTGGTGAGCTTATTCGGATTCCCGCTGTCCGTGGGCCTGATCGTAGGCTGCGCAGTTATTCTTTTTTATACATTTGTAGGCGGATATTTTGCAGTAGCGTGGACAGATGTGATCCAGGGCTTCATCATGATCGGTTCGCTGATTACGATTTTGATTCTTTCCCTGATCAAGGTGGGAGGCTTCACCGGGCTCAACCAGTCTCTGGCAGCCATCGATCCTACCTTCCTGAGCATCTGGGGCAGAGGAGGCGAGTATGAAGGCGCCTGGGGCGTAATCGCAGGCGCGGTGCTGGTTTATCTGATCGGCTATATGGGCCTGCCCCACTGCGTTAACAAGCATATGGCCATGGCCAATCCGAAAACGGCCAAGACCACAGTGGTATACGCGACCATCTGGACACAGCTGTTCTGCTTTACGCCGTATATCCTGGGCCTGTGCGGAGTAGTTCTTTTGACCAAGGAAGTTGCGCCGGGGTTCAATGATCCGGAAATGGTCATTCCTACATTGGCTAACCTGATGTTCCCGGGCGTTGTATCAGCCATTGTTCTGACCGCTATCATGTCGGCGATTATGAGCACGGTGGCGGCGCTGCTGCTGCTGATCGGAACCATCGTTTCCGTCGACTTTTACAAGAGATGGCTGCGGCCGGATGCCAGCGATCGAAGCGTGGTATTCGTATCCAAAGCAGCGATCATCATTACCGGCGTGGTTGGAATCACGATTGCGATTCTTGAACCGCCAGGTGTGTTCGATCTGGTTGTAGACACCTTCAGCTTTATGGGCTGCGCCTTCCTTCCCAGCTATGTGTGTGCGGTTTGGTGGAAGAAGGCCAATGCCACCGGTTCGGTCGCTTCGATGATTGTGGGCGGGGCTACGGTACAGATCTGGTCCTACGGGGGATTGGAAGCTGTCACTGGTTTCCACCAGTTCTTTGCCGGCGTTATCCTTTCCTGGATTGCGATGATCATCGGCAGCCAGTTCGGAAAGCCCACCAGCAAGGAGATGCGCGATCTGATGGAACGGGCCAAAGGAAAGAAGGCCAATGTATCGAAGAAGGTGCAGGTGGCCACATCCAAACACCTTTCAACAGAGAGCAAGGCAATTTCACAGTTTGTTTTTCAGGGAACTTATGCAAAGGAACTTAGTGCCACATGTTAAACAGTCAAATTGTTAAAAATGGATACACGGCCGAGGATGCCAAGACCATTCTCTGGAACTGCGACGGCGACGCCAATATCGTAGATGTGCGGGAGGTTTATTATCCTTACGTGTTTCTCCGGTATCAGATCAACGTCGGCAGGAGATCCTGGTCAAAGCTGAATAAGCTGTGCGACTGCATCATTGATCTTATTTCCGGTTCTGCGGCCGAAGGAAAAGGCACTCCGGAATTTGAGAAGGTCATGATCCAGGAGGAACTGACTTTGGATGAACAGATCACAGAGAAGGATTGGCAGCGGATCGGCCACGATTTTGTGCTGAAGCAGCAGCTGAGCAAGGCCAAACTGCTGACTCCGCCGGAATTCTCCATCATGGAAAAGGAGTACTTTCACAAACAGTTTTACATTCTTCATTGTCTGGATGATGAGGAGAACGATTATTATATCATGGTGGACGCAATCGACGGAGGCATCTCCATTTTGGATCATTAAGCTGAAAAGCTGCTGGTAAAGCAGGGGCTGCCGCATCGGCGATCTGCTCGGTGGGGCAGTCCCCAAGCTTAAAGGAGGAACATTATGAGCCGCAATAAATTTATCTTATTGTTTGCAACGATTATCGCTTTGTATTTCTTGCTGCCCAATGAAGGCTTCGGGCTTGTGGTGAAGGCCAATATGATGGCGGCAGCGCCTTTTATCATGGCCTTTGTCATCATATATCTGGTCATCACCATCAATGTGCTCAAACGGTCGTTGAAAAAACTGGATGCCCAGTTGTCCGACGAGACGGTCATCAATGCGGCAAAGATTATGAACATCACGTTCGATGTCAAGCGGATGATGGGACCGGATAGTTTGCAGGCGATGTATAACCGGGTAAACTTTTCCCGTTCTGTGTCTCTGCACGCCAAGACCGTGCTTTACGACGCGCTGCGGAAAAAGCGCCTCGATGTTCCGCCGCCATCTTCCGGCAAATCGGCCAAAGACTTGTATGCGAGAAGCGCAGAGGAAGTCAAAGCTGACAGAATCGGCATGAATAAGAAAAACCGCAAGAAAAAAAGGGCCAGAGCCTGAGAAGGGAAAGCGGACCCGTCGGGGCCGGAGGACCTTTTATACACATGCTGGGAACTCCGCACAGAACAAAATATCAGGATTAATCCTTAAACCATTGGATCCTGATATTTTTTTCATTGGTTTTCAAAAAACGTATCAGAAATGATGCCGTTTTGTTTAGATACCGATATTCCTGTTTTCGGCCCTCCAGGAAACCCGCCGGCTTTTGCTGGAATGCAAGGGCAGCGGACTGCGGAAAATTTTCGAAAGAATTTAATGTTTTTTCGCAAAGCAGTGGGTTTGCGGGACCTCATCTGGAGGAAAGGAGCAGCTGACTGCTGCAAAGCAAATTTGTGAAGGCTCGATCATTGAAAAATGCGTAAATTCCATATATTTTTTTAGTTTTTACACAAACCCGCCCATTCCCTTCAAAACGCCCATCTTTGCCCCCGCCGGACAGGATACTATCTATCGTCAGTCAGGGACTGAACCCGTTCCATTTCAGCCTGCCCCCAATCTTTGATCACTTCCAGAGCGGGAATCAGCGCTCTGCCATGGTCGGTCAGGGCATATTCCACATGAGGCGGTATATGTTGGAGCTCTTTTCGGATCACCAGCCGGTGCTCTTCCAAGGACTGGAGGGAGCGGGTCAGCATGACATTGGTGATGCCCTCCAGCTCCCGCTTTAACTCGTTGTAACGCAGCGATTCTTTTTTTGAAAGCTTCCATATAATCGGTAGTTTCCATTTTCCGCCGATCACTTCTAAAGCATAGATAACTGAACATTTTTCGCCGGCCAGCTGGGGGATTTCTTTTCCCGAATAGGTGGTTTGCATGAAAACGCCTTTCTAAAATCTAAGGTACAAAAATGTGCGTACTTGTATATTTGTTTCTTACGATTATAATATAAGAAAACGGGAAATGCAATTTGAAAGGAGCAGCTATATGAAAATTGAAACGGTAATGGAGGCACTGATTAAGAATGGTTATTCTGTGCGTTATTTTGCTTCCGGCAAAGAAGCGGCCGATTATCTGGATGTCAGTCTGGACGGCCGAATCATTGGCTTTGGTGATTCTGCTACCATGAGCAAGATGGAGCTTTATCAAAAGCTGTCTGCTCATAATACGGTCTACGATCCCAACCAAAGCAAAGATAATGATGCATTTTTGGAAATCGCACAAAAATGTCTGACGACCGATATCTATCTGACCTCCGTCAATGCCATGTCTGAAACAGGCGAACTGGTCAATATCGACGGTACCGGCAACCGGATCGCCGGATCCTTATTCGGACATAAAAAGATTTATTTCATCATCAGCACCAATAAGATCGAGCCGACTTTGGAAAAAGCTGTGTGGCGGGCCCGCAACATCGCAGCGCCCAAGAATGCGAGGCGCTATAACCTGAGAACTCCGTGTGCGGTCAGAGGCGACCGTTGTTACGATTGTTCCAGCCCCGACCGAATCTGCAACGCACTGACAATTTACATGAAAAAGATGAACGACATTGAAGATGTGGAAATCGTTTTGATCGGTGAAGAACTTGGTTTCTAAAAGCCCCAATATCCCCGGCTTTCCGGCTGCTGCAGAAAGGTTCATCTTGAAAAACCTCTTCAACCTGTGAGATAATAACAGATAATTGAAAAAACAAAGGAGGCACGGCTATGATCGAAACGAACCTGACGGAAGAAAAGGCACTGGAAAGTTACATGAACGGGATTGATTGTTCCCAAGTTGTTTTAGCAGAAACAGCTCCCCAACTGGGGTTGGATGAAACTACGGCCCTGAAAATCGCGGCAGCTTTCGGTGGCGGTATGTGGAATGGGGAGCGGTGCGGATGTGTCACGGGCGCACTGATGGCCTTGGGACTTCGATACGGGCACTGCGAGCCGGGCGATACGAAAGCGAAGAACCTGCTGTTGGAAAAAAAGAATGAGTTTGAAGCGGCTTTTAAGGAAGCCCATGGCTCTTTGCTCTGCAAGGAACTGCTAGGATATGATCTCACAGTTCCCGAGGAAAGGGATAAGGTTATGGAAGAAAACTTATTCGCAACCCTCTGTTCAAAGCTGGCCTGTACAGCGTGCGAGATACTGGAAGATATCATCGATTAGCAGCCCTGGCGTTAATTTGGAAAAGCGGAAAAGGGCTGATTGCTGGAGCAAATTGCTTTTCATGCAGCAGCCCTGTATTTCTGGAGTGCGTCCAGCAGCGTATGTTTCGTTCAAATCCTAAACGCCATAGGTTTTTCGGAAAAAACTCAAAATGGATTTAAGTTTTTACGCAATTTTCAACGATTGCGCCCTCTTAAAATCAGCCAGAAGCAGCAAAGTCTGCTTCTTTTCAATATCAGGCCCTGCAAACCCACAAGATTGCGTAAAAAATAAAATCTTTCAATAGAATTTTCCCGATTTGAGTCAATACGCCGCAGAGGTGGTTGGAGGAGAGGCAGGAGCTTCTCGGGGCGGCCGGTCCGCGCATCGAAAAAAAGCAAGATAGTAAAAAATAAGTATGGTACAATAACAAATGAGTAAAAAACAGTTTATGGCAAATATGGGCGGCTTAACCACCTGCTTATTGTGCCGTTTGTTTAATCAAGTTTGTTTTATATGGTAAAGAAGGGAAGAAGCGATGCATTTGATAAAGGATTATGTGCAGGATTTGAAAACGGAATTTACAGGGTATAACGGGAAGCGGCTGGGCCGGGATTTGATGGCCGGAATTACTGTTGCGGCCGTTGCGCTGCCCCTGGCACTGGCCTTTGGAGTCAGTTCGGGAGCAACAGCAGCAGCCGGCCTGGTGACGGCGATCATCAGCGGTGTGGCCATCAGCCTGCTTTCCGGAGCATCCTTTCAAATTTCCGGACCTACCGGAGCCATGACCGCCATATTGGTAACCCTGGCAGCCAAATACGGCATGCAGGGGATTTTGATCTCCTGTTTTTTTGCTGGAATTATCCTCATTGCTGCCGGCGTGCTCAAGCTGGGTAGAATCATCTACTATATTCCGTCCTCTGTGATTACCGGATTTACATCCGGGATTGCAATCATCATCGCATTGGGACAGCTGGACAATTTCTTCGGCGTCACATCCAAGGGGGATCTGGCGATTATGAAAGTTCTTTCTTACTTCACCTCTGGATTTTCCCCTAATTTCGCAGCTATGGGCATCGGCTTGGCGGTGATTCTGATCATGATTGTGTGGCCGGCCAAATGGAACAGCAAAGTGCCGTCCTCTTT
Organism: Hominibacterium faecale; assembly: GCF_020734085.1. Lineage (NCBI taxonomy): Bacteria > Bacillati > Bacillota > Clostridia > Peptostreptococcales > Anaerovoracaceae > Hominibacterium > Hominibacterium faecale. The sequence continues at coordinate 197,707 of NZ_JAJAGH010000003.1, forward strand.
GGCGGCTTTGATCCTGGTCTTGCTTTTCAACCATTTTGCAGGACTGAACGTGGCTGTGGTGGGAGAAATTCCAAAGACTTTGTTTTTAGATGAACGTTTGACACTGGCCGGCCTGGACTTTGCACAATTTTGGGATTTTTTTGTACCGGCTCTTTCCATCGCGGCTTTGGCAATGATCGAATCTTTGCTCTGCGGCGCTTCGGCCGGAAAGATGAAAAAGGAGACGATCAACGGCGACCGGGAGCTGGTCGCACAGGGTGTGGGAAATATTTTGATTCCGCTTTTCGGCGGAGTACCGGCGACTGCGGCCATCGCCAGGACCAGCGTAGCCATCAAAGCCGGGTGCGAAACCAGATTGACCGGTGTTTTCCATGCGGTGATCCTTCTTCTTTCCATGTTCATCCTCTCACCGGTCATGTCGGAAGTGCCGCTGTCCGCATTGGCGGGAATTTTGATCGTTACGGCATGGAGGATGAATGACTGGGAAAACATTCGTTTTATTTTCAGCCACAAATTTAAGACCGGAATGCTGAAGTTTTTCATCACAATGGCGGCTACTGTTGTGCTGGATTTAACCCAGGCGATTATCATCGGCGTAGCGTTTTCCGCCTTTATGATCGTGGTAAAGCTGACGGACATCGACATTACAATCGCGGACATAGAAAACGATCGGCTGGAGGAAATCGGCATTCACATTCCCAAAGTATCCAAGACCATCCGCATGGCCTATCTGACGGGAACGATTTTTTTCGCGGTTACGGATAAATTGAAAAAACAGCTTACGGAGCTGGGTAATACAGAAGTTCTGATTTTATCCATGCGAGGCGTTCCGGCCATTGATTTATCAGGGATACAGGCGCTGCTGGAATTGGAACAGGAGCTGGCCGAGGAAGGGGTCACCGTTATGCTGTCCAGCGCCCAGCCTAAGGTCCTGGAGGGACTGAGACGAGGCGGGTTGATCGACAGAATCGGTGCGGAGCATGTATTTGACAGTGCGGAGCATGCCATTGTCCGTGCGCAGAAGGAAGTGGAAGCATAGGTTCTCCGGGTTACGGCAAAAGACCGGGCCTCAGGTAGAAATATGATGAAATTCGGTTTATTTGGTTATAATCGTTTCAAAGATACCGTTCAAATATTTACGAAAAGACTATGGCGTGCCACGGTAAAATCCCTTAAAACTTACTGCGACGCAGCCTGGAAGTTGTGGTATAATAGTTTTCGTGGATATGTGAAAGCCATGGCAGATTGCAGACTTTCATACGAGGAGCGAGATAACCGGAGGAAATCGATGTATTGCAACCAATGCGGAAGCGAGATGAAGGAAGGGGTTAATTTTTGCAAGCGATGCGGAGCCCCTGCTGATAAGGTGGACGAGCCCGTTTCAGAGCGGAAACGCCGAATCGTTCGTTTTTTGTATACATACAGGAAGCGGATTTTGCTGTCAGTGCTGATCGGCCTCATTCTATGCGGAGCCGCTGTTTGGGCCGCTGTTTTCTTTATGGGCAGCAGCAACACCGGCGATGGAAAAGATAAACCGGCGACCGCAATAAAGTCGGCTCGTGAAGTAGACCTCAAGGATGATTATAAGATTGAAGACGGCAGATTGGTGCTGGATCCCCTGCATGCTACTTATGAAGACGGGTCTGTTCAAGAACTGACAAATTACGCCGTATATATTGATACGGCAAACTACGAGATAAAGGACGGCGCTGTCAATGCGGCGGAGCTGTACGACGGCAAGCATCTTTTCAAGCTGGAATGGACCAAAGACGGTAAAAAATATCAATATGAAAAGACGGTAGGAACGGAACATAAGAAAGATACCTGGGAAAAATACGTGGACCTGGTGGGGATGACAGGAAAAGCCATCGCGGATGCCTATGGTTCGTTGGGAACGCCTGAGTTTGGTTCTCTGGGGTCCGGAGATTGGGGTGTGGCATATGTGAATGTGGAATCGGTGTCTTTGCAGGCCGTCTTTCCGGCGGGTCTTTTGGACAGGCCGGACGACTATTCCACTTCCGATGCAGTCTGCATGGAGATGTCGGGTACGCTCAATACCCTGTTTTACAACATGGAGCCAGAAATGACCCGGGATGATCTGGCAAACACCCTTGGAATTTCGCTCACCGACAGTGAGGGCGGAGGCTGCATGGGGACTTTGGAAAACGGAAAACTCATCTATATCGGCAGCGGCCAGGTGCAGGACGGTACCTATACGCCGGATACAGCCGTCCGGGTTACCGTCAGTGAAGAAGAAAAGGGCAGCCTTTTGGAGCGGTTGTTTTAGAAGATAAAAATATGAAGGAACAAAGCAGGCTTCGCGATTCTTAAAAGAAGTAGACTTTGTTGATATGCAGGAAATATTGCCGGCGATATTTCCTACGTAATAAGAAAAGAGTCTCTTATATGGTGATAAGGGGCTCTTTTGCTATTTGGGGGCAGCGGGGGAAGATGTCGGTTTGAGGGGAATAAGGTTTTTACGAAAAAGGGGAGTAAAGTGTTTTGCGAAAAAATTGAAAAAAATATACGGAATTTACGCAGTTTTCAACGATTGGGACCTCTCAAACTTGTTCGCCGGAAGGCAAGCGCCATTTTTCTCAAACATGAAGCCCCGCAATCCCATAACTTTGCGTAAAAATTACGAAAACTTTTAGAAATTTTTCGGATACCAGGTCACGCAGCAGTCAGGTCCATGATCATTGGATGCCGGATGCCCAGCCCGGCAAGAGGTACTGGTGCCTGGCTCTGCACAGATGCATCGCAGGCCGAAAACTGTTTTCAAAAAATACAAATAGTTACCAGTTGAAAAAAGAACATATGTTCGGTACAATGAAGACAGATGGAGGAGGTGAAAAAAGTGGTTGTCTTTCATGTGGATGCCAACAGCGCTTATTTAAGCTGGACTGCGGCAGCGATGCTGGAACAAGGTTATAAGACGGATATTAGAACGATTCCCGCAGTAATAGCAGGTGATCCTGAAAACAGGCATGGTATCATTTTGGCAAAATCCCAGAAAGCAAAAGCCTGCGGCATACGGACCGGCGAAAGTTTGATGGAAGCAAAGGGGAAATGCCCAAATGTTTCTATCTTCCCGGCGGACTACGATCTCTATTTGTTGTGCAGCGATGCCCTGTATCGAATTCTCCGCCAGTATACGCCATTGGTGCAAAGATATAGCATCGATGAATGTTTTATGGACTGCACGGGCTCTGCGCAGGTCGTTGAAAATCCGGTAAAGTGGGCCTCTCACATAAAAGGCCGGATTGAAAAAGAATTGGGATTTACCGTAAACATCGGCATCGGACAAAACAAGCTGTGTGCGAAAATGGCCGGAGAGCTGGAAAAACCCAACAAGGTCATAACCCTATGGCCCCATGAAATCAAACAAAAGCTGTGGCCGCTGCCAGTAAGGGAGTTGTTTATGGTCGGCCGGGCTACGGAAAAAAAGCTTCACAAAATGAATATTTATACCGTTGGAGAACTGGCCAATGCAGATCGGGATCTGCTCAGAGGCGTGCTTAAAAGCCATGGCGCTTTAATTTGCGATTATGCCAATGGCATTGATTCAGAGCCGATTTTCATCAATGAAGATATTTTGCAAAAGGGAATCAGCAATAGCCTCACGCTTCCGTTTGATGCGGAAAAAAGAGAAGAGCTGCTGCAGGAATTGTTGTCTTTATGTGAAAGGGTGGGCATGCGTTTAAGACAGCTGAAAAAGCGGGCCTCACTGGTTTGCGTTACCCTAAAGAGCAGCAGCTTTTTTTCCCGCAGACATCAGGTGCAGATGCAGGGATACATCAATACAACGAGTGAAATATACAGGATCGCATCCCAACTGGTGGACGAAATTTGGACGGGAGAACCGATCCGGCAGATCGGGGTAAGGGTATCCAATTTTATAGATGAAGAGGAGGTGCAGCTGAGCTTTTTTGATCCTGTGGATCAGATGCGGCAGGAAGAGCTGGAGCAAGCAGTGGATAAAATACGCACCCGGTTTGGTACCCGAAGCATCATCAGGGGCTGCTTCGCAGGGAGTGCCATCGATCCGGTGCAAGGGGGAATCAATGATGGAAATTATTTGACGATGGGAGGTTACGGCCATGAAGATCGTTGCTAAGAAAATTCGGATGATTGCCGTATTCTGGCCGGATCAGAAGCCAATCCCTTATAAATTTAAAATGGAAGAGGACGGCGAGATGGTAACGGTCAAGGTGGATCGGATTTTGTATGCGCACAAATCGAAAATAGCGGGAATTGAAACCATTATCTATGCCTGTCAGAGTGTCATCAGAGGAAAAGAGACTCGCTATGAGTTGAAATATACAGTGACGAATTGTCAGTGGCAGTTGTATAAGATATGACGGCAAAGGCGAAAGTCAAAGCATTCGGGTCCCGGGAATAAAAATAGGATAATCTGATCTCCTTTTTAGAAAAATGAAAATATTATAGTGAGTAAGGATGGTAAGGAGAAAATAAAATTTGAAATTATAATGATTATGGCTCGTATTCTTGATATAATCAGGGAAGAGGATCCTGATTGGGAGGAGAAAGCGGCTTTTCTTTATTCTGGTGCGAAAGGTAAGCACACATAGAATCTCCGGATCTTTCGCACCAATAAAAGACTGGCTTTGGTCATAAACGTAGGACGAATTAAGAGTATGGCACAAACACTAGCAGGTGAATAGCAAACTAGTGATCAAAAATAGGGATTTTTTTTAATAGGTTTGCAGTCGCATCCCTGTATGGGGTGCGTGGATTGAAATGAGGAGTATATCAAGGAGGTGGCGCAAAAATGGGGTCGCATCCCTGTATGGGGTGCGTGGATTGAAATGAAAAACACAATTTAGGGAATAGCTTTGAGGTCGTCGCATCCCTGTATGGGGTGCGTGGATTGAAATAACCTATCGATCAGCATTCTGATATCAGCCGGAGTCGCATCCCTGTATGGGGTGCGTGGATTGAAATCTTTTTGAGGCTGATCTGCTACTTTGATTTCAACGTCGCATCCCTGTATGGGGTGCGTGGATTGAAATGATTTCGCTCCCTCATAATACTAATTATTACTAAGTCGCATCCCTGTATGGGGTGCGTGGATTGAAATTTTGAAGTCTTTCAAGATGGCGGTCCACTGTCTATGTCGCATCCCTGTATGGGGTGCGTGGATTGAAATCGTTTGTCCTCTTCCGTTGGCTCCCTATGTCCGAGTCGCATCCCTGTATGGGGTGCGTGGATTGAAATACGTTAAATGCAACGCCATTACCAACACCACTCTTGTCGCATCCCTGTATGGGGTGCGTGGATTGAAATATAAGCCTTTTGGATACATTGCCAGAAGACAAACAGTCGCATCCCTGTATGGGGTGCGTGGATTGAAATATCCCAATCCCAGGTATAACCGTTGTTGCTGTCTGTCGCATCCCTGTATGGGGTGCGTGGATTGAAATCTGCACAGCAGTAAAATTATCGTCATCACATTTCGTCGCATCCCTGTATGGGGTGCGTGGATTGAAATACAAACGAACAAATATTACTGCGGGGCGGAAGAAGTCGCATCCCTGTATGGGGTGCGTGGATTGAAATACCAGCATGCTTGCCGTCCTTATACTTGGCGATGTCGCATCCCTGTATGGGGTGCGTGGATTGAAATGGTCTAACCAGTATGCATAAAAGGAGGGAATAAAGTCGCATCCCTGTATGGGGTGCGTGGATTGAAATCCTACTGCTGTCCCATCTTTCAAAAGGGCGATTTGTCGCATCCCTGTATGGGGTGCGTGGATTGAAATCACCTACAACGCCGGACGGTACGTGACACATGTTGTCGCATCCCTGTATGGGGTGCGTGGATTGAAATTACAATCTTTCTTGCTTCTTCCTTGCTGTGAGCTTTGTCGCATCCCTGTATGGAGTGCGTAGATTGAAATCGCCTTTTTCCACAAGGAAACCCCGAAATGACCCACTTATCGGTCCTTTTTGCTGCATCCTATATGAGGACGCTGTAATGTCGCCGAGACATTCAATCCTTCGATCAGTTATTGCTGATTCCATACCAGATTGGAATTTAAAGTTGTTAATGCTGAAGGTTTTGGTGAGAAATCTTTTGATTAAATAAGTACCAGATTGGAATTTAAATGTGCGTAGCTGCGAGGATGTGGATGAAGCAGCGCTTTATTAAATAAATACCAGACTGGAATATAAAGGTTCATAGCACCATAACAGTGTGGTTTTTCTCTATTCATTAAATAAGCACCAATTGCAATATACCGCTGCTCCGCGGTAGTCAGATCAGGACAGCAGGGCGAATGAAATAAAACCGATTGGTAGATTTGAAAAATATCTGCCATCATTCCGTAGCACGATGGCAGATCAATGAGGACCGCATACTTTTACAACGGCTATATGAGATGTGAACAAAGATTTATTTATGCAATGGCAGTTTTTTCTTGATCGGATCGGGAAGACCTGTCTTTTCGTAATGCTCGATGGCGTTCTTCATGCGATTCATGCACTCTTCGATGATACATCTGGGGGCGGCCACGTTAATTCGTTCATAGCCTGCGCCTTCTTCGCCAAAGATATATCCTTCATCAAAAGCCAGCCCGGCCTCCTTTTGCATTAACGTTTTCAGCTGTTTGGCATCCGAGCAATAGCCGCGAAGGTCGATCCAAACCAGATAAGTAGCTTGGCAATCGATCACTTGGGCTTTTGGAAGATGCTCAGCCACAAAAGCTTCGATATACTGAATATTGCTGTCAATGTATGCTTTGACCTGGGTGAGCCAATCGTCACCCTGGGTATAGGCGGCGAGAATGGCTGTCAGCCCAAAGGGGTTGCAGAATCCAAGAGAAAAACGGTTGGAAACGAAATGATTCCACTTTTCCTGGTATTCTTTATTGGGAATGATAATATTGCTGAACTGTATTCCGGCCAGATTGAACGTTTTGCTGGGGGCCGTGCAGGCAATAATACGGTGGCTGTATTCCGGCGCCAGTTTTAGAAGAGGCGTGTGGACAATATTGCTTCTGGTGAGGTCGGAATGAATTTCGTCGGAAATAATCCACTTGTCATATTTCTTAGCGATTTCCACAACCTTGCAAAGCTCATCCTCGGTCCAAACGCGGCCCACAGGATTATGGGGGCTGCATAGGATCATACCTTTGTTCTTTTCCTCAGCAAATTTTTCATCAAGATCAGCGAAATCCATTACATACGTGTTTCCGCTGCGGAGCAGGGGGCTGTTGACAACTTTGCGGCTGTTTGCCTCAATGGTGTCGGTGAATGGATAATAGACAGGCCGCTGAATAATGATGCCGTCTGCCTCTTCAGTCAGACAATTGATAAGAAAAGCGATGGCAGGAACCACACCAGGGCTGTAAAAAAGATCGCTTTTATCGATGATCCAGCCGAAATGCCGCTGATACCAACCGGTAACAGCATCTTTTAATTCGTCGTTTTCGTAAAGGGTATAGCCAAAGATTTTGCGGTCAATTCGTTGATGAAGGGCATCGAGAATCGGCTGCGCACAGGGCAGATCCATATCCGCTACCCACAGGGACAACGCGTCCTGCGGTACGCCCGAAGGCATTGCGTCGCATTTCACTGAATGAGTGCCCGTACGGTCTATCGGCTTATCAAAATCGTATTTCATGATTGAAACCTCCTTATTTTCATCGTTGTGCTGCATTTTACACGTATGCCACAGGATAAGAATAATTGGTTTTGCTTTTTTCGTCAATAGACTCGCTGCATTGCCAGTTGAATATCTTTGTAAATGTTGCCAAAGTAACCCTAGGAAACGGATTCTGATTGCGATATAATAGATTCAATTAAACGTAGCATATGCCAAGGAATGATTGGTTTTACATGTAGAGGAGGTGCTTTTGTTTTTGGAAAAAAAGACGAAATATAAAAAGTCAATCGTATGCTTTATCGATATTTTAGGTTTTAAGGAATTTGTTCACGATGAAAACAACATTTCCGCTTTTGCAACCATATTAGGGAGCGTGAACCAGCTAAATCAGTTCGATTTGCCGAGTATGCATTTGAAGGATATGCGATTTACGTCTTTTTCGGATAGCATTGTAGTATCTGTTCCTTGTAAAAAAGCAGCCTTTGGAAAAATCATCAGGACCATGGCGGTAATCAGTCATATCTTATTGGAGGATAAAATTTTGTTTCGTGGGGCGCTTACTTGCGGATCCTTGTTTCATGAAAATAATATTGTCTTTGGCCCAGCACTAGTAGAAGCTTATTTATTAGAAGAAAGCGCGGTATACCCGAGGATTGTTACGAAAGAAGAGACTTTGAACGCTTGTCTAAAGACTTGCGGTGTCTGTGACCAGGAACTATATCCCAAACGATTTCATCAAGATGAGGACGGCTTACTGTCGTATGATTACTTATATGACTATTTTAAGTTTTTTTACCATCAGGATGCGGAACATTTCGAGGCGCTGATCAATAGTCTGAAACATATCAAAGGGTTTCTCCGACAGGAGGAAATCAAAGAATATCCATCTAATATCATGATGAAATATCGATGGATGAAAAGCTATTATAACCGCACTTTGGACAAATTGGGTGAGCATGAAGCGTTTGATACGGCTTCCTATAAGCTTGTATAATCGATTGACCGATCCATACAAATATTCCTAATCTGATTATAACTTCCTCTGGCATCAGGTATGTGTTTATGGAAAGAATCAGGATCAAAAAACATCTGCTGTGCAGATGTTTTTTGATGATGTTAATCGTCGTTTCTCTTTCAGAAGGCATTTACATGATCATTTCCATTAAGCACAGCGCTGCCGAGGGGTATCGATCATCAGCCGGAGATGCCTATAAACAAGTGCATTAGTCTTTTTTTACAACCGGAATCCAGACTTCGCTGCGAGTGTCCGCCTTTGTTCCATCTTCATCATAGTAGACCTCGATATCCGGCGCGCTGCCGTATTCGTATCCGGAACTTGGAAGCCATTCAGTGGCAATGCGCTTTTGCATTTCCTGAATTGCACCTGGCATGGGGCCTATGCATTCAAAGATTGCCCAAGCAGCCGCAGGCACGATGAATTCTTCCGTCCCTTCTGAGACAGCCTGATCGGTCGGCGCGGCAATATAATAATCGAAATCAAAGTTGCTGTCATTGGAAAACGGATCAGGACAAACGCTAAGACCAAGCATTCCAAAGGGCTCCTTGTTGATCTTGGGCCCCAGTGCCCCGATCTTCCCGCTCATCGCGAGCTCCTTCCAGAACGAAGGAATCTCCCGATAGCAAGCATCGTCCTTTAAAGTGGTGGAAAGTTTAAAACCAACAATCCGAAACGCTTCTTTTTCTTCAATTTTGTAATTCATAACAGTTGCTCCCTTAATAGATACTTGAAAAGTGATCGGCGGGTAGGCTTTCAGCGAGGCGCCCTGCTTGCGGGCAGCGGCCGGCGTAATGCCGTGCAGCTTTTGAAAAGCCCGTGTAAAAGACGTCGGCGAATCATAACTGTACTTGAAGGCGATATCGATGACCTTATCCTCTGTGTTCTGCAGATCGTAAGCAGCTTTCGTCAGCCGTCTGCGGCGGATATATTCGGACAGCGGTACCTCTGCCATGTATGAAAACATCCGCTGGAAGTGATAAGAGGAGCAGCACGCTTTCTGCGCCAAGAGCCCGTAATTTATCTTCCCATTCAGATTGTTTTCAATATATTCAAGTGCTTCGTTCATTCGTTTCAGCCAGTCCATGTGATCTCCTTTTCTGTAAAAACAGCTTATCATGAATCTACCCAGGGTTCCTCTCAATTGATGCCCGATTTTGAGAGGTGAGACTCTTATTTTAACAGATTTTTTACAAACATACTTACCATTACATAAAAATTTTGTTGGCAGTAACGTTTGATGGTATACTAAATATATTGGAAAATACGATCCGGGGGGAATTTTAATGAAAGAGATTTTGATCATTGACGACGATGTAAATATTGGAAATATGCTCGAAGAAGTTTTGCGAGGGGAAGGGTACGGAATATCCAGGGCGTATTCCGGTACGGAAGCGCTGCTCGTACTTGAGTCCCAAAAGCCGGACCTAATCCTTCTCGACCTGATGCTTCCGGGAATCAGCGGCGATGAAGTGCTGACGAAGATCAAGGGTATTCCTGTGATTGTGGTCAGCGCCAAAGTGGATGTGGACGACAAGGTCAAGCTGCTGCTTGGGGGAGCCGCGGATTATGTAACCAAACCCTTTGACACAAAAGAACTTTTGGCGAGAATTGCCGTTCAGTTTAGATGGAATGAATCACCAGCGGCTGCGGAGATTTTGACTTTTGACGATATCAGGATGAACACGCAAAGCCATACCGTGCATGTGAGCGAGCGCCCGGTCAAGCTGACTAAGACCGAATATGCGATCTTAAAGCTTTTGATGAGCAATCCGTCCCAGGTAATCACCAAGTCCTCCATGCTGGACCGGATCAGTGAAGACACCATGGATTGCATGGAAAGCTCTTTAAAGGTACATATGAGCAATTTAAGAAAAAAGCTGCGGGACGCCGGGAAAAAAGATTATATCGAAGCAGTTTGGGGAATCGGCTTTAAAATGAAAGAAGATTAAATCTTTACGATTTCTTAACTTTTTTCTTAACCGCTTTCTTAACCTTTCCGGTTTAAAATGTCCGTATTAAAGAAAAGGAGGTTTGTGTTTATGGATTATATTTTGACCGCCAACGCATTGAGCAAACATTACGGACATTTTAAGGCGCTGGATGGGTGCACAATGCACGTTCCTAAGGGGGCGATTTACGGTTTTGTCGGAAAAAACGGCGCAGGTAAGACAACGCTGATTCGATTAATCTGCGGGCTTCAGGAACCGACAGCAGGAACATATCAGCTGTATGGGATTGGAAATGATGACGAAGACATTAAGAAATCCAGAAGAAGGATGGGGGCTGTCGTGGAAATGCCGTCAATTTATTTGGATATGACGGCGGAAGACAACCTGAAGGAGCAATATCAGATTTTAGGTCTGCCGTCTTTTGCGGGTATTCCGGAACTGCTGGAGCTGGTTGGTTTGGATAGAACTGGAAAAAAGAAGGCCAAAAACTTTTCCCTTGGTATGCGTCAAAGACTGGGGATTGCCATCGCTCTGGCCGGTGATCCGGATTTCTTAGTTCTGGATGAGCCGGCTAATGGGCTGGATCCGCAGGGAATTATAGAAATGCGGGAATTGATCATTGAGCTGAACCGCAAGCGGCAGATAACCGTGCTCATATCCAGCCATATACTGGATGAGTTGTCCCGTCTGGCGACGCATTACGGTTTTATTGACAACGGACGTATGGTGAAGGAAATCAGCGCCGGGGAATTGGAATCCGCCTGCAGGAAATGTACCCGTTTAGAAGTTACGGATGTAAAAGCGCTGGCGCGGATACTGGACCGCATGAATATCAAATATCAGATCCTTTCCGATCAGCAAGCGGATGTATTTGATAAGATTCATATTACGGATCTGACCTTGGCTTTGGCTGAAGAGCATTGTGAAGTGCGTTCGATCGATCAGCGGGAGGCAAGCTTGGAGAGCTATTACATGAATTTGATGGGAGGCGGGGAGCATGAATAAATTGATGGCGGCCAATTTGGCGCGTTTGAAAAAGGATAAAGTTTTTTGGCTGGGAATAGCGTTCTTGTTTGTGTTCTGCGTAATCATTCTGATTAAAAATTATCAAGATTCAGCCGGTTCAGTGGCAGTTGATAATTTTTTCTTTGGATATACCATGTTTGTTAGTATTGTTTCAGCAATTTTTTGCAGCCTGTATCTGGGGACGGAGTACAGCGACGGAACTATACGCAACAAACTGATAGTTGGTCATCCAAGAGGAAGCATTTATCTGTCCAATTTAATCGTATGCATCGTGGCTAATCTGCTTATGATGCTGGCATGGCTGATCCCGGCCGTAGCATTGGGATTTCCGCTGTTTGGCTCGTTGACCATAGATATTAAGACATTTTTGCTGATGTTTACCGGAAGTTTGATCATGATTGCCGCACTGGCAGCTGTTTTTACCCTGATATCCATGTTGGTTCAAAACAAGGCATTTGCTGCTGTAGCGGCAGTGGTTGGAATCTTTGTGCTTATCTTTGCAGCGACCTATATCGCCAATGCGCTTGATGAGCCTGCGAGCTATCCAGGGTATGAAATGGGTGCTGACTCCAGTGTGGTGAGCAGCGAAGAAGTCCCCAATCCAAACTATTTATCGGGAACAAAACGGACGGTTTATGAGACGATCCTGGATATTATACCAACCGGACAAGCCTTGCAGTATATGAGTTTAACTGCTATTCACCTATGGCGGATGCCGCTTTACTCACTGGCTATTTTGATAATAACGACAAGTGCTGGGATTTTTGTTTTTCGGAAAAAGGATATTAAATAGAGGAGCTGATTATGGAACTTTGGTTATGGGCCCTGATCGGGCTGCTTGCATTGATCATCCTATGTCTGGTCATTAAAATCTATTTGCTGCGCAAATCGGCAAAGGAAATTAGAGAAGCGTTCGCAGACAGGCTCATGACGGAAACCAACACGCTCATCGATCTATCCAGCAGGGATAAGGCTTTGCGCCAGCTGGCGGACAGTATGAATGACCAGCTTCGCCAGCTGCGAAAAGACAGGCTTCGTTTTCAGCAGGGCGACTTGGAGCTGAAGGAAGCGATTACAAATATTTCCCACGATCTGAGAACACCCCTTACAGCCATCTGCGGCTATCTGGAGCTTTTGAAACGGGAAGAAACAACGGATGCGGCCGCCCGCTATCTAGATGTCATTGAAAACCGAACGCAGGTTTTGAAGCAATTGACAGAGGAACTTTTTCGCTATTCCATCGCAGCCTCTGCTTTTGATGATATGGCCTGCGAAGAAATCGCGTTGAACGATGTGCTGGAAGAGAGCGTAAGTGTTTATTATGCTGCATTGAAGGGCTGCCAAATCTGTCCACAGATTTCGATGCCAAAGCAGAAGGTGAGACGGACTCTTAATAAAAATGCCTTGTCTCGCATTTTTGGAAATATCGTTAGCAATGCTATTAAATACAGCGACGGAGATCTGCAAATTGTTTTGCAGGAGACTGGGGAACTGGTATTTTCCAATCATGCGTCAGCTCTGGACGAAATTCAAGTAGGGAAGATGTTTGATCGGTTTTATACAGTAGAAACCGCCAATAAATCTACCGGCTTGGGGCTTGCGATCGCCAAAATGCTTACAGAACAAATGAACGGGAGTATTCGTGCCGCGTATCAAGATAATATATTGAATATTTTTATCTTTTTTCCAAAATAGAAAAAAGGTAACATAGAGTTTTGCATTCTGCTTAAACTGGGTGCATCGAACGATTTAGGGCACCAGGGGTGAATAACGGAGTGATTACTGGTTTGTAATACACATAGCAGCTGCCAATTTAGTGAAGATAATAGAAAGACTGATAAGAAGCGGCTTTTAAATTAGCCACAGCTTATCAGTCTGTTTACGTCAACTATTAAAAGTGCCAGATACGCGCACCATATTTCTGGTGCTATGAGAGAAGGGAGTTAGTCGCTCCCCTACTCGATTAAATTACTTAAATGGTTGATAATAGACTATTTGTCAAATTCAGGATTAAAGGCATAAAAGTTCTTGCAGTCCAAATTATCCTGAACCACTCTCAGCGACTCTCCAAATCGCTGGAAATGAACGACCTCACGCTCTCTCAGGTAGCGGATCGGATCGATAACGTCAGGATCGTCTACCATTCTTAAAATATTGTCATAAGTCGTTCTGGCTTTCTGTTCAGCAGCCATATCCTCTACCAAGTCCGTAATCGCATCGCCTTTGGATGCAAACGAGAGGGCGTCAAATGGGAAACCGGCTGCAGCCTGCGGATATACTCCGGCTGTATGATCTACGAAATACGTTTCAAATCCGGCTTCTTTGATCTGCTCAATTGTCATGTTTCTGGTCAGCTGATGAATGATTGTGCTGACCATCTCAAGGTGTGCCAGTTCTTCGGTACCTACATCCGTTAACGTTGCAATGGCTTCGTTAAATGGCATGGAGTAACGCTGAGACAGATATCTTTGCGAAGCAGCAAGCTCGCCATCCGGTCCGCCAACCTGACTAATAATAAATTTTGCCAGCGCGGGATTCGGATTCTTAATGTTGATTGGATATTCCAATTTCTTTTCATACGTCCACATAAACTAATCCTCCACTTCCCATGGCCATGGCTTCTGGATCCAGGACCATCCGTCTTTTTCCGCATTGATACCGTTATAAGTCAGAGGTCCGTAGGCCTCCTCATATTCCTTCTTTGCCTGTGCATGCAGTGCCTGATACTTATTGAAGAGGGCCAGGGCTGCCGGACTGTCAGGCTGATTGTTCAAATAAAGGCCGACGTCAATCATGACGAAATTCAGCTGCTGGACCTTTTTCAGCATTTCAGTTCTTCTGCTCATCGTCTTTTACCTCCTAAAAAAGGCAGGTCAAGACTTGGAAAAATAGTTCCTGCCTGCAGTGCTTTAGCAGGTTCGTAGGTTTCCTCCCACGGCTGCATCGGAACATAGGCCATGGCTACCGGCCAGTTTTCGAAATCGCGTCCGGTCATGCACGGCGGTTCCTGCGGGCTGCCGCCAAGGATATCGTCCATGATATCATCGCAGTCGCAGTCATCTAAATATATCGGCATACCTACATAAGGTTCTTTGTTACCACACAAAATAAGATTCCCCTTTCTTTTTAGTATAGTTCATACTATGAAAGAGGAATCTGTTTTGTTAATCAATCATAAAAATCGCGCTATGGACGATGAGGGCTGATTGAAGTAATCAGCTTTAGAACCGATGGATCCGGCTTGGGCGGAAGCAGGGCCGGTTTTGCCAGATAATAGCCTTGCAGATAATCAACGCCAAGGCGGATTACTGTGTCAGCCTCTTCTGGGCTTTCAATTCCTTCTGCAATGATTTTCATGTTCCGTTCGTGGCCATACGAAACGATGTGATGAACGATCTCCTGTTTATTAGTATCCTGGTCAATCGAGCGAATAATATTCATATCGACCTTGATATAATCAGGGGAAAGATCGAGCAATGCTTTTTCACTATTATAGCCGCTGCCATAATCGTCCAGAGCAAGGCCGCAGCCCCATTTCTGAATAAACTTAGATTTTTCAGTTTGCAGCTTTTTACTGAGATGTTCTTCCTCTGTTATCTCAAAAACAACCAAAGGCAAATAGTCGGCATATAAAGTTTCTACTTGTTTGATATCAGCAGGAGAGAGTCCCTGGTTAGGCAGCGAGTTAAAGAACAGCTTGCAGTTTGAACCGATGCTCCCTGAACGCATATGACCGGCAAAAGCTTCAAAGGACTTATAAACGGTCAGACTTTCAATCTGAGAGAGCTTTCCCTCCTCTTTGGCAACAGACAGTATTTCATTTGGACTGCGCAGAGTGGGCATATTGGCCCGCATCAGAGCTTCATAAGCAAAGATTTCTCCAGTAGTAGTGGAGACGATGGGTTGGAAATGATATTCGATCAGCCCTTTGGTCAGGATTTCATTTAATTCAGTTTTGCTCTGCATCATATAAGCTGCCTCGTTGTAATCACCGATATCAAAATCGCTGAAATGTCCCTTTGACGCGCGTTTGGTCTTGTACATGGCAAAGTCCGCATAGCGAATCAACTCTTCATAAGAGGTGCTATCTTTCGGATACCAGGCGATACCGCCAGTAACACGAATTTTTGTTATCTGCCCATCCGGCAGCATGAACTGCGAACTGTCAATGGTCTTTTTCATAGTATCAAAGGCCTGATAGATTTCTTTTTTATGACTGTACCCGTAAAAAAACAAGTAAAATTCGTCTCCTGATATGCGGGAAATAATCGTTCCCGAAGGCACTGCAGAGACAAAACACTCGGCAGCACTCTTTATGTACTTATCTCCGCAATCGTGTCCATACGTATCGTTGGTATATTTTAAGTTATCCAAATCCATCATCACCATAGCCGCTGTTTTGAGAAGGTGAGAATCCCTGGTAAAGAGACGGTTCATTTCTCTGTGGAACGCGCGCCGGTTGATCAAACCCGTCAAAAGATCATGATCGCGTTCATGCTCAATCAGCCTGCGCTCCAGGATGGAGTGGGTGATATCCTCTGCCAGGCCGATGTGATGGTTACCGGCATTTATATATTTCAGCTGAATATACGAGGTACCGGAATTGGTAGGAATCTCATAGAGAAATACCTGGTTTCCGGAATCTTTATTAATATAAGGCTCACACTGTTTCATGCAATTCTGGAATTCCAGAATAGAGAGACCCTCCGTATCAATATTAGGCATATTAAACAAATCGAAGAAATGACTTGTGATATAGATTGTGTTGCTGGTAACATTGATATCAAACCCAGCAAGGCGAACGCTGGCCATCGTAAGGATTTGCGTAAACTTATTACTTGAATCGATCATATCGCGGCTCAGCTGCTCGATAGAAGTGCTGAGCTGATCGATTTCGCGAATGTTGGTTCTCATGAGCGAAATTGGTTTTTGAGGATCAATAACGTCCATCTCGTGGGAAAGGGAAGTAATCGGCCGTGCGATCAAATAACTGATCAAAATACTGCCGCCGATTCCCAACAGTAGGGTAATGATAATCGCTACGGTGAGAATGAATTTTACGTTATGGGATGCAGAGAACAAATCCGATGTTTTAACAGATCCGATTAAAACCCATTGGTCATTGGAAAAAGCCGTATTAGTATTATAAAGGTTAAGAGGATTTATGGCACAATAAAACGTCCCGCCCTGTTTCCCGGTATCGAGGAAATAGGAGAGATTGCTGTCATCGGCTTTACGGATATCGGGATCGCTGATATCCTGAGTAGCTTGAGAATAAACAGGTCCGTTGACAAAAAGATCTGTAAATTGAAACGATGTCCCTTTTCGAAGCGCTAGGAGATAGGCGCCCTGTTTATCAGCCGTGAGCTCATCGTAAGGCAGCTGCTTTTGAAGATAATCCAGTGTGATATCAGCCCCTAAAACACCGTAGACAGTGCCGTCGGAAAGACGTAAGGGTACTGAATAACTAATAACGCTATGCCCGTCCATGTCCGAGCTGGGAACAAAAGGAAGGCTCCAGTACCCGAGATCAGATACAGAGATATCGCTGTCGCTTACCAGAGCGTTTTGATAAGGTTTATAAAAAAAGGCAGCATGATGATAGCTGGTTTCGGTAAAGTCAAATTGCGGTTTCCAATCGCTGTCTGTGGGGATCGCCAGTTTATTAACTAAAGAGATCGGAGCGCACTTGAGCAGCAGATCACCATTATTGATGGAAGTCGCGGATACTGGATCCAAGTCACGAAAATATAGTCCGGGTTTTTTGCCAGATGATGCTTTAGACAAATCCTCCGTATTAAGAATAATGAAAGCTCCAGTCACATGATTAGTACGCATCATCGAAATCAGATCGTCCGCCACCGCATCCAGAAGAGGAGCTGACTGTTCTGAACTGTCGTCGATTTTTGAAAGGTCAATTGTCCCTTTCTTGTCCAAAGCCTGTGCTTTCGCGTTAACGCTTTCTACTGTGAGCCCGACATTAGACCAGCTTTCCACCATTTCGTTCTGTAGATAGGTAGCCCTGCTGGCAACTTTTTGCTGAAGGATATCTTTGGCATTTTGATCCAGACTGGAAGTCAATCCTCCTGCAAAGATGCTGCCTACCAGCAGTAGAATCTCCAATATGACAAGAACCCCCATTGGAATAATAAGCCGTTTTACCAAGGGAGACTCTGTATTTCTGATTTTGCTGAACGTCTTTGTGACCACAAAGCAGCCTCCTCTATTGCATCAATTGTTCCAGTTCGTTCAAAGTCTTCGTATACCAATTTTTAAAATTTTCATCGTTATCAAAATCAGCGGCGGCCTCATCCAGGCTCATACCCTTTTTTAGATTAGCTTCCACAGTCTTACGATCGGCAGAGGCTTTATCAGAAAGGGAATACTCCAGTATATCCCGCGCCTGAGTCCCATCTTTAAAGGCTTTCGTCGTGTACAGCGTGCTATTTTCCACAGTTTCGATGGCTGTGGAAACGATGGCTACTGTTTTTTTGTCCGTTTCATCAGATAAATTGAGCGCGTCCCGATCATTTCCATCCTTAGTTACAGGCAAGTAGCCGGATGCCAGGGAAAACTCAACATTGTTTTCCGTGTTTGTAAACCATTTTAAAAATTCTACGGATGCATAGATTTCTTCATCGGAAGCGTTGGTTACAACCATACCCGCTCCTTGCTGCACGGCATATTTCTCTCCGCCTTTAAATTGGGGTGCCTGATAAACCTCCATGTCGATCGGATAACTGTTGTTATCATCAGCGATAACTTCCTTGGGGAAGAAAGAAGCACCGGAAGAGGAGCCTACGAAGGAGATAATATTGCCAGTTTTAATGTCATCGCTCCGGAATCGGCCGGATGCAGAAAAATATCCCTTTACATAAGGAACATAGTAATTATCCCATAGTTTTTTCATGACATCCTTATCAAAATTGAGAACCGGCTTGCCGTCTTTAAGAGAAAAAACTTCAACTCCCAGCTGTTTTGCACCGATAATAAAATAGTTGGCCATCGCATCGCGGCCGAAAAAGGCTTTTCCATCACCAGCCTTTGGAGTCTGGCTGTCGGTCCATTCATAATAGGCCTTAGCCGTTGCTGTTAAGCCCTCCAGCGTTTTCAGATCGGAGATATCCGCTCCGGTTGCCTTGGCAAATTTATCCCAATCTGTTTTGTTGATCATAAAGATTTCCGTAGACTTGGCAATAGGGAAAATTTTCAATGAATGATCGTCTGAAAAACGGCCTTCTTCAATATAGCTATCTATGTATTGATCCAATTCTTTTTTAGAAAAATAAGGGGAGAGATCCGCTACAAGCCCCTTGCGGTCGACAGCATAGGCCGTATCCGAATAGGCGGCAAAGATATTTGGAACATCGCCGGCACCCACTTTTCCATCTGCCGCCGCAAGAACGTTGTCTTCCAAATCCTTTACGGCTCCCTGACTGGATGCTTCCACAACAATTCCTTTTTCTTTGCCCTGCGTCTGGTTGAATTTTTCAATCAGGCTGTTGAATGAGCTCTGTTGATCTCCGTTATAGTAGTGCCAAACCGTAATCGTCGTAGGGTTATTTGGATCAAGGTTGGCTGTTTTTGTTCCTTCGGCAGTGCAGGAAGCGAGCAGTAATGCGAATGCTAACGTTAAAATAAGAGCGATGATTGATTTCTTCATTGGAAAACCCTCCCTGTTTTTCTGTTTATCTTCTAAAGATATCACATTTTAAAGAGCAGGACAACCGCAGAAATGGTTCCCAAGTCTACGAATAATGTGATAGAATTAGGACAAACCAACGACTAGGGGGCTGAAATGTATAAAATATTGATTGTTGAAGATGATAAAACGATCGCTAGAGTACTGAAAGAGCATTTGGAAAAATGGGGATACGCAGTAGAAACGATAGAAGATTTCCAGAACGTTTTAGAAACCTTTATTACTTTTGATCCGCAGATCGTACTGATGGATATCGGGCTGCCGTTTTTTAACGGCCATCATTGGTGCTCAGAAATACGGGCCATATCCAAGGTGCCGATTATCTTCATATCCTCTGCGGATGATAATATGAATATTGTTATGGCCTTGAATATGGGGGGCGATGATTTTATCACCAAGCCGTTCGATCTCAACGTGATCACTGCCAAAGTACAGGCACTGCTGCGAAGGACTTATTCTTTCAAAGAACAGACCAATTTGATCGAACATAAAGGGGCGGTCCTCAACCTGAGCGATGCCACGCTGGCATACCAGGATCAGAAGATCGAACTGACGAAAAACGAATATCGAATTCTGCAAACCCTGATGGCAAACGTAGGAAAGATTGTATCAAGGGACGATATCATAACCGCTTTATGGGAAGACGACAGCTTTGTAGATGACAATACACTTACTGTCAATATGACCCGTCTGCGGAGAAAGCTGTCTGAAGCAGGACTGAGCGACTTTATTAAAACAAAGAAAGGCATCGGATACGTGGTGGAGTCATGAAACTGATTGGGGACTATCTCAAATTTCATAAAAAATCTGTGATCTTGTTTGCCAGCTGTCTGCTGATCTTTATGCTGGTTTTTTTTCTCAGCAATGTCCCTTTGGATATCATTTTATATGCGGGACTCCTCTGCCTTTTGACTGCTTTCTTTATCGTTTCCTATGATTTCGCCCGTTTTCAA
This sequence comes from Hominibacterium faecale, assembly GCF_020734085.1. Classification (NCBI taxonomy): domain Bacteria; kingdom Bacillati; phylum Bacillota; class Clostridia; order Peptostreptococcales; family Anaerovoracaceae; genus Hominibacterium; species Hominibacterium faecale. The sequence goes on from NZ_JAJAGH010000003.1 coordinate 217,982, forward strand.
AGGCACCACAGAGAGCTTCGGCGGCTGATCGAACCCATTGACTCCCAGATCGACTATCTGCCTGAACCGAGAAACATGATCGATGAAGATTACACGGAAATCATCCGCGAGCTTCATCGGCAGAAACGGGAGTCGGAATCCCGGTCCTATCTGGGGCGTAAGGAGTTGGTGGACTATTTCACCTTGTGGGCCCATCAGATCAAAACTCCCATCGCGGCCATGGGCATGATTTTGCAGAATAAAAACGAGGACAGGCATCCCGAAGACCGGGAGCTTTCGGCAGAGCTGTTCAACATCGAAGAATATGTAAATACGGCCATGTCCTATATCCGCCTTCCCGACATGTCTTCCGACCTGGTTTTCGAACAAGTATCGCTGGATGATCTGATTCGCAGGACCCTAAAAAAATATGCCAGGATGTTTATCAGCAAGAAAATCAGCGTTGACTTTACGGAAACCGGTTATACGGCGATCACTGATGAAAAGTGGCTGTCTGTCGTGCTGGGCCAGATTTTCGTCAATTCTCTCAAATATACCCAGGAGAGAGGAACGGTGTCCATCTATATGGAAGGCGACTGTCTGATGATCGGCGACACTGGGCCGGGCATCCCTGCCGAAGATCTTCCACGGGTCTTTGAAAAAGGCTTCACAGGCCACAACGGGCGGGTTTTCGGAAAATCGACGGGCCAAGGGCTGTATCTGTGCAAGTCGATCATGGACAAATTGTCCCACGGCATTGCCGTCCGCTCCCAGCAGGGGCAGGGCACAACGATGATTCTCGATCTTCATCGGCAAACCTTTCAATAATGTAAGATTAAAAGGGCAAATGTAAGTCAAAACTATGGCAGAAGATTTGCCTTTTTTTTATGATACTTACAGAAGCATTTGAAAAGAGGGAAAGGAGAAGACAGAACATGTCATTACTGGATGTAAAAAACATTGAAAAGATCTATACGACCCGATTTGGAGGGCAGAAGGTGCGGGCGCTGAAAGATGTCAGCTTTACCGTGGACCGCGGCGAATATATCTCGATCATGGGGGAATCCGGATCCGGAAAGACGACCCTGCTCAATATTCTGGCTGCGCTGGATAAACCGACAAAAGGAGAAGTACTCCTTGAAGGAAAGAGCATTGTATCCATTAAAGAAAAAGATATTGCTGAATTCAGACGAAATAATTTGGGGTTTGTGTTCCAGGATTTTAACCTGCTGGACACCTTTTCCGCAGAGGACAATATCTATCTGCCGCTGGTGCTTGCAAGGACCGATCACAAAGAAATGGAAAAACGACTGGAGCCTATTGCCCGGAAATTGGGAATCAGCGATATTCTAAAGAAGTATCCTTATGAAATATCCGGAGGACAAAAACAGAGGGTTGCCATCGCAAGAGCACTGATTACAGGGCCAAAGCTGATCCTTGCTGACGAACCCACCGGCGCGCTGGATTCCAAGGCATCGGACCAGCTGCTTAACCTGTTTTCCCAGCTTAACAAGGAGGGCCAGACGATCCTGATGGTTACCCACAGCGTTCAGGCAGCCAGCAAAGCGGGAAGAGTCCTGTTTATCAAGGACGGACAGGTTTTCCATCAGATTTACAGAGGCGATATGTCGGGCGACCAGATGTATCAGAAGATATCGACGGCGCTGACCGCTCTTTCCACGGGAGGTGGCAGCCGTGAATAAGTCGTTCTATGGAAGTCTGGCCCTGAGCAATATTAAGAAAAATGCCAAAAACTATGTGCCTTATATGCTGACCTGTATCATCAGCATCATGATCTTTTATATCATGGCGGCCATCGTTCAGAACCCGGATGTGACCAAGCTGCTGGGAGGAACGACCCTTAAAGGGCTGCTGGGCTTTGGCTGCGGCATCGTGGGCATTTTTTCCGCCATTTTCCTCTTCTATACCAATAGTTTTCTCATTAAGCAGAGGAAGAAGGAGCTGGCGCTATACAATATTTTGGGAATGGCCAAACGCCACGTGGGAAAAGTTTTCTTCCTGGAAACGCTGATTACATCGCTCGTATCGATGGCGGCAGGCCTTCTTGGCGGCGTTATTCTTGGAAAGCTGGCTTTTCTGCTGGTTCTCAAAGTCATGCAGGTAACCCTTCCCATGAAATATACTTTTTCCCTTTCCGCTGCGCTGATGACCATTCTCGTATTCGGTATCATCTTCTTTGTCGTTCTGCTGTGCAATCTGGGGCGGATTCGCCTTTCCAATCCGATCGAGCTTTTGGCAGGGGGCAGGCAAGGCGAAAAGGAGCCTAAGACCAAGTGGATTCTGGTTCTGCTGGGGGCGGCTGCTATGGGTACGGGCTATTACCTGGCCCTTTCCATCGTTTCACCGCTGCAGGCGCTGATGAACTTTTTCGTCGCTGTCATACTGGTGATCGCAGGCACTTACCTGCTCTTCACGGCAGGCAGCATCGCCTTATTGAAAATGCTGAAAAAGAATAGGAAATTTTATTACAAAACAGAGCATTTTACGGCGGTTTCCGGTATGCTCTATCGGATGAAGCGCAATGCGGCGGGGCTGGCCAGCATTTGCATTCTCAGTACCATGGTGCTGGTGACCATCGCCACCACCGTGTCCATGCAGGTGGGCGTGGAAAACGTAATCGACAAGAACATGCCCAATGATATTCAGATCAGAAGTTACGAAAAGATGAACAAGAAGCAGCAGCAGGAGCTGCAGTTCCAAGTGATGGATAAGATGAAGGAATACAACATCGATGTGGATCAGATGATCGAGTACGACTACTTATCGGCTGCCGGCGTTAAAGAGCCGGGTAATTTGACACCTTCGCCCCAGGTGGCGCTGGATAAAAAGATCGTTGAGATGTATGTAATACCAATTGAAGGGACCTCTCTGGAAACAAAATATGGGCCTCTGGCTGAAGATGAAATTATCGTCGGGGGCGACGAACCGATCACCGAATCCACCATCAAGCTCAACGGAGTAACCTTTAACGTCAAAGATGGTGAATCCAGCTTTGTAACTGCGCCGGAGCTGGGAACGATGGCAGAGCTCTATTATGTACTGGTGGCAAGCGAAAAGGTGAAAAAACAAGTTTTCAAGAGCAGCAATGATCAATCCCTGATGAACGAAGGCTACTATATCGGCTTGGATGTATCCGATTCTTCCAAAGATCAGGCGGCAGCGGCGGCTAAAAGCTTATCGAAAGAAACGCCCGGCGGCATCCGAGTGGAAGAAAAAACGATGGCCGCTGCCGATTTTCACGGAATATACGGCGGACTGCTCTTTGTGGGCATCTTCCTGGGCTTCCTCTTCCTGGTGGCCACGGTGCTGATTATTTATTACAAACAGATCACCGAGGGTTATGAGGACAGCGAGCGATACCATATTATGCAGAAGGTGGGCATGAGTCAGGCGGAAGTGAGAAAATCCATTCGCAGCCAGATTCTGCTGGTATTCTTCCTGCCGCTGATCGTGGCCGTAGTCCACGTGGCCGGTTCGTTCAACATGATGAGCAAGCTGCTGCGGGCATTGCAGCTGACGGATATCTGGCTTTTCGTGATCTGCACGGCCGTGACCATCCTGGTGTTCATCGTGATCTATGTAATCGTGTACAGCCTCACTGCGAGGGAGTACTATAAACTGGTAAAATAAAACTGAATAAATGGAAGCTTCTGACTTTTTGTAGTATACTTATATTATCAAAGTGAACGTGTGTTACAGATAAAGGAAGGAGCTTCATATGAAAAAGAAAATTTTTGTGATTACAATGATGGCTGCTTTGGCTTTGGCAGCTGCGGGATGCGGAAGTTCTCAGGACAATGGGAAAACGTCCACCTCTTCCCAAGAGCCGCCGCCGCAGGTAGTCGCCCAAAAAGAATTAACGCAGGAAGCGGCCCACGCACTGGATATGGCGGGGCTCAATGGATCAAATTCAACGGGAATTTTGCACTACCAGGGGCCAGTGGCCGCTGGTCAGCAGATAAAATCCGTCACCTTTAAACTTATGGAATACAGCGCTAAAACGCAAAAGTGGGACTGCATCAGGGAATTTCCTTTTGAAGCAGGCGAGAGCGGTGACATTTTCGTTTCCTTCTCATCGGACGGCAAAAGGATCCAGATAAAGGTTACGACCAGCGGCGACAATTCAACAGAGCAAAGAACTTCCGGGATTAAGGCAATTCCGGAAATGGCAGAGGCTGTTACGGAAACGTCGGAACAGTTAGAGTCGGTTCCTCTGGAGCTGAATAAGGATATCGCCCTGCATATGACCGTGCAGGCAAAGGCGGACGATGATCTAAAGTCGCCCGATCTCAAGGCCTATCCCGATACGGACGCATATAAAGATTATTCCTACATCCGGGCTGTTGCAGCCAATTTCAGCACCGAGCCGATAGAGCAGTAGGTCAAGAATCAGGTGACCATCAGGAAAAAAATGTACTTGCATCTCCAGGCAAAATCGATTAAACTAATCTTTAAGTAAGGGAGTAGTCAGCGCCGCGGGCGTGACCAAGTCAACATACTGGAAGGAATTCCTGGCTTCGTATTAAATGACGAGACTTATCTGTATTTTGATATGCAGATAGTCTCGTTTTTCAGTTGGAGCGCAGAAGCCTTCCTGTATCACCAACATAGGAGACAAGTTTATGAGTTTATGGGAATTATTTGTGATTGCAGTTGGTTTGTCCATGGATGCCTTTGCGGTATCCATTTGTAAAGGACTTTCCGTAGGCAGGATTAAGATGAAGCACGTGATCATTGTTGGCTTATATTTCGGGGGCTTTCAGGCTCTGATGCCTGCTGTCGGATATTTTTTAGGAAGGCAGTTTCAATCCTTAATCACCAGCATCGATCATTGGATCGCATTTGTGCTGCTGGTTTTGATCGGACTCAATATGATTCGGGAGTCCCGGGGGAAGGAAGAGGAAAAGTTAAACGCTTCTTTCAACTTTCTTACCATGCTGCCTCTGGCGGTTGCTACCAGCATCGATGCCCTGGCTGTCGGCGTCACCTTTGCTTTTTTGAAAGTCGAAATCGCGGCAGCAGTATCTTTTATCGGCATCACTACCTTTATACTTTCCGCTATAGGCCTGAAAATCGGCAACGTGTTCGGCACAAAATACAAAGCTAAGGCGGAGTTCTTCGGCGGTGCGGTGCTGATTCTAATGGGAATCAAAATCTTGCTGGATCATTTGGGAATCATCGGATAAAATGTGCACTATTTGACTTCTGGTTCTGATATGGCCCAGGCAGCTTGAAGGGAGCATGGGAAACTGCCGGTTACAGAAAACGGGAATTCTTCGTTTTTTGTATCAAAATTACAGCCTGGCAGGGGCTACTGTCAGGAATTTTCCAATGAGAAAGCCATTTTAGGGAAATTGTCACAGGCTTTGAGAAAATTAGCCCTTATAAGTGTTGAAAACAGATACAAAAAAATATTTGCCGGTTTTTTTCCAAGATTTCAGAAAGTAATGTGAAGTGACCTACTGGAGCCCCCCGCTGGGAAGGCAGAACGCTCCTTACAACATTTGGCGAATTTTGCACGAAAAAAGGCTGATCGCATTCATCACTCACTTGATGCGACAGCCCCAGGTAATATCACCAGTTATTTCAATTTCTTTACTTTTTCCGCGATTTGCCGCAGCTCTTCTTGAGAAAGCTCCGGAAGATGTTCCAGCTTATCGAGAAATACGGTTACGGTTTCTTTTTCACGCCGGGTGACTACTTCCATGTAATAGCTGACAATAACGCCCGGGATAAGGGCAATGACCAGGATCGCGTGTAAGGACAAATAAACGGTCAGCAGCCTGCCAAAAAAGGTAACAGCTACGATGTCCCCGAACCCAATGGTGGCAATGGATACATAGCAATACCATAGACTGTCTCGATAAGTATGGATCGCGGGTTCTGCGATTTGAATCAAAAGCGCAACTACGAATAAGTTGATGATAAAGGTAAAGAGAATTTTTTCCGCATGAGTCCGCTTGAGGATCATCCATAACATTCTCAGCTTTTTCATAAGTATGTGCTCCTTTGGCGTTTACAAAATTTTGATTCCATCGGACAGTTCCCGTTCAAACTCGATTCGATGGTGCGGTGTATTAATTCCAGGCTGCCCGCCAGTATGTATAAAGATAATTGTTTCGCCTTGTTGGATTTTCCGATCGCGGACCATCTGGCAGATGGCATTGAAGGCTTTTCCCGTATAACATGGATCGAGGATGATCGCCTCTTTTCTGGCCATCTGGTAGATCGCTTCCCGGACTTGAGGCACGGAATTGTTATACCCTTTATAGAAATAGTCTTCGTCAATATGAAAATCGGATTTTTCCGCATCAAACTCCAGGCCGTAGCCCTCTTTCACTCGATCAAAATAGTCCTTGGCAAAAGCGCGGACGCTTTCTTCGTAAGGCATGATTAAAACACCGGTGAGGGAAAGGGGGGATTGGATATCCCGCAGGCCGCAGAACAGTCCCATATAGGTACCCATACTGCCCACCGCCGTGATGACCCGGCTGTCAGAGATTCCCATTTCAGCAGCCTGGACGGTCAGTTCTTGAGCACAGTCATAATAGCCCAAAATTCCCAGTTCATTGGAACCGCCCATGGGAATATAATAGACTTTTTCACCTTGCGCCTCATAACGTTCTTTGACAGCCATGGCAGTTTCGTGGGATTGAACCATTTCAGAGCGCTGATGATCGTCCTCTTTGAGAATCACTTCTGCTCCCATAATCCGATCCAACAAAATATTGGAAGACACCTCTCCCGGATATTCATCGATGGCGACAATAGCACACTTGAGCCCATATTTGGCAGCGACGGCCGCGGTCAGCCTGCCATGATTGGACTGGGTCCCGCCGACGGTCAGCAGCATGGTAGCTCCCTGCTGCTGAGCATCGAATAAAAAGTATTCGAGCTTTCTCAGCTTATTGCCGCCCATTCCATAGCCTGTCAGATCATCCCGCTTGAGGTATAAGTTGATCCCCAAATCGCGGGAAACACCCGGCAGGTACTCTAGTGGGGTGGGTAAGTTCAAAAACGGTACTTTCTTACATCCAAGTGACATTGCAATAACACCTCTTTTTAATTTTTCAGACTTTGCAGCGGTGCGGGGATTCGGCCGCCGCGGTCGATCATTTTAGCCGGAGATTTTGTGTTCAGTTTCATAACCGGGCCGTTGCCGAGAAGCCCGCCGAAATCCAGCTCCTCTCCTTCCCCAAGGCCCACGGCCGGAATGACCCGTACAGCGGTGGTTTTGGAATTGACCATGCCGATGGCTGCTTCGTCGGCAATAATGGCGGAGATCACCTCTGATGGAGTATCACCCGGGATGATAATCATATCCAGACCTACCGAGCATACGGCAGTCATGGCTTCCAGCTTTTCAATGGAAAGCGTTTTGTTCCTGGCAGCGCTGATCATACCCGCATCTTCGCTGACCGGAATGAAAGCGCCTGACAAACCTCCCACATTGGAAGAGGCCATGACGCCGCCTTTTTTGACCGCATCATTGAGCATGGCAAGAGCAGCCGTTGTTCCGTGGGCGCCGCACTGTTCCAGGCCGATTTCTTCCAGGATGTGTGCCACGGAATCGCCGATGGCCGGTGTAGGGGCTAGCGATAAATCAATAATCCCGAAAGGAACCCCCAGCCGCTGGGAAGCTTCGGTGCCGACCAGCTGCCCTACACGGGTTATTTTAAAAGCAGTCTTCTTAATTTTGTCGGCTATCTGCGTTAGATCGGCATCCTCCGGCATTTTGGAAAGGGCAGAGCGGACAACGCCAGGGCCGGAAACGCCTACGTTGATCACACAGTCCGGTTCGCCTGGGCCGTGGAAGGCTCCTGCCATAAAGGGATTATCTTCCGGAGCATTACAAAATACAACAAGCTTGGCAGCACCGATGCACTGATGATCTTTCGTCAGTTCGGCAGCTTCTCGCACAACGCCGCCCATCAGCTTTACCGCATCCATATTGATTCCGGTTTTGGTGGAACCCACATTGACCGATGAGCAGACGTAATCCGTTTCTGCCAGCGCTCTTGGAATGGATTCAATCAGGTCTTTATCCCCTGGAGAAAATCCTTTCTGGACGAGGGCGGAATAGCCGCCGATAAAGTTGACGCCTACATCTTTGGCCGCCCGATCCAGAGTTTTCGCGTATTTTACAGGATCACCGCCGGAAGCGCCGCAGAGCATGGCGATGGGTGTGACGGAGATCCGTTTGTTTACGATGGGAATCCCGTATTTCTTCTCAATATCCTCGCCGGTTTTGACTAGGTCCTTGGCGCAGCGGTAAATCTTGTCATAAACCTTCTGGCAGGAACGGTCGATATCGCCGTCGCAGCAGTCCAAAAGGGAAATCCCCATAGTAATGGTTCGTATGTCTAAATTTTCTTCCTGTATCATGGTGATGGTTTCCATGATGTCATTCATATTGATCAAAGTTTCATTCCTCCAGTAGCTTTAGATTCTGTGCATGGAATTAAAAATGTCCTCGTGCATCACATGGATCTGCATGCTGGGAACATTTTCTTCCAGTTTTGCCTTCAGCTTTTCCAAATCGCAGTTCATCTTTTGAATATCAATCAGCATGATCATGGCAAAGTAGTCCTGCAGGATGGATTGGGTTACTTCTACTACATTGGCGTTAACATCGGCGCAGGTACCGCTGACCTTGGCCAGGATGCCCACCATATCTTTTCCGATTACTGTGATTACTGCTTTCATAATTCCTCCTAAATTCAGTTTATTCGCTCATCGCTCCAAATATTTCTTGCGGGTGAAGAAGTTATAAAAGGAAACGATGATGCCGGAAACAACTTTTGACAGCATATAATAGAGACCGGCCTTGTCCACCAAAAGCCACATCAGCAGCTGGGTCATCAAAAGACCGATGGCGCTGAGTATGAGAAAGACGGTAAAGGCTGCCGGGTTCAAGCTTTTATCCCTGGTATCGTAGACCCATTTGACGCTGATGCTGTAATTGATACCGGCAGCAGCGCAAAAAGAAAGCCCCGATGCGACCAGGTAGTGAACGCCGAAAACTTCTTTCAAGAAAACCATCAGACCGAAATCAATGGTAAAGCAGGTCACTCCCGTTGCTGTAAAACGCAAAAATTGTTTGATAAGCTCTTTCATAACTTCCCTATTCTACCACAATATGATGGCCGTCTGCAACAGCAATGGCAATCGAACCATCCTCTAAATCGTGAGTCTGATAATGAAAGCCCCAGCCGGGATATTTCTCTGCCAAATATGTCTTGTTGCAGCCCTTATGGCCGATCATATTGGAAAACCATTTCTGATTGCTGAAAAAGGTTACTTCTCTGGGGGCAAGAGGCTGACAGCAGGGCGAAAAGGGCTCTGAAAACGAAGAAAGGGCAGCCGTTTTTTCCAGCAGCTTCTCCATCTTTTCCCGGGCAATGGCCCCCTCCACCAGCTGGCGGAAGGCAGGGTGGAAGGTATGACCGCCCACCTGACCGTCGTCCCGGATCAAATCGGAGCTTTTCAGACCTACCCGAATAATCCGGATTCCCGCACCGGTGAGGATTTGATACATATCTTTGGTAATGTCCACAGCTTGATCCGTAGTCAGAGGCGTGTAAGCGCCGCTTGCGTACATGTTCATCAACTGGGTGCCTTCGATGACCACGGTGGGATAGAGCCGGGCGATGGAAGGGCCGATGGCCGCGGTCTCCTTTGCCGAAAAGAGGCAGGATTCCCTGGAATCACCCGGAAGGCCGATCATCAGCTGGATGCCCAGCTCAAAGCCGTACTCCTTGATCAAACGGCTGGCCTGGTAGACAGCGATGCTGTCATGTCCCCGCCCGGAAGCTGTTAGAACCTTATCGTCAAAGGACTGGACGCCCAGCTCGATCACATCGGTTCCATAAGCCTTCAGATTGTCCAAAATCCCTTCGTCGATGTAGTCGGGCCTGGTGGAAAGGTGAATCTTGTCCACCAGCCCCCGATTTTTGTAATGGCTGGCAATGGCAAGGTATCGGGATTGCTTTTCCATGGCAATACCGGTAAAACTGCCGCCGAAGAAGGCGATTTCCACCGTTTCAATGCCCGGCCGTCCGGTTAGCGTGGAGAGCCAGGTTTCGATTGTGTTTATGATTTCCCCTTCGCTCATGTCCGGCTGCCTGGCAGTGATCGCCTTTTGATTGCAGAAAACACAATCATTGGGGCAGCCCTGATGAGGAATGAAAATCGGTATAATTGCATGCTTTTTCATAATAATTATATTTTAACATAAATGGAGAGTATGATATAATGAATCCAGCGTATTTTTTGAAAAGTGAGAACTTATTCGAGGAACCGGAGGTGCACCGAGAAGGCATGGAAAAGGCACCGACTATCGGGATTGTTGAAAAAACACTTGTTTTCTGACAGTTTCCTCATTGGACAGCTCTGATCGAGGCAATTTGAGCCATAGACTATCAAAATCAAAAGCTTAACAGTGAGTTTTTGATAGTTTTCCGACTCCCAGGATCGATACAGTTCGTATCTTAAAAAATCTGCGCAGGGTAAGGGGGATGATCTACCCATGAAAAGACAAGTATGGATTGGACCTAGAATTTGGAAGTCTCTAAAAGCCTTTCAAGTGAAGAACCGTAAATACATAACGGAAAATCGTGAGGATATTGCCGAAAAGAATCGCACCATCTTGAAGCGTATCAGCCTGCTCTACTCAATGGTTTTGATCGGCTATGCGATTATGGCATTTTTCGTATTCAAATCGCCGGAATTGGATTATGTGTATTTGTTCTATATTTCGCTACAAATCTGTTTTGACCTTGTACTCATTTATCAGGATCGGAGTAAAAAACTGAAATACCGGACAGTAAGTTGCCTTTGTGTGATTTTTTGCCTGTTAGTTATGGCTTTTATAATAACGGTCAGCATCTACCCATTCCCTGAAAAGCCCGCGATCTATTTTCCAACAGCTCTGGTGGCACTATCGGTTTTATTTGTTTTTACCTTTGCAAAGCTGGCGATGATGCAGATTGGATTTGCCGCTGTTTTTTTGGTGATTGATCATGGGCTGAAAACTGCTGACGCATACAGTTATGATGCCTTTGCTACGGCTGCAGCGCTTATCATCGGTCTGATTTGTGCATATATCGTTACAGACTTGAGATTGAAAGAATATAAAGTAAAGGTGCAGCTTCAGCGTCTCAGTTCGATTGATAGTTTGACGGGTTTGTATAATAAGAGGATGACACAGCAGCTATGCAGTCAATATCTGAAACAGAAGGAGGGCCAGCCCCAGGGCGTTTTGTTTATCCTTGATCTGGATGATTTCAAGGGGATCAATGACCAGCAGGGACATATGAAAGGGGATTTGGTTCTGACGAAAATTGGCAAATGTCTGCGGGAGTGTTTTCGCGAAGAAGATATTCTGGGGCGGATCGGAGGCGATGAATTTCTGGCCTTCATGGTAGGAACCAGCGATAGAAAGGTTGCAGAAATAAGGGCAGAGCTGGTGATCGATGCGGTTTCAAAGGTGAAATTTGACGCCTCGTCTCTGCAGGTGACTTGTAGCATCGGTATCGCTGTTTGTGGCGGGGAAGCAATGGATTTCAACCAGCTGTTTGCCAGGGCTGATAAAGCGATGTATTATGCAAAGCTGCGGGGGAAGGACGAATTTGTAGTTTGGCAGGATGAAGCGGAACAAATGTGTTAAGTGTGAATGAGAGGAAGGAAACATGAAAAGAAAAAAGACGAAAATCATTGTAATAGGGCTGGCCCTGCTGGTGATTCTGGCAGGAGCTGGAATTTTTGCCTATTATCAGACCCAGTATTTTCTAGTACTCAATGGAGATAAAAATGTAGAATTGAATCTTTGCCAGACCTTTGAGGACCCAGGGGCAGCTGCCAAGAAAGGCGGCAAGGATGTGAGCAGTCAAATTCAGATAAAGAGCGACTTGAACCTGGAAAAACCGGGGGACTATACCATCACTTACACCCTGGGAAACCTGGATATAGAACGGCACATTACCGTAAAAAACAAGATGGATCCAGTCTTAAGGCTAAAAGGAAAAGACCCCTTGAACGTTAAGCTGGGGGAAGAGTTTCAGGAACCGGGCTATACGGCTGAAGATCAGAACGGAACCAATCTGAAGAAACGGGTAAAGGTGGACATGCCCGATCTTAAAAAAGCGGGTAAAACGGAAATCACTTATACTGTTTCTGACGACAGCGGAAAAAGCACCACCGTTACAAGGCAGATCAATGTTCAGCCCAATACGGACTATCAGACTCCGGGACTACCCATCTGCATGTATCATTATGTTTATGACCGAAACGATCCGCCCGATGACCTCAACCATCGCTTTGGAAACTATATTGAAGCCCATGACTTGGAAGAAGAGCTGAACTGGCTCAAATCCGAAGATTATTACTTTCCCACCTGGCAGGAGGTGCGCGACTATGTGGACGGCAAACTTTTGCTGCCGGATAAGAGCATTGTTCTTTGTTTTGACGACGGCGCCAAAAGCTTTCTCAAAGTAGGTATCCCGGTACTGGAAAAATGCCAGGTTCCGGCTACCTGTTTTATGATCACATCGGGAGACGGCGCGAAAAAGGTAAAGAAGTATCAGAGCCAGTATGTCACCTATCAATCCCATTCGGACAACATGCATCGGCCGGGAGGCAATATCGGCCACGGCGGTATCTTTACCGCGCTGCCTAGGGAAGAGGCTTTGGAAGATTTGAAAGCGTCCATAGAAAAATGCGGAAACAGCGATGCCTTTGCCTATCCATATGGGGACTATACCCAGGAGTGCCGAAACATCCTGGAAGAAGCAGGTTTTCTGTGTGCAGTGACCACAGAAAGCGGCAAGGCCAGGCCGGGAATGGATCCTCTGCTCCTGCCCCGGGTAAGAATGTCCATGGGACAAAGCCTTCAGAGATTCCAGAACATGGTAATGCCGCCGGGTACCAGCGCCGAGTGAGTTAGTCAGCCGGTGCCCCTTGGATGATACTTCCGATATCTTCAAGGGCGTATTGGCTGAAATACTTGACCTTCAAGCCGCGGCTTTCAATAAACGATCGAATTTTTTCGTAATCGGGATGGGACTTCAGATTGCCGTTAAAGATGATTTCATCTCCAACCCGACCGGAGGCTCCGCCCAGAAAACCATAAGGAAAGCCCCGCAAAGCCACATGCCCCGGATCCACCAGCAGCACATCCAGCTTCCCGCTGCACGCCTTATAAATGCCCCGGTCTGCGGTGATGATCGAGGTTTCATCTACAATCACGATATTACATTTGGCATACCCCTGCCGAACGTGGATTTTCTCCATACTTTCTGCTTGTGTCAGCAGCGCTTGATCCGTATAGGTCAAATTGTGAATGAAAAAGGCTCCAGTGCAGGCTGCATTGTAAACGATGTTTTGCGGATACTTGGGGCCAATTTTGGAAGGATCGCCGAAAAAAACCGAACCGCCCGGCCCCATCCCGCACAGATAAATATCCGGATGGGCGGACACCGGGTCGTAGGTGCGGTCTGTGGGGGCGATCAAATGGACTTGATGCCCGGCCCGCTGCAAATGGTCGATCAATATGGAGTTGGCCGTTTGGGATACATAAATCATACTCATATCCCAAGTATAGCATGGCAAAGGACATTTTCATAAAAATTTTCTTGCATTTCTTCGGATGAGCGGGTATACTACATATCCGTAACAACAGAATCAGACAGTTCGCGACCATCCTGTCTCTAAACAAAACTACGGGAACCGCAGCGGTGCATGTCAATCCGCTGTCATTTGGGATGGTGCTTTTAAGGAAGCGCCTTTTTTGTTGGGAAATTTATCGGAAAGGACCCGCTTATGGATCGATACAGCAGAATAACAGAAAAAAATCCCCGGGAGATCGTTCTCCTCCGGGGCAGCGGATGCAAATGGAGAAGATGCCGCTTTTGCGATTATCACCTGGATTTTTCATCTGATGAAAAAGCAAACTATCGGCTTAATAAACAGGTGCTTGGACAGGTGGAAGGCATTTACAGCAGTTTGGAAGTCATCAATTCGGGCAGCTTTTGCGACCTGGATGAAGAATCGATAGGTGAAATTCTGCAGGTTTGCAAAGATAAAACCATCAGCCGGATTCATTTGGAGTGCCACTGGCGCGATCGGGAAACCCTTTCCCAATTCCGCAGCTTTTTTGGAGAGCATGGGATTCAAGTGACGGTAAAAATGGGAGTGGAAACCTTTGATGAGGTTTTTCGGGATGGTGTGCTGCAAAAGGGCATGGACCACGTAAAGCCGCAGGAAATCGCACGTTACGCCGATGAGGTCTGTCTGTTGTTCGGACTGACCGGGCAGAGCGAAGCTTCTATGATAAGGGATATGGAGACCGGCCTTGCGTTTTTCAACCGGGTTTGTGTCAATCTGATGACGAAAAACACATCGCGGATGGAGCCGGATCCCGTTGTCCTTGACATTTTCAAAGACCGGATCTATCCAAAGTACAGCGCGGACAGCCGGGTCGATATTCTGTTGGAAAACACAGACTTTGGCGTTGGAGGAGAATCAAGACATGAATAACGAACTATTATTGATGGGATCGCTGATCCTGATCTACGGAGGCGTTCTGGTTATGTACCGGATTTTCGGCAGAACCGGCCTCTACTGCTGCACGGTAATTGCCACGATTACAGCCAATATGGAAGTCCTGCTGATGGTGGACGCCTTCGGTATGGAGCAGACCCTGGGCAACATTCTTTTTGCGGCCACCTTTTTAATCACGGACATTCTCAGTGAAACCGCAGGGAAAAAAGCTGCCCAGAAGGCGGTCAACATCGGCATCGCCACTTCCGTGGCTTTTATTCTCATTTCCCAGTCCTGGCTCCTTTATACGCCGGCTGCCAGCGATTGGGCCAGGGAAAGCTTTGAAACCATCTTTACCAATACGCCAAGACTTATGATTGTCAGCTTTCTGGTCTATGCCATATGCCAGCGCTTTGATGTATGGGCTTATCACAAATGGTGGGCCTTCACGACCAAGCGGTGCGGCGACGGCAAACGGTTTTTATGGCTGCGAAACAATGGATCCACCATGATATCCCAAATCCTCAATACGGTGCTATATACCTTCGGCGCGTTTTTCTCCATGTATGATCTATCGACGCTGATCAGTATATGCGTGTCCAGCTATGTGATCTTTTTGGTCACAAGTCTGGCCGATACGCCGGTTATCTATCTGGCCAGAAGGATGAAAAAAGAGAAAAATTTTCTTGACATGAATAATAATTCATGCAATAATAATTGATAAATGCGAAGACCAGAAACTAGTAAATCCGCCAAAGCCCTACAGAGAGCAGCCGGAAGGTGAGAGGCGCAGGAAACCGTCGGATCGAATACATTCTGCGAGCAGTCCGCTGAACGGGAATTTTATGCAAAGGAATTCCGCAAATAGGTTGGAACGGGTTCACCCGTTATAGTGAGCGAGTTTAGTAAGAACTCAGTGAGGCTGCGGTTGTGAGGCTGCAGTGAACAGAGGTGGTAACGCGGTATATAATCTGCCCTCTGAACATAGTTCAGAGGGTTTTTTCGTTTTTGGAAATACGCTCTGTAAAATAAAACAGAAAGGATTGAAAAAAACTATGTTAATCAAAATCTTACTATTGTGTGTATTCTTTGCCATCATGATCGGAATCGGCCTTTATTGCAGAAAGCATGCCACCGACGTGAACGGATTTGTTCTGGGAGGGCGCTCCGTAGGGCCGTGGCTGACGGCGTTCGCTTACGGCACCTCCTATTTTTCCGCTGTTATATTTATCGGCTACGCAGGACAGTTCGGATGGAAATACGGCATCGCCTCCACCTGGATCGGCATCGGCAATGCCTTAATCGGTTCCCTTTTGGCTTGGGTGATTTTAGGCCGCAGGACACGGATCATGACCCAGCACTTGGATTCTGCCACCATGCCGGAATTCTTTGGCGCCAGATTTAACAGCAAAGCGCTCAAAGTGGGAGCATCCGTTATCATATTTATCTTTTTGATTCCGTATACAGCTTCCCTGTACAACGGTCTTTCCCGGCTTTTCGGGATGGCCTTTCATATCGATTATACGGTCTGCATCATCATTATGGCCGTGCTGACCGGGATCTATGTCATTGCAGGAGGCTATATGGCAACCGCCATCAATGACTTTATTCAGGGGATCATCATGCTCTTTGGAATTATAGCCGTCATCGCGGCGGTGATTATGAGCAAAGGCGGCTTTATGGAAGCTTTAAACGGCTTGGCCAGCGTGGAAGATCCGGCTGTATCTGCGACTCCGGGCGCCTTTAATTCCTTCTTCGGTCCTGATCCGCTCAACCTGCTGGGCGTGGTCATCCTCACATCCCTGGGAACCTGGGGTCTGCCTCAAATGGTACAAAAATTTTACGCCATTGAAAGCGAAAAATCCATACATAAAGGAACGATCATTTCAACGCTGTTTGCCCTGGTCGTGGCTGGCGGATGCTATTTCCTGGGCGGCTTCGGTAGATTGTTCTCTGACCAGATTAATATCGAAGCGGACGGGTTTGACGCTATCATTCCCACGATGCTTTCCAACCTGCCGGACGCCCTGGTGGGGCTGGTGGTGCTGCTGGTGCTGTCGGCATCCATGTCAACGCTGTCCTCACTGGTAATGGCATCCAGTTCAACCCTGACCATCGATTTTCTCAAGGACAATTTCATCAAGAACATGAGCGATAAGACCCAGGTCTTTGTGATTCGTGTATTAATTGTAGTCTTTATCGCCATATCGGTTGTGATCGCAGTCATTCAGTACAGGAGCGCGGTAACCTTCATCGCCCAGCTGATGGGCGTGTCCTGGGGCGCGCTGGCAGGCGCCTTCCTGGCGCCGCTGCTCTATGGTCTTTACTGGAAGGGGACTACCAAGATCGCCTGCTGGTGCAGCTATGTCTGGGGCGCGGGGCTGATGATGCTCAATCTGCTTTTCAGAGAATCTTTCCCCATGATCCTGCAATCGCCAATCAATGCGGGCGCCTTCGCCATGCTTTCTGGGCTGATTATAGTCCCGGTGGTGAGCTGGCTGACGCCCAAGCTGGACCGCCAGATGGTGGAAAACTGCTTCTCCTGGTATGAAGAGCCGGTGAAAGTGCCGGCAAAATTTGCCCTCAGCGATGGGGAGGAGTAAAAGATTTAAGAAAGTCCTGCCGGATGGAGCAGATTTGAGAATAGGGCGGACTCAGGCCCAGCAAGCGTTTGAGAAATTCCATTTGGCCGGCGGACAGGGGCAGCTGCCGGTACCAGGGCTGTTTGCCGCCGCTGCCTTTGGAAACAGGGTAAAGGGCATATAATAAGTAAAGAAAAAAGTCTCCCAGATAGGAAAAGTCGGACTGGAAGAGAGCGTGCTCCTGATGGGCAAATCTGGCCAGTCCGAAATCCACCAGAGACAGCCGCTGCTGGTCCGGATCCCACAGGACGTTGGAAATGCGAATATCCCTATGGACGATGTCTTTATGGTGAAGATAAGCGATCAGGTCCAAGAGCTGCACCATAATTTGATGGATCTCTTCATACGTAAAGGGATGGCGGCGGGAAAAGAGCAGCTGCTTGATCGATATGCCGGGCATATATTCCAGCACAAAAAAATAGCTGCGGCCTTCGTTGACAATCCCCAACAGCTCAGGCACAGCAGGGTGCCGGAGCATAGAAAGAATCACAGGTTCAAAATGATTTTTGCCTGTGTTCTTTTTTTTCATCGGATTGTGGAGACGTTTGAGCACCACAAGCTTGCCGCCTGCGGATCGGGCGGCAAAACAGCTGCCGTACCTGCCTTGGCCGAGGCTTTTTTCCAGCTTGTAGCCTTGAAAGCTGCGGCCTATATATCTTTTTGGAAAAAGGAGCATTTGGGACTATTTCCTGGGAGCGCCGCAGGACGGGCAGAATTTTGCGTTGTCCGGCAGTTTTTGTCCGCAGCCTGTGCAGATGGAGCCGCTGTTCATCTTAGCACCGCATTCCAGACAGAATTTCGATCCGGCAGGAACTTGGGAGCCGCAGGACGGACAGAAGGAATTTTCCTGTGGCTGGCCGCTGGAAGACAAGGGCTGCTGGTAATTTGGCTGTTGATATTGGTTCCCCTCCGGGTAATATCCCCTTCCGCTGCTGAACGATCCCATCAGGCCTCCCAACTTGCCCAACAGACCTTTTTTCTGATAATGACGTCCGCCGTTATGGGGATTTCTGTACGGGTTTCTACCGCTTGATGCTGAAAAAAAGCTCATGGTGGTTCCTCCTTTTGAATGAAAAGCTTTGCCTTGGATTGCTGCTGATCGATCACAGCAGGATGCGTGATCCCAATCCCGCAGGCATCATATATATAAGTATATAGCCTGAACATTAAACTAAGATTAAAAAAACATTTGAGACTGGCAAATTTCCCCCGTTGTACTGCTTCTGGTGAAGTCTTGGCTCATCTTGCAGCGGATGTTTTGTAATGGTGCATATTTAAATTGACAAATTCTAAGATTATGATATATTTATATTAAATATAGTTATGTTAGATATATGGAGGCAGATATGGCAAAGCAACAATTGGATACGCTTACCGAGCCAATGTATTACATCTTGCTGGCTTTGACAGAAGAGAGGCACGGGTATGACATCATTAAAAGCACAGCAGAATTGACAAAGGGACGAGTGAATTTGGGCGCAGGGACAGTCTACAACCTTCTGAAACGGTTTGATGAAGAGGGTATCGTCGAAAAGACGAAAGTGGAAGAGCGCCGGAAACTATACCGCCTCACACCAAAGGGCAAAACAATCCTGGAAGAGGAGTACAAACGTTTATCCAATCAGGTATCCGATGGAAAGGAAATATTGAAAGGAGCGTCAAAATGAATTATCTTTACAAATTCTGGCCGAGGCCTGAAATTGAGACGAAAAAGAAAGTGGAACAATACCTTGCCTATATGGCAGCCAGAGGGTACCAGTTTGAATCCGCGGGCTTGTGTCTGGCTTCCTTTAAAAAAGGAGAACCGCAGGAGCAGTGTTATTGCGTTGATTTCTTTCGGGATCTCGGGCAGGCCAAAGACGAATACCTGCAATTGTGCGGCGATAGTGGCTGGGAATATATCGACAGTACCTCCTATGTATACTACTTCAGGAACAAAAGTGAGATTGAAAGTCCGGTGCCCCTGCATACTGATGCGCAGGTTGAAAAGAATAATTTTGACGATACCTACCGAAACGGGAGGGTGGGCACCGTTTTCTGCATTGCCTATGTGCTGATTATTCTTTGTGGATTTATCATATATGGCCCCGAAGATATCATCAGCGAGTTCTTCCTCAGTACAAAAACAATCTTCTTGTTTTACCTGCCCCTCGTTCTCTTCGTGAGTACCTTTATTTACGGGCAAAAGAAAAAAAGGAAAATAAAAGACGGGAATCCGGCAAAACGGTATGAAGTGTTTTTGAATATTTCTCCGCTGCTTTACCTCTCTCTACTTTTGATTATGATGCAAGTTGGCAGTATCGTTATTTATATTGTCGAAAAACTTATGTGATTATTGAAAAAAGCATTTGAAGCTGGCAAATTTCCCCCATTGTCAGAAACCTGCAAGTCCGCTATAATAGAATCTATGGTGAACATAGGAAACGACTGGGACCAGGTCCTGGAGGGAGAGTTTGAAAAAGAATATTATCAGAAGCTGAGACAGTTTCTGATCCAGGAATACAAGACCAAAGTCATCTACCCGAATATGTACGATCTGTTCAATGCGTTGAAATTCACGCCCTATAAGGAGGTAAAAGCAGTTATTTTAGGGCAGGATCCGTATCATCAGCCGGGACAGGCTCACGGCCTTTGTTTTTCTGTGCAAAAAGGAGTACAAACACCGCCGTCGTTGGTCAATATTTTTCAAGAGCTGAAGGATGATCTGGGGATCGACCCTCCGTCCCACGGCTGCTTGGAAAGCTGGGCAAACAACGGGGTTCTGCTGCTCAATACGGTGCTTACGGTAAGACGGAGCCAGCCCAATTCCCACCGGGGCAAGGGCTGGGAAATCTTCACCGACCGGATTATCCGGCTGCTCAATGATCGGGAAGATCCGATGGTATTCATACTCTGGGGCGGAAATGCCCGGGCAAAGCAGAGCCTGATTACCAATAACCGGCATCTCATTCTCACCGGAGCCCATCCCAGCCCGCTGGGAGCCCATAAGGGATTCTGGGGCGGAAGATATTTTTCAAAAACAAACGCTTTTTTAAAACGCTTTGGAAAAGAGCCGATCAATTGGCAGATTCCCGAGTAAGATAAGGAGAAGAAATCATGAACCTGAATATTATCATAGCGGCCGCTGTGCTGGCAGCCGTGATCTTGATTTGGCTCGTCCTGTCTTACAAAGGATTTCTCAAGCTGAAGTACAGTGTTGAAGAGGCTTTTGCGACCATGGAAGTGTATTTGAAGAAGCGCCATGGGCTGGTTAAAAAAGTGACAGCAGCTGCAGAAAACTGTCAGGACTTTGATCCTGAGCTGGCGAAAATCGCCCTTCAGCGGAAAAATGCGGCTAAGGACGCCGAAGACATGGAAGAGAAGGTAGGCTGTGAAAATGAACTGTCCGATGCGCTGGGAGAACTGATGGAGCAGGTCCGGAGCCGGGGAGAGCCGGGGAGAGGCTTTCTTAACGCAGAAAAGCAGCTGCTTTCTGCTGAGAATGATATCGAGAATTTCGCCCGCTTTTATAATGTGCTGGTGAAGATGCTCAATACAAGGGTCGGCAGCTTTCCCAGCAATCTGGTCGCCAGGCTGTTTCATTTTACGGGAAAGCCAATGCTCAACACACAGATCGGCAGCAAACGGACTTGATCGGAACCTGGAAAAGCTGATGCAGCAAGACCAGGTTCGAACTTATGAATTGATTGATTACTTACTGGAAGAGAGGAAAACAACATGAAAAAACGCGGCTGGGCATTATTGCCTTTTATTGTATTCATCGTACTATTTGCCGGGGTAGGGATCATCAGCGGGGACTTCTACGGAATGCCCGCGCTGGTAGCATTTGTGGCGGCTCTGTTTGTGGGCATGCTGCAGAACAGGGATTTGACATTTGACGAAAAACTTCACATTATCTCCAAAGGGGCGGGAGATGTGAATATCATCACGATGGTATTGATCTTTATCGTGGCCGGCGCTTTTTCAGGGGTAGTGACGGCAGCAGGCGGCGTGGACAGCACGGTTAATTTTGGACTGTCCATTCTGCCGCCGGGGTTGATGGTCGTTGGTCTTTTTGTGATTGGCTGCTTTATCTCCATTTCCATGGGAACCTCCATGGGTACCATTACGGCGCTGGCGCCCATTGCGCTGGGAGTTTCCCAGCAGACGGCCTTTCCGCTGTCCCTGTGCATCGGCGCGGTTGTCTGCGGCGCCATGTTCGGCGACAATCTTTCTATGATTTCCGATACTACCATCGCCGCGGTAAGAACCCAGGGCTGTGAAATGAAGGATAAATTCAAGCAGAACTTTTTCATCGTCCTGCCGGCGGCGGTAGTAACGCTGATTATCTTCTATGTACGCACCATGGAAATGACTTCCGTTACCAAGGATGTTTATGAGTATAATTTCGTGCAGGTTATCCCTTATCTGGTGGTGCTGATCGGAGCGCTGATCGGCTTCAACGTGTTTTTGGTGCTGATCTCGGGGATTGTTCTTTCCATGATTGTCGGCGTTGCCTTCGGAAAGTTCACCCTCTTGGAAAGCTTTACGGCCATCGGCGACGGTATGGCGGGGCTCTTTGAGATTTCGGTTATTTCCATCATCGTGGCCTGCATCGTTTCTTTGATTAAGAATAACGGCGGTATTGATCTGATTATTGATACCATTAAAAAACGCACCAAGGGAAAGCGGGGCGCCGAATTCGGCATTGCGATCCTGGTGCTGTTGGTGGATATCTGTACGGCCAATAACACGGTAGCCATCGTTATGGCAGGTCCCATTGCCAAACAAATCGGCGATGAATTTGAAGTGGCCCCCAAAAGGGTCGCCTCCATTCTGGATATTTTCGCTTCCGTTGGTCAGGGTTTGATCCCATATGGAGCCCAGCTTTTGACAGCCGCCGCCCTGGTGGGGCTGACGCCGCTGGACATTATCCCCAACCTGTATTATCCCATTTTGATGGCCATCAGCGCCATTCTCTTCATGCTCTTCAGGCCGCAAAAGCTGACATCCAAGCAGCAGGCGGAGCTGGATTCGCAGAAAACAGAATAAATTAGAATTGAAAAGGTCGGGCCCTTCGGGCCCGGATTAATAAAGGGCAAAAAGTAAAATCATCGCTGGGGCTTGTTTTAGTCTAAGTTAGCGATGATTTTTTATCGTGGGAAAAGAAAAAAAGTCAGGAAAGCGATAATTTCTTGCTGATTTTAGGTGGATTGGCAGCAAAAAGGGCCTAAAATCATCGCTTGGAAGGCATTCAGGCACAGATCACGATGATTTGTTCCCGGCCCCGCGAGTCATTTAAAATCTATTTAGAAAAATTTCGAAATAGCTATTGACATTCCAGGTCTAACTGTTAGAATCTATTTAGAAATATTTCTAAATACTGTTGATCAGGAGGTAGGCATTTGGGTTTTCAGAAAACATTCAAGGCATTGTCCGATCCCGTGAGAAGAGAAATTTTGATTATGCTCAGAAATGGGCCAATGCCCGCCGGTGAAATCGCCAGCAAATTTGAGATGACCGGCGCAACGATTTCCTATCATTTATCTCAATTGAAAAAAGCTGGTCTGGTCGCAGAAAACAAACAAAAAAACTACATCTATTATGAATTGAATTCCTCAGTCTTTGAGGAACTTATGCTGTGGTTATCACAGTTTGGAGGGGAAAAAAGATGATGAAACGCAGTCAGACTGTTTTATCGGTCGTTTTATGCTTATTGCCCATTTTGTTGGGGATCATTCTTTGGGATAAATTGCCACAGCAGATGGCCATCCATTTCGATACAACAGGCAATCCTGATAACTATGCGTCTAAGGCTCTGGTCGTCGTGGGGCTGCCGGTGTTTCTCGCCGCAGTGGACGCGCTGGCCATTTTTACAACCAATCGGGATCCCAAAAGAGAGCGGCAGCCGGAAGTCATACGCCGCCTTGTTTTTTGGATTTGCCCGGTAATCTGCAATGTAGCCATGCCGGTGACCCTATTCATTGCTCTTGGAAAAGATATTCCCATAGGTATGATCATTGGTTCTCTGGTAGGGGTTATGATCGTGATCGCGGGCAATTATCTGCCCAAATGCAAGCAAAACTATACGATCGGCATCAAGCTGCCCTGGACGCTGCAGAATGAAGATAACTGGAATTATACCCACCGGACGGCAGGATTTGTGTGGGTTGCTGCGGGAATTTTAATGATTGCCAACGCTTTTCTTAAAATCCCCTATGTAACCCTGATTCTTGTTTTCATTATGGTAGCGTTTCCTTTTATCGGTTCGTACAGATATTATTTAAAACATCAATAAGCCTTAAAGGCAGTCGATGGCCGGCTTTACCTGGTAGAATGCTTTCAGCTTCTCGTACTCTTCAGCAGCTTTGGAATTGGCGGCTTTGGTTTTGACCGCTTTTATCATAATGTTTTTCGAAGTGTGCTCCAGGCTGGTGAATTCGATCATGGCCACATCGTAGCCGCAGGCTTCCAGTTTGAGTCCGCGCAGGCCGTCGGTGAGCAGTTCGGTAAACCGATCCTTGATAATGCCATGTTTGAACATGGGCTGGTGCAGATCGTTTTTAATCTGGGAAAAGAGCTCATGCTGGCAGCAGGGTACGGAAAGAATGACCGAAGTATTCCACTTGACCGCATTGATCAGCGCGTAATCGGTGGCTGTGTCGCAGGCATGAAGGGTAACGACCATGTCCGCGTGATCGCTGGTATAATCCGCGATATCTCCCATGAGAAACTGCAGGTTCGTATAACCCAGATCATAGGCCGTCTGGCCGCAGAAGGCAATCACATCCTCTTTCAGATCAAGGCCGATGACCTCCGCATTCATGCTCTTCATCACATTGAGATAATGGTAGAGGGCAAAGGTCAGATATGCTTTCCCGCAGCCGAAATCGATGATCCGCAGAGGTTTTTCGCGGGTATCGGGAAGGTGGGGAAATACGTCCTGCAGGATCTCCAGGAAGCGGTTGATCTGACGGAACTTGGCATAGTGCTTTGGAAAAACTTTGCCCTGCTCATTCATGACGCCCAGGCGGATGAGAAAATCACAGGGCGTTCCGTCGGGGATAATATACTGTTTCGCTTGATTATGCTCCAGATTCTCCTGTTTTAAAGTGCCCGGCTTCCGGGTGATCCTGGGGCGGTCCGGCTTTGCCGCCAGAATCTGCACATCCTCTTCTTCTGTAAAAAGGTTGATCTGTTTGAAATCCCGAAGGACAAAATCAATGCAGAACTCTAAAATCTGTTCGTTCTCAATATTTTCGTGAATAGCCTTCTTTTCGTAAGTGTATTCGGCCTGCCAGGAGGGTCTGCCGCAGTGAAGGAGCGGCCTGATGGTGACGCGGCGATAGGGCAGGGATTTTTTCCGCGGACTGCTGAATATAATCTTGACCGGCGTCCTTTCGAAAAGACAGGTGGAAAACGTTTCTTTTAACTGATTCATAATATACCTTTCTCTTGCTTCAATCGATTCGTTACAAGTGTAACATATCCTCCTTCAAAATCCCAGCCGGATTTTCCAAGCCTGCCGGACAGGTTGGTTTTAGCCCCGCAGCCGTCGATACAGCGTCGATTCGCTGATACCCAGCCGCTTTGCCGCCTCTCGTTTCCCCTCCACAGACCAGCCGGTTTCCTCTAAACAACGGATGATCAGCTGCTTTTGGTAGTCGGCGCTCTGCTTTTTAAAATCCATTGCGGAACCCGAACTGGTATGAGGATTTCGAATCTTATCGGGAAGGTTTTCAATCTGAATGGCTTGGGAAGTTTCCATATTAATGGCGTACTCGAGGGCGTTTTCCAACTCACGAACGTTTCCCGGCCAGGCATAAGCGGCTAGGCATTGATAAGCGCTGCGGCTGATGGTCTTGATATCCTTGCCCAGCTTGTCCTGGAATTTGCAAAAGGCATGGTCGATCAACTGGGGGATGTCCTCCGGCCGCTGTCTGAGAGCAGGGATGTGGAGAGGAATGACGCTGAGACGAAAGTACAGATCTTCCCGGAACTGATTCTCTTTAATCATGGCTTCCAAATCCTGATTGGTGGCAGCGATGATCCGCACGTCGATAGAGACGGGCGACTGGCCGCCCACTTTGTCGATCTGTCTGGTTTGAAGTACCCGGAGCAGCTTGACTTGCAGGTGAAGGGGCATGTCTCCGATTTCATCGAGAAAAATAGTACCACCGTCGGCCAGCTCGAATTTTCCGATCTTGCCGTTTTTATCGGCTCCGGTAAAAGCCCCTTTTTCATAACCGAATAATTCGCTTTCCAGCAGCATTTCCGGAATAGCGCCGCAATTGATGGATATGAAGGGTTTTTGATTTCTGGAACTTGAAGTATGGATGGCCCGGGCAAAGAGTTCCTTGCCGGTGCCGCTTTCGCCGGTGATGAGAACCGTGGAATCGCTGGAAGAAATCTGAAAAGCACGCTGTTTTAATCGAGCCATGACCGGAGAATCGCCGATGATGGAGTCAAAGCTCCCGGAAGCCGCCGACATGTCCAGCGCTGAATTGAGACGCTGCCGCAGGGAACGATTGTGCAGTTCTACCAGCAGTCTGCTGGCGATCAATTCGGCCATGATTTTGAGGAAGGCCAGCAGCGTTTCTTGTTTGGTCCCAATCTTCTCTTTCTGCTCAGAAGTGAAGGCCACGAGGCCGATGAGCCCTGCTGCCTGTCCTTCAATTACAATGGGGCAGCAGATTTCTGCCAGTTCCTTTTCCTGGGGATCGTATAGGGGATCCTTTGCCGGGTCCAGGCAGATATAATGGGAGCAGGTTTTGAGCAGATACCCGTACAAATATGGAGACTCCAAATCGCCGCCTTCTTCATAAGAATCGACTTTATCCAAATATCTGCCAGTACCTCCGATGATCATCAGATGGGAATCCACGATTTCCGTCTCAATTCCAAGCGCGGCAGTAATTGCTTCCGCCGCTTTTTGTACAGTTTCTTTAATACGACCTAATTCCATTAAGTTCTACCTCCTGTACATAGTATAGCAACATCTGCCGGCTTGTCAAATTTGACAAATCTTTGACAAGAAACCGTCTATGAGAATATAATAGAGACATCTATGAGAGGGGCAAATTTATGGAAAAACAGATGGAACAAAGAAAAACGGAACTGGAATTAGAAGATACCAGACTGATTATGGAGGAACTGGAAGAGATTATAGAAGGTTCCTTCGACGGAATTCTGGTTACCGACGGACAAGGAAACGCTCTCCTTGCAAATACCTCTTATGTACGAAATACTGGGATTAAAAAGGAAGACATGATCGGCCATAATATTAAGGAGTTTTTGAATCCTGTATGGATGAAAAATTCTGCGGTCCTGCTGGCCATACAGCAGAAGGGACCGGTATCTCTCCACCATACAACCCAGCATGGGCGTAACATTATGGCTACCGGCCGGCCGATCTTTGATGAAAACGGCCAAATAAAACGAGTTGTTGTCAATACAAGAGATATCTCCGAAATCTATGAACTGCAGGAAGAGCTGTTGAAGGCGAAGAAGATGGAAAAGCTTTACTTTGATCAAATGACTGCTGAAGGAGACGAGGACGGAGGCGGAGAAACGATTGTCGTGACCGATCCCAGGATGCGGGATATCTATGCTTTGCTGGGAAAGGTCTGCTCCTTTGATACGACTGTACTGATCTGTGGAGAGTCGGGTGTGGGCAAGGAAGTGGTAGCCAGATATCTGCACGAAAAAAATACGCTGCGAAAAGATAAACCGTTTATCACCGTTAACTGCGGCGCGATTCCTGAGAATTTATTGGAAAGTGAGCTGTTCGGGTACGAAGAAGGGGCTTTTACCGGGGCGGCCAAAGGAGGGAAGGTTGGGCTGTTTGAAGCTGCGTCAGGAGGAACGCTTTTCCTGGATGAGATCGGAGAAATGAGCCTGAACCTGCAGGTCAAGCTCTTGCGGGCGCTTGAATCCCGAACTGTTGTGAGGGTAGGCGGAACGCGCACGATTCCAGTGGATGTGCGGATCGTTGCCGCGACCAACCGAGATTTGGTGAAAATGGTGGATGACCAGCAATTCCGTGAGGATTTGTTCTATCGGCTCAACGTGATCAGTGTTGATCTTCCGCCGCTGAAAGAACGAAAAGGGGAAATCGCACCCATGACATTAAAATTTCTAAGAAAATTTAACAAGGAATACGGACAGGACAAAAAGATCACCTATGAAGTAATTAAAGAATTTGAATCATACAGCTGGCCGGGAAACATCCGTCAATTAAAAAACACTGTGGAAAACATGGTGATAGTCAGCAGCAACGAGTATTTGCAGCTGGATGATATCCCCTGGATGGAAGAGGGGGCCAATGTGCAAAAGAACGAAAAGGGAGAAGTGCCGCTGCAGCAGGCTATGGAAAATTACGAAAAAGAGCTGCTCAAAAAAGCAAAGGAAAAATACGGTTCCAGCAGAAAAGTAGGCGTGGCGCTGCAGGTGGATCAGTCTACCGTGATCCGGAAATTAAAAAAATACGGATTATAAGCAAATCCAGTTAAAGAGGGAATCAGCATCAAAGTGATGTAATTATGCAAGACGACATCTTATAACGATGTAAAACTGCATCGATTTGAAAGATATAAAAGGGGCACAGTCAGAAAACCCAGAGACTTTTGAAAAAAAGTTTCTGGGTTTTTCAATGGCTGTGTCTGTTTTTTGATAGAAATTGAAGCTGCGCCGCGAAATTGGCATGCCAGTTGCGATTAGTAAGATAAAGAAAACACGATGAAGGAGATGAAAACATGTTAGACGCTATTAAAAAGGTAACGGTAATGGGCGCCGGTATCATGGGGAATCAAATCGCGATACAGACAGCGATGCATGGTTATCAGGTCGTTTGTTACGATATCAGTGAAGATATGATTAAGAAGGCAGCGGAATTCTCCGATTCCTGGTTAGAAAAAAGAGTGAGCAAGGGGAAAATGAAAGATTCTGAAGCCCGGGAAATACAAAAAGCTCTGACCTTTACCACCGATACGGCTGCAGCAGGAAAGGATGCCGATTTTGTAGTAGAGGCTGTATCGGACATTGTTACTGTTAAGAAAAAGGCGCTGGCAGCTATGGACGCTGCGACTCCGGCGCATACCGTCTTTGCCAGCAACAGTTCTTATATCGTCAGTTCCCGCTTTGCGGACGCTGTCTGCGATCCATCAAAAGTGCTGAACGTACATTTCTTTAATCCGGCGCTGGTGATGAAAGTGGTGGAAGTTGTCAGAGGCCCTCATGTGGCCAAAGAGACCTTTGATACGGCATACGCTTTTGTAGAAAGCATAGGAAAGACACCGGTTGCCATTGAAAAGGAAATCTATGGTTTTGTTGTAAACCGTATCTTCAGCGCTCTGACAAAGGAAGCATGTTATCTGGTGGATCAGGGCATTGCCTCCATCGAAGATATCGATACGGCAGTCAAAGGTGCTCTGGGACATTCCATGGGGCCCCTTGAGACCCTGGATATGACAGGGATCGATCTGGAATACAACGTATATATGGAAAAATTCCGGACAACCGGTGATATGGCGGACCGGCCGGCCGCCTGCCTGACGGAACACTATGCCAAAGGCGAGTATGGCCGCAAGACAGGAAAAGGATTTTACGAATACAGCAAATAGATAACAGGAGGAGAACAATCAATGGAAGAAAGAAAAACGTTTTGTAAGATGAGCGATGTTGCCAGTGAATACGAAAAAAAACTGGTAACTGCCGATGAAGCAGTCAAGGTAGTGAGATCCGGCGATCGGGTTCACTACGGACTCTTTGGAGGCATTGTAAGGGATTTGGATCTGGCCCTGGCCAAGAGAACGGAAGAATTGGAAAACGTATTGGTGATGGATACCATATGGAATTATCCGGAGCCCCCTGCTATCCTTCAGGCGGATCCACAGGCAAAACACTTTAAATACTTGTCCACCCACATGAGCGGTTTGGACCGTAAGATGAACAAACAGGGCTGCTGCTGGTTCATTCCGGTCCAGTTCCGGGAAAATCCCAAATACATGGCCGAAAACGTCGGCCCCATCGATGTGGCTATGTTCCAGGTAGCGCCGATGGATCAGTACGGGAATTTTAATTTCGGACCCCAGCTGGCTGAATATTGGGGCATCATGAAATCGGCAAAGAAGGTTATTGTAGAAGTAAATCCATGTCAGCCGATTATTCATGGCATGCAAAACACCATCAACATTTCCCAGATTGATCTGGTAGTGGAAGGGCAAGCCAGACCATTGCCCAACATCGTCGCAAAAGAGGCTACTGCGGCGGAAAAGAAAATTGCCGAACATATTGCAGAACGGATTGAAAGCGGCTCCACCCTCCAGCTGGGAATCGGGGGAATGCCCAACTACGTGGGACAGAAAATCGCTGAATCGGATATCAATGATCTGAGCGTACATACGGAGATGTTCGTAGACGCTTATGTGCATTTGTATAAAGCAGGAAAAATCACTGGCAATAAGCGTACCAACAAAGGCAAAATGGTGTTTACTTTTGCTATGGGTTCTCAAGAAGTCTATGACTTTTTGGACGATAATCCGATGGGCTATGTGGCGCCGGTGGATTATGTCAATGCTGTTGAAGTCATTGCGGCCAATGATAAAGTGGTCTCCATCAACAGCTGCCTGCAGGTGGATCTCTTCGGACAGGTCAATTCCGAATCGGCAGGACTGCAGCATATCGGCGGTACAGGCGGACAGCTGGACTTCGTAATGGGAGCCTTTCAGTCTCAGGGCGGAAAAAGTTTCCTGTGCACGCCGTCAACCAGGACCAATCGTGACGGCAGCGTCCAGTCTCTGATTATGCCCACCCTGCCTCAAGGATCCATTGTTTCGGCACCTAGAAGCGCCACACATTATGTGGTTACAGAGTTTGGCGCAGTCAATCTCAAGGGTAAATCTACATGGGAGAGGGCAGAACTTTTGATTTCTATCGCCCATCCAAGGTTCCAAGAAGACTTGATTCGAGAAGCAGAGAAAATGGGAATTTGGAAGAACAGCAGCAAAGTTCAGTATTGATAAAACGATGTTTCCTCTTATTTAAAGTATAAGTGCAATAAAACACAGCCCTCTTTCAATCGGGGCTGGGGACACCTCAGCAATGGAAAAAATATTTTTTCCATTGCTTGCGGGCGTACCTGATTATGGGTGATGTGTTGCAGGAATATACATTTAAACTCCGATTTTTAGAGGGTTCCTTCACAGTAAAAAGATTGTAGAATTCAGGTTTCTATGCTAGAATGAAGGCATGTGAAATGGACTGACGGTTTGGGGACAAGTTTTAGATCCGTCCAAAGGGAGGAACGAGAGAATGTTGGAAAAAAATCGGGCTATTGATCCAATCATAGACCTATTAGATGATGCGCCGGTATCCGCATATGTCAGTGCGATGGACAGCCGGGAATTGCTTTATGCGAATAAGATGGCAAAAAGACGATTTTTTTCTTCAACACAAGGCTGTAAAGCAACTGGCTCTTGTCCGGCGGGGTTTGAAGGACCCTGTCCTTTTTTTAATGGGGGGAAAAACAAAATTCCTATTGCCCGATCAGGCAAATTCTTCTGCCCGCAACATGGGTGCAGCTATCGTTTTAGAAGCAAGTCCATTCCGTGGGAGAATGGAACGGCTGACCTTACTTACCTTGAGGAAGATCGTCAAGGTGAGCAGGCCGACCTTCAAACAAAAAAGCAAAATTTTCAGGAGTTTTTCAGCAGCATCCCATGCGGACTTGGTGTTTATCAATTAGACCAAGAACACATTACGCTGCTGTTCCATAATCATGCTTTTTACGAAATGGCGGGATATTCCCCTGAGCAAAGTTCTTTACTGGAAAAAGAGACAACCTTTTTGGGTGTTCATCCGGAGGACTTATCTCTTCTGAAAGAAAAAATCTTAAAGGCGAGCCGGGAAAACGGTATTTTGCGGCACACTTTCCGTATATGGAATGACTTAAGGCAGGAATACCGGTATTTTGACCTTCATGGATCGGTTAAAGAAGCAGAAGCTGGAAAGAAGCTTCTATACGGTGTGTACACCGATGTCAGCGAACGGGTACAATTGGAAAAAGAGATGACAGATACCAGTGAAAAAATACAGGATATCGTAAATGCCATACCGGGAGGTGTGGCGATCTATAAGGTATCGGATATTTTTGAAACAATTTACTTCTCTGAGGGTGTTCCCGAACTTTCCGGATACACAGCTGAAGAATATCAGCAGTTAATTAAACAAGACGCAGCGGAACTGACGTACTTTGAAGATACAATGAAAGTCGTTTCAAAGGCGAAGGAAGTTATTGAAAGCCGCGGAACTGGGGAAATTGAATTTCGAAAACAGCACAAGGACGGGCAGATCGTATGGGTCCGGGCCCAGATAAAATGGATCGGTGAAGAAAACGGCTGCCCGCTGCTGCACTGCGTATTCCATAACATTTCCGACCTGAAAGAGACCCAGTCGGAAAAGGATCTTTTGATTAATTCTATACCAGGAGGTATTGCCAGTTACCGGATAGAAGAAGGGCGCTTTATACCTGTCTTTTTTTCAGATGGAGTTACGGCCCTCTCCGGACATACAAGGAAAGAGTACGAGGAGCTGCTGGGCGGCAATGCTCTGAATCTCATTTATGAACCAGATAAGGAGCGGGTAGCGGCAGCCGCCCAATCTGCCATTGAAAACGGAACGGTGATGGACGTCTCCTACCGGATGGAGCATAAAGACGGGCATTTGGTTTGGATCCACCTCAATGGGAGACGTATGGGACCATTGTCGGAATCCACAAAATTCTATGCTGTGTTCACAGGAATGTCGGCCGAGACTCGATTGTTTCAGAGTATTGCTGATGAAACGGCAGATGGGATATATGTAATCAGCAAAGACAATTACGAGCTTTTATATTCCAATGAGTCAAAAGCACTATTTGTAAATGAACAAAACTGTCTAGGAGAAAAATGTTATAAAGCGCTGCATGGTAAGGATTCACCCTGCGAATTCTGTACCCTCGGCACTCATGATCCCGATGGAAGCGAGCACGAAATGGCGATAGAAGAAACGGGCCAGTTTTATAAAACCCGCTTCCGGGAAATCGAATGGAATGGAATATCCGCCTATATTAAATATATTCATGATGTTACAGAAGAGATGAAAACCAAGAGTGAAAAAGAACGCTTGGAGCAATATTTTCAAACAGTAGTGAAAAATCTTCCAGGAGGAGTGGCCGTCGTACATTATGAAGAGGACGGACATATGGTACCAGAGTTTTTGTCCGATGGTTTTGCAGAAATGACGGGTATGTCCTTGGATGAGGCATGGGAGCTGTATGAAAAAGACGCCATGTCCGGTGTGCATCCGGATGATTGGGAGCATGTTAAAGAACAGATGCGCGCTTACATTACCAGTGACAATAATCGCTGTGAAATTGTTTATCGTCTTCGAAAAGGAACGGATAGTTATGTTTGGGTAAAAAACACGCTTACATTATTTCCTAGCGAAGGCGGGGGAAGCCGTGTATATGCCGTCTATC
This sequence comes from Hominibacterium faecale, assembly GCF_020734085.1. Lineage (NCBI taxonomy): Bacteria > Bacillati > Bacillota > Clostridia > Peptostreptococcales > Anaerovoracaceae > Hominibacterium > Hominibacterium faecale. The sequence continues at coordinate 250,658 of NZ_JAJAGH010000003.1, forward strand.
ATGAAATGACAAAAGAACGGGAAGAAAAGGAGCAGCTTCGCAGGCAATATCAAGAATTGATTATGAGCCATTATCATACGCCGGGGCCGAATGCGCTTATTATCGGACACTGCAATATTACCCAAAACATGATTTTAGATGTGATTGATTATTCCTATTCGGATTTGCTCGATACCTTTGGCTTTAATCGGGATGCTTTTTTTTACGGCCTTTCTAATTTTATACCGGAGGAGGATCGAAAGCGATTTTTGAGCATTTATCTGAATGAACCTGCGATGAAAGCCTTTGAACGCGGGGACTCGGAACAGAAGATGGAATGCTTTGTCAAGCTGCCCAAAGAAGCAAAGGGCCGCTACGTTGAAATTAAGATGAATATGATTGCAGCTCCCGACAGTGATGATATTACGGGGATCTTAACAGTTACCGACGTTACGGAGCGGACGATCGCTGATCGGGCGCTTCATAATTTATCGGTTACTGGCTACGATTTTGTAATCGATATTGACTTGACGGACGATCGCTGTACGGTGCTGGCCCACAATGGAGAAAGTGATTGTATACCTGTCTGTCCGGGGAGTTTTTCCCAATGGACGGCATATATGCTGCACACAAAAATTGTGCCAAGAGATAAAGATTTATATCGAGATAGCCTGGATCCGGAGTATATGAGGGAGAGCTTGAAGAACGGATCTTATACATTTACTTATTCAATTGCTGAGGAAAAAGGCGATATACGCACTAAAAAAATGACGGTTTCCAATACTGATGAGCGATTGGACCGGATATGCCTATCCAGTACGGACATCACTGACTCGGTAAGGGAACAGCAGGGACTGCTGCGCATGATCGCTTATACCTTTGAATTGGCCAGCTTTATTGATCTTGGGAGCAAACATTTTACGCTCTATACAAGAGATACGGTTCTAAATAATCTGCCGCCTCATTACATTGAAGATTATGAGGCCTCCATCACACGTTTTGTCGACCGTTATGGAATGGATGAAAACCGGCAGGAGTCGCAGATTCAGTTTCAAATTCAAAATATGGTGATGCGCCTGCAAGAAAAGCCGAGCGGATATGACTTTCTGTTTCCGTATCGTACAGAAGGCCGCGAACGATACAAACAGATCAATGTCCTATGGGGGGATTCCAATCATCGGACCCTCTGCTTGGTGAGGGCGGATGTGACCGATATGCTTGCTGAGGAAAGACAGCGGAAAAAAGAACTGGAAAAAGCTTTGGCACAGGCAGAAGAAGCCAACCAGGCAAAGAGTGTATTCTTGTCTTCAATGAGCCACGATATCCGTACCCCGATGAATGCGATTATGGGCATGACCTCATTGGCTGTGGCTCATTTGGGTGATCAAAAGCGAGTAGCTGATTGCCTGGACAAAATATCCATTTCATCCAAACATTTATTGAGCTTAATTAATGATGTTTTGGATATGAGCAAGATCGAACGCTCTAAAATTACCCTCAACCACATGCAGATTGTTCTTCCTGATCTGATCGGGCAGCTGGCGGACATGATGATGCCGCAGGCAGCAGCTGCTGACCTTAAGCTAAAGATCGAGGCTGGAAATGTCAGACACCAGCTGTTTTATGGTGATGTACTGCGTATGAACCAGATTTTCATTAATCTTTTAAGTAACGCAATCAAGTTTACTCCCAGGGGCGGAAGCATTGATTTTCTGGTGGAGGAGCTGGAACCTGCAAAACAAAAGGGATATGCCCGTTATAAGTTCACAGTCAGAGATACTGGAATCGGGATGTCGCAAGATTTTCTGACCCATTTGTTCGACCCCTTTGCCCGCAGCCTGGGAGTCAGCTCCATTGAAGGAACCGGATTGGGACTCAGTATTACTAAAGGATTGATCGATTTAATGGGAGGTACGATTTCCGTAAAAAGTAAACCTAATGAGGGCAGCATCTTCAGTGTGGAATTGGAATGTGAAATTGCGGCAGAAGAAAAGGATCATAAGAATAAGGTCTTTGAACCAATGGGTAATAAGATGAAGCCGGAAAAACGTTTCGATGGATGCAGATTTCTGATTGCTGAGGATAATGCGGTCAATGCAGAAATCCTTTGTGAGTTGCTGGACATGTATGGGGCCGAAACCATCGTTTGTACAGATGGACGTCAAGCAGTGGAAGCTTTTCTCGATGCAGAGCCAGGTACCTATGATGCGATTCTCATGGATATTCAAATGCCAGAGATGAACGGGTATGAGGCGACTCGCGTTATTCGCAGTCAAACGCGGCAGGATGCGGCAAGGATTCCCATCATCGCCATGACTGCCAATGCTTTTGCTGAGGATATTAAGTCAGCACTGGAGGCGGGGATGAATGCCCATATAGCCAAGCCTCTGGATGTGGAGGTACTCCGCAAAACCATCGGCCGGGTATTGGAGTCGGAGGCGTAGCTGGATGTGAACCGGCTTGTATCCTAAGCCTCTGGATCGACGATTTGAAAGAATGATCAGAAAACAAGATGTTTTTGCAGGTTAAGATATTTTGGCAGCAATATTGCCCTGATATACAAAATGGCATCATACGAAATGATCGGGATTTAAAGAAAATCACTTCGATACTGATACTTTGTTAATCCTTTTTCAATCCAACGTGGAAAAACGTATCAATATCGAAATCGGTTTTCTCATATCCCGATCGTTTCATATGGGAACCGTTCATATACTGGGATAAAAGTGCCGCTAGAATGTCATATTTTTTTAGTGTCGTTCACTTTTCAATATTGCACTCTGCGTGCCAGCTCAATCAATTACAAGATATTTTTTACGATTTCTTCGAAAACAGCCGTGTGCTTGTCGATATCAGCCTGGCTGGTTTCAGCAGTGATCAGCGCCATATTGTGGAACGGGGTCATGAGGATTCCCCGGTTGAGGCTAGCTAGATGCATGTACTGATCCAGCTCAAAGTCAACGGCAGCTTCTGCCTGCCCGCCGTTTTGCGCAGGCTCTTTGCGGAACCAATATTCGGTTCTGCATCCCAGCTGTGTGGTGTTCCAGGGAAGATCGTATTTATCAATAACGCCCTGAACGCCTTCATTGAACCGCGCGGCCAGGGGGATATTTTTGTCATAAAATTTCTCCGTCAGGACTTCACTGAGGACAGCGCGCATAGCGTGCATACTCAGCGCGTTGGCAGCCAGCGTTCCGCCGATTCCGCCGATGTCGCACAGCTCCGGAGGAATGGCCGCCGCTGCTTTTGCACCCAGATCAGCGCTGAATCCGTAAGCTGCGGCGGGAATACCCGCGGCAACCGTTTTGCCGACAACCACCATGTCCGGCTCGAGTCCGTACGCTTTGGTGCATCCGCCTACACCGGCGCAGATGGTATGGGTTTCATCAATGATTAAAAGTGTGCCGTATTTTTTCGTCAATTCCCGCAGCTTTTCATGGTAGCCCGGCTGGGGATGAACGATGCCGCAGTTGGTCATGACCGGTTCTGCCAGAACAGCTGCAACATCTTCGTCTTTCAGGGCGTCTTCCAGAGCCTGAACATCGTTCCACTCGATGACCTTGGTGGTAATGGCAGGGTCGCATTGAGGCCCCAGGCTTCCAGGTTTGGCCACCGTCTTTCCAGTGGTTTCATCAATGATCGCTACCGTTTCGTCCACAGTACCGTGATAGCACCAGTTGTAAACCACGACTTTAGGCCGCTGAGTGACCTCTCTTGCAAGACGCAGAACGAAACGATTGGCGTCCGTGGCGCTGGTGGCGAACTGCCAGTATTTCATGCCGAACCTTCTCTGCAGTTCTTCCGCATTCCAGACGGCATCCTCAGTGGGCAGCATGAAAGTGGTCCCCTGGGCAGCGTATTCCGAAATGGCCTTGACGGCGGGCTCTGGAGCATGTCCGATCATGGAGCCTGTATCTCCCAGACAAAAATCCAGATAGTCATTGCCGTCCACATCCTGGAAATGGGCGCCTTTGGCTTTGGCCACAAAGACGGGATAGCTTCCGGCCCACTTGGTCATCCAGTTCATGGGAACGCCCTGCAGCAGGCTGTCTTGGGCTTTTTTATAAAGCTCGCCGGATTTCTTGTGTTTTTTTTCAAAGAGCTCCATTTCTTTTTGATACTGGGCCTTTAATTTTTCGCGATTGATCTCTGTCATTTTTTAATTCCTTTCTCTTTAATAATATAGGTCGGAAGGACCTTTATATTCCTGTATCGTATTTCCGCCATCGACGACCAGCGCTTCGCCGGTGATATAGGAGGCTTCTTTGGATGCAAGGAACACGATGGCGTTGGCGACCTCCTCAGGTTTGGCGCTCCGCTTCATGGGCGTATTGAGCCCTGCGGCTGCCTCGGCTTCCGTCTGGGAAGCGGTTTCGATCCAGCCTGGAAGTATGTTGTTGACGGTAATGTTATGAATGCCCGATTCAATGGCCAGGGCACGGCTCATGCCGATAATGGCAGCTTTGGCGGCACTGTATGCAGCCTCGCCTGGATTGCTCACGATCGGTCCAGTTACAGAGGAAACGTTGACGATTCTTCCGTAATTGCCTTTTACCAGGCAGGGAAGAACCTCTTTCGTCACATTGAAACAAAGGGTCAGATTGCGGTTAATGGATATATCCCAGCTTTCGTAGGTAATGTTAAGCATTTCCGAAAAATCTTCTTCCTGGCCCACTTGAACCATACCGGCATTATTGATGAGGACGTGGATTTCTCCAAAATCTTCGACCACCTGGCCGACCATGTCTGCTGTCTGGCCGCGGTCCATCAGATCGGCAATGTAGCCTTTTGCCGTAATCCCCAAGGCCTCCAGTTCTCTGACCCGGTCGAAGATCCGGTCCGTGGTGGCAGTTAGCGCGATCTTTGCCCCCAGATTGCCGAGAATTTTTGCTGTGGAAAAACCGATTCCCGCTGGGCTGCCGGCACCGGTTATAAGACATACCTGCCCCTCAAAATTTACAAATGATTGAACCATGTTCAAATACCTCCTTATGGAAACGTACGTTAACTTGTAAGTGCACTGTCCATATAGAAAGCAAGAACTGTGCCAGATAAAGCGCTGCCAGTTAAAAGAAGATAAACAGGGACCAACAGACGATAATCGGCGATAAATCTGCCGGTAATTTGTCATATTTGACAAATTACCAGTCAAAATTGATAAACGGGCCGGATAAACGTTTTACTTAAAAAAGCAATGATTGTTTATTTTGAAGAAGGCTTGCGAAAGGGTATACCAAGATACTGAGTGAGAGAAAGAACCAGTTTTTGTGCGATGACATCGATATGACCGATAATCCACTGGGCATCGTCGTAATTGTCGTGGTAAGCAAGCTCGATCAAATTGGCAGGGGCCTTTACCCGACGCAATTCAGCCAGAGAAATATTGGGAATTGTAGCGACCAGGCTGGGATTGGGGTAGATTTTTCTCAGATTATCTGCGAAAAAGTCAGCTGCCCGCTGACCGGAAGCACGGTCGGCATAATAGTATACATCCGGGCCCTGAATTGCGCCGGATAGATTTTCCGGAGCGGCGTTAGAGTGAAGGGCCAGATGAAAATCATAGTCACCGGCGTTGGACTGGTCGATGACCTGAGACAGCGTATCGTAAGGATTATTGCGGGTAAAGTCGATATCACTTGCGCGAAGATATGGAACCATAGCATCGACAATCAAATTCATGTAGTATTCTTCGTTTCCGGTACCAGTCACATACTGGTTATAGTCCTGAACGGAAGGACTCAGATAAATGCTGGGCATAGGTATTCCTCCTTTTTCTTAATAATATGTAGAAAGATTAAAAATGTGATTTCCAACAGACTAACAGAAGTATAGGAGAAACCCGGACCTTACCCTTAATTTTCTTGCTGCATAAACTTGCAAACTTTAGAATTCTATGATAAAATTATACGGTTACATTTACATGTATGATTATAACTGAAATGCACGGAAAGAAAGCAGGAAAAAGCAGCAATGACAGAAAGACAACAAATTATTAATATAGCGGTGATCGCACACGTCGATGCAGGGAAATCCACCTTGGTTGACGCATTTTTAAACCAAAGCGGCGTTTTCCGGGAGAATCAGGATGTGGTGGACTGCGTCATGGACAGCGACGATATCGAACGGGAACGGGGAATAACTATTTATTCAAAAAACTGTTCGGTTATGCACGACGATGTGAAGATCAATATCGTTGATACACCGGGTCACGCGGATTTTTCTTCAGAGGTGGAACGGATCATGAAAACGGTGGACACGGTTATTTTGCTGGTGGATTCCAGCGAAGGACCCATGCCCCAGACCCGCTTTGTACTGAAAAAATCCCTGGAGCAGGGTATAAATCCCATTCTCTTAATCAACAAAATCGACAAAAAGGATGCGCGGATCGAAGAAGTAGTGGATGAGGTCTATGAACTGTTCATGGACTTGGAAGCCAACGACAAGCAGCTGGATTTTCCTATCCTGTACGGAATCGCAAGGCAGGGAATCGTTGTTTACGACCCCAAGGACGCCGAAGGCATCGAGGTCGGCGCAGAAGACAAGAAAGCCAGGAAAACCGCTGCCGGCATGAACGGCCTGGACATTATGCCCCTTTTTGACACCATCATCAAACATGTGGAGCCGTACCCGGATCTGAATAATGAGCCGCTGCAGCTTCAAATCTCCACTTTGGGGTATGATGATTATATAGGAAGATTGGGAATCGGCCGAATTACCAAAGGAGTCCTGCGGGAAGCCCAGACTGTAGCCGTAGCTAAAGGAGACGGCAGCATCGTACAGAGGAAGGTCAATCAAGTGTTCATTTATAGGGGACTTAAACGGGTACCGGTAAAAGAGGCTCAGTCCGGCGACATTGTGGTTGTTTCCGGTATTGCAGACATCTCCATCGGAGAAACGATTTGTGATGAGAAAAATCCTCACCCCATGGAAATGATCCACATTGAAGAACCCACTCTGTCGATGAACTTTATGGTTAACAAAAGTCCCTTTGCCGGAAAGGTGGGCAAATTTGTAACCTCTCGTCATATCAAAGAAAGATTGGACAAAGAGCTGGAGGTCAATGTGGGACTGATGGTGGAAGAAACCGATTCCACCGATTGTTTCAAAGTCTCTGGAAGGGGCGAACTGCACCTGTCCATCCTCATTGAGAATATGCGAAGAGAAGGCTATGAGCTGGCGGTTTCCAAGCCCGAAGTCATCATGCGCAGGAATGAAAAGAACAAGGTGCTGGAGCCAATGGAAGAAGTGATTATCTCCGTTCCTGATGAATATACCGGCTCCGTCATTTCCAAGCTCAACTTGCGAAAGGGCGTCATGCGGGAGATGGGTGCGGAGAACGGATATACAAGGATGGAATATCTGGTTCCCACAAGAGGTCTTTTGGGATATCGGACCGAATTCATCAATGATACCAGAGGCGAAGGCACCATGGTGCGCCGCTTCGATGGATTTGATGAATACAAAGGTGATATTCCTCAGCGAACCAACGGGGTCGCCATCGCCCAGGAGGAAGGAGTCGCTACTCCATATGCGCTCTTTAACATCGGTGAGCGGGTGCAGATGTTCATTGAACCGGGAACAAAGGTCTATGAAGGCATGATCATCGGTATGAACAGCCGCAGCGAAGACATGGTGGTCAACCCGTGCAAGGCAAAAAAAGCGACCAACATGCGGGCTGCGGGAAGCGATGATAATATTAAGCTGGCGCCGGCCAGACAGTTCACCCTGGAAGAAGCGCTGGAGTTCATCGATGACGATGAACTGGTGGAGATCGTTCCCGACGATATACGGCTGCGTAAAAAGTTATTAAAAGAGCTGGACCGCAGACGAAGCGGGAGAAAAATCGACTGATTGGTCAGTTAGGAGGTCATGATGTTTGACAATTTATCTGTCTCCGATGCAACTGTGGAAAAGTTGATCAATGTAGGTATTTCGCTGATCATATTGATCGTTGGATACATCGTCATTAAGATCGTGCTGCATGTGGCCAAAAAAACCCTGGAACGCTCTTCTTTGGATCCGGTGCTGTACCGATTTATCCTTAGAATAACGAAGATTATCATGTGGATCATTTTGCTTTTGATGATCATGGAGCGGTTTGGTTTTAAGATGAACAGTCTGATCACTGTGCTGGCGGCAGCGGGCGCGGCTATTGCTCTGGCCCTGAGGGACAGTTTGGCAAATGTGGCAGGAGGTATCATGATTCTCATCAACAAACCCTTTGCGCAAGATGATTATATCGACATCAACGGCACGACGGGTCAGGTGAGGGACATTGATTTGTTTGTGACGCACCTGAAGACCTATGACAATAAGGTGATCACCATCCCCAACGGTATGGTCAACACATCGGTTTTGATCAACTACACCAAAGAGAACAAGCGGCGAGTGGATTGCTGCTTTAACATCGGATACGACGACGATATCAAACAGGCGAAGGATATCCTGGCAGCCATTGCCGAATCCCACCCTGCGATATATCGAGATCCGCAGCCTATTATCGGGGTCGCGGGTCAGAAAGACAATTGCATTTCCATTGATATGAAAGTATGGTGCGAGACCGACAATTACTGGGACGTAAAATACTTCCTGGAAGAGAACGTAAAGCTTGCGTTCGATGAAGCGGGCATTACCATTCCGTTCCCGCAGATGGACGTTCATATCAAGAAGAAATAAATAGTGGCGGTAAGCCGCTGAGAGTGATAAAATATTAGGAAACGTAAAAGAAAGGAGACTCCGAATATGGAACAAAACAAAAAGTTTAAGAGAGTGTTAGTGGCGAACAGAGGAGAGATCGCCATTCGAATATTCAGAGCCTGCAAAGAACTTGGCATCAGAAGCGTGGCAATCTATTCCGAAGAAGACAAAAACACGCTTTTCAGAACAAAAGCTGACGAGTCTTACCGTGTAGGAAAAGGTAAATCTCCGGTAGATGCTTATCTGGCTATCGATGAGATCATCGAGCTGGCGAAAGCCAAGGGCGTAGACGCCATCCATCCGGGATACGGATTCCTCTCGGAAAACGTGGAGTTTGCCAAAGCCTGTGAAGAAGCAGGAATTGTCTTTATAGGGCCTACTTACCAAATGATGGAGAATCTGGGAGATAAAATCCAGTCCAAGATCGTTGCAAACAAAGTCGGCGTGCCGACGATTCCAGGCGTAGAAGAAGCCATTCAGACGGAAGAAGACGCGGTCAAATACGCAGAGTTCTGCGGATACCCGGTCATGCTCAAAGCAGCGGCAGGCGGCGGCGGCAGAGGCATGCGGATCGTCAGAACTCCGGAAGAACTGCTTCCCCAGTTCCGCAGCGCCAAGAGCGAGGCTAAGAAAGCTTTCGGTATTGACGATATCTTTATCGAAAAATATCTGGAGCGGCCAAAACATATTGAAGTGCAGGTATTAGGCGATAATTACGGCAACCTGGTCCACCTCTATGAAAGAGACTGTTCTATTCAGAGAAGACACCAGAAAGTCGTGGAATTTACTCCGGCAATCTGTATTACGCAAGAACAGAGACAGAATATCTGCGCTGACGCTTTAAAAATCGCAGGAGCGGTAAACTACCGCAGCGCCGGTACGGTGGAGTTTTTGGTGGACAAAAACGGCGACCACTACTTTATCGAGATGAACCCGAGAATTCAGGTGGAACATACGGTAACAGAAATGACCACTGGTATCGATATCGTTCAGTCCCAGATTTTGATCGCACAGGGACACAAGCTGGATTCCGATGAAGTGAATATTAAGGGACAGGATTCCATCAAGCCGCGCGGCTATGCGATTCAGTGCCGTGTTACTACGGAGGACCCGATCAACGGATTTGCGCCGGATACGGGCGTCATCAGCATGTACCGCAGCGCATCCGGGTTCGGTATTCGTCTGGACGGAGGCAATGCCTTCACAGACTCCACCATTTCCCCTTATTACGACAGCCTTTTGGTTAAAGTCACTTCCTGGGCCAGATCCTTCAGGGATGCAACCAACAAAGCAATGCGCGCTCTGCGTGAAATGAAGATCACCGGAGTGAAAACTAACGCTGCGTTCCTGATGAACGTACTCAACCACCCGACTTTCCGCGCAGGCCAGTGCGATACCGGTTTTATTGCCGATAATCCGGAACTGCTGAATATCCGGGCAAGACAGGATAAAGAACTGAAAGTGCTTTCCTTCCTGGGAGATAAATTCATCAATGAGACTAAAGGCGTGAAGCCGGACTTCGATGTGCCCATCTTCCCGAGAATTAAGCAGGACGTTATCGACGGCCTTTCTGGAACAAAACAGATTCTGGATGAGAAAGGGCCGGAAGGGCTCGCCAAGTGGATCCTGGAGCAGAAAAAACTGCTGCTGACTGACACCACCATGAGAGACGCCCAGCAGTCCCTGATGGCAACAAGAGTAAGGACGGTGGATATGGAGAAAATCGCTCCTGCTACCGCCTATTATGGAAAGGATCTCTTCTCACTGGAAATGTGGGGCGGAGCTACTTTTGATACATCCTACCGTTTCCTGAAGGAATCTCCGTGGGAAAGACTGGATACTCTGCGCAAAAAGATGCCCAACATTCTGTTCCAGATGCTGATCCGCGGCGCCAACGGCGTAGGCTATAAAAACTACCCGGACAACGTAATCCGCAGATTCGTCAAAGAATCGGCAGATTCGGGAATCGATATTTTCCGTATTTTCGACTCCCTCAACTGGATCGAAGGTATGGAGATCGCCCTCGACGAAGTACTGAATCAGGGCAAGGTTGCAGAAGCATGTATCTGCTATACGGGAGACATTCTCGACGACAGAAAAGAAAAATACAACCTGAGCTACTATGTGAGAATGGCCAAGGAACTGGAAAAGAGAGGAAGCCACATCCTGGGAATCAAGGATATGTCCGGCCTCATCAAGCCGATGGCAGCCAGAAAGCTGATCGATGCGTTAAAGCAGGAAATCAGCATTCCAATCCACTTACATACCCACGATACCAGCGGCAACGGAATCGCTACCATTCTGATGGCAGCCAGCGCCGGCGTGGATATTGTGGACGCGGCTTTCAACAGCATGTCAGGACTGACCAGCCAGCCAGCGCTCAACTCAGTGGTTGCTGCTGTTGAAAACACAGAAAGAGAAACGGGCATTGATCCGGACGGTATCCAGAAGATTTCCGATTACTGGGCAGCCGTACGTCCGGTTTACAAGAGCTTTGAATCCGAACTTTTGGCAAGCTCTGCTGAAATTTACAAATACGAAATCCCCGGCGGTCAGTATTCCAACCTGAAACCGCAGGTGGAAAGCTTTGGCCTGGGCCATAAATTCGAAGAAGTAAAGGATATGTATAAGGCGGTCAATGAAATGCTGGGCGACATCGTCAAGGTAACGCCGTCTTCCAAGGCAGTGGGCGATATGGCCATTTTCATGGTTCAGAACGACCTGACGCCGGAAAACATTTATGAAAAAGCAAAGGATATCGACTTCCCTGATTCCATCGTTTCCTATTTTGAAGGCATGATGGGACAGCCGGAAGGCGGTTTCCCCGAGAAGCTCCAGAAGCTGGTTCTTCATGGAAAAGAGCCGATCACCTGCAGACCGGGCGAGCTGCTTCCGCCGGAAGATTTTGACGCCATTAAAAAACATCTGCAGGACGAACTGGGCCTGGAAGGTACGGAGAGAGAAGCGCTCAGCTACGCCCTCTACCCAAAAGTGTTCGAGGACTTTGTAAAGAGCCTGAAGAAGGAAGGAAACTTCCGTCTGATGGGCAGCGATATCTTCTTCCATGGTTTGTCCGAAGGCGAGACTTGCGAAGTCAAGATTGCAGAAGGCAAGGAGTTGGTGATCAAGCTGATCAATGCCAGAGATGCGGATGAAGAAGGTTTCCGTGATGTGGTATTTGAAGTAAACGGCAACCGCAGCGCGGTCAGAATCAAAGACAAGGATGCCAGCATCGTATCCACGGCTTCTCAGATCCTTTATGCCAATGCGGAAGATCCGTCTGAGATCGGAGCTAATATTCCGGGGAACATCCTCAAGGTTCTGGTCAGCGAAGGCGAAGAAGTGGAAGAAAAACAGCCCATCGCTGTTATTGAAGCTATGAAGATGGAGACCAATATTTTATCGCCGATGAAGGGATCCGTTGACAAGATCTATGTAAAAGAAGGTCAGCAGGTCAAAGCCGGCGAGCTGGTTGCCAAGTTAAAGTAACGATTGGAGCAGAGGAGTGTTGTTATGGGAGAAGGTATAATCGGGAAGTTTATCTATTTCTGGATATTCATTCTTGGCGGACTTTTGATCGGCAAGATGGTCGGCCTGACCAATACCACAAGTAATGTGGTCTGGCTGTGCATTTGTCTGGCGGTCACCTATGTGGGCTGGCAGTTTATCCGATCCAGATTGAAGAGAAACGCTGCCGCAAGGAAACCAGAACCCACCCCGAGGCGCAACAATCGTCACGGAAAAAAGAAACGATAATATTTACAAAGGCAGGCTGTCTGTGATTATAGGCAGCCTGCCTTTTTTGGGGATGTTTTTAAGGTGATAGACTGGTTGGGGGTGAGTAAAAGTTTTGTCGGGGAGGGGGAAAATTTAAAATTTAATCTTTTCCCGGGAAACCCGATTTTGGTGATTTGACAGAATCAGCTCTTTTAAATAAACCGCGAGAGGAACCATGGGCAAACAGCCGATAATGTGGTAATATGAAAACGGTAAAAGAGGTAGAAAAATGAAAATTTCTTTGATTGCGTTCACAAAGGCAGGAGCCAAAACCTGCCGCCATATTATAGAAAGCTGTGGAGAGGGAAACGAGTGCCTGGGATTTCAAAAGGGAAGTTTTCAGCCAGAGGAAGGATTGACGGTGGTTGAAGAGCCACTGGGTCAGTGGGCACAGGAAGCCTTCTACAAACAGGATGCTCTCGTTTTCATCGGTTCTGCAGGCATTGCAGTGCGGGCGATCGCCCCTTTTCTCAAAAGCAAACAAACCGATCCGGCCGTCCTTGCGGTGGATGAGCAGGGAAATTATGTGATTCCGCTGGTTTCCGGGCATATTGGCGGCGCCAACAAGCTGGCCTCCCATATTGCCGAAAGAATAGGGGCTGCCCCGGTCATTACAACGGCTACGGACATCAACGGCAGGTTTGCGGTGGACCAATGGGCGAGGGAAAACGACTTGCTGATCAGCGACATGAAGCTGGCAAAACAAATATCTGCCCATCTGCTGCAGGGAAAAGAAGTCGGCCTGGTCACAGCCTTTTCCATTGTGGGAAATCTGCCCAAGGGCTTGACTTACAAAGAGTCGCCCATTAACATTGAAGTATCGGCGGCCCGCAGGCCTGTTCGAAAAAATACGCTGCGGCTGATTCCCCAGGCGGTCGTTTTGGGAATCGGCTGCCGCAGGGGCATTTCCCGGGAAAACATCCAGACCCTGGCCGAACAAGTGCTGGATCGGGAAAACCTTTGCTGGGAAGCGGTTTGCCAAGTGGCATCCATTGACATTAAAAAAAATGAGCCGGGGCTATTGGAATTTTGCCAGGCCAAAAAGCTTCCGCTTCAAACTTACACGGCAAAAGAACTGGCAGCTGCTCGGGGCGAATTCAGTGAATCGGATTTTGTCCGGTCTGTGACAGGGGTGGACAATGTCTGTGAGCGGGCCGCTCTTTTAGCTTGCGGGAGAGGAAATCTGGCGGTAAAAAAACAGGTGAAGGATGGCGTGACCCTGGCTGTTGCCATAAAAGCACGGACCTATAGTATTTTACCATTGAATACGGCGTTGCCGCAGGGAACAGTTGGTTCATAGCGAAGACTTAAAAAAGGAGAAAGGTTATGGAATTAGTAAAAAGACCCAGAAGATTGCGGATGGACGGAAGGGTCAGAGACATGATCCGCGAAACAAGGATTACAAAGAAATCGCTGATCTACCCGATCTTTGTCGAAGAAGGGCAAGGCATCATAAGGGAAATCCCCACCATGCCGGGGCAGAAGCGCTACAGCCCCGATACCTTGCCAAAGGCCCTGGAAGAGGCCGCGGAAAAGGGAATTCAAAACATTATGTTTTTCGGCATTCCAAAACACAAGGATGAATGTGGAAGTCAGGCGTACTGCGATCACGGGATCATTCAGGAAGCAATGCGCGCAGGGAAAAAATACGTACCCCAGCTGCTCTATATCGGCGATGTATGTATGTGCGAATACACCAGCCACGGCCACTGCGGCATCATCAAGGGCGATTCAGTGGACAATGACAAAACCGTTCCTCTGCTGGCAAAGACAGCCGTATCCCAGGTAGCCGCCGGCGCCGATATGGTTGCGCCTTCCGACATGATGGACGGGAGAGTGGCGGCCATTCGCCAGGCCCTGGATGAGGCGGGATACATCGATACACCGATTATGTCCTACGCGGCCAAGTACGCATCCGCTTTTTATGGTCCCTTCCGTGATGCGGCCGGTTCGGACAACTTTAAGGGAAACCGGAAAACCTATCAAATGGACTGGCATAATCGAAGAGAAGCCCTGAAAGAAGTGGATACGGATCTGGAAGAAGGGGCGGACATCATCATGGTCAAGCCGGCATTGTCATACCTGGATATCATCCGAGAAGTGCGGGATCGGGTCAACGTTCCGGTGGCAGCCTACAGTGTCAGCGGCGAATATGCCATGATTAAGGCGGCCGGAGCCCAGGGAATGGTGGATGAATCTGCGATTATCGCCGAAACCACCACTGGAATTTACCGTGCGGGAGCAGAGATTTTAATCACCTATTTTGCAATGGAAATCGCTCAGATGATCGATGAAGGGAGAATTGGATAAATGACAAACACAACCAAATCAGCAGCGCTTTTCGCGGAAGCGCAGAACTATATACCCGGCGGTGTCAACAGCCCGGCCAGAGCTTTCCAGGCAGTCGGCGATACGCCCCGGTTCATCAAACGGGCAAAGGCCCAATATCTCTACGATGCCGATGACAACAAGCTGATCGATTACATCGGTTCATGGGGACCGATGATTTTGGGAAATAACCATCCGGCCGTGCTTAAAGCCGTACAGGAAGTGATCGAGGACGGTCTCAGCTTCGGCGCTGCCACAGAACGGGAAATTCAGATGGCAAAGCTGGTCTGCCAGCTTCTTCCTTCTGTTGAGATGGTCCGCATGGTAAATTCGGGAACGGAAGCCACCATGAGCGCCCTGCGGGCCGCCAGAGGCTATACAGGGAGAAACCGCATCATCAAATTCGAAGGATGCTATCACGGCCACAGCGACGGCCTTTTAGTCAAAGCCGGTTCCGGCCTCATCGCAGAGGGAGGAACGCCGGACAGCGCCGGTGTAACGCCTGGATGCGCCCAGGATACCCTGACCGCAAGATACAATGATTTTGAAAGTGTAGAAAAACTTTTCCAACAATATAAAGGGGAAATTGCCGCTGTCATTCTGGAGCCGGTGGCTGCCAATATGGGTGTGGTACCTCCGGAAAAAGGATTTTTAGAACAGATTAGAACCATTTGTACGGAAGAAGGGGCTGTGCTCATCTTTGATGAAGTCATCACCGGATTCCGCCTGTCCTTAGGCGGAGCACAGGAATTGCTGGGAATCACACCAGACCTTTCCACCTTCGGCAAGATCATCGGCGGCGGCATGCCGGTAGGCGCCTACGGCGGCAAGAAAGAAATCATGGAAGTGGTAGCCCCTCTGGGACCCGTTTATCAGGCCGGCACCCTCAGCGGAAATCCGGTCGCGATGGCGGCCGGCATCGCCCAGCTCACTTATTTGAAGGACCACCCAGAGGTTTATACCGTAATCGATAAGCTGGGAGAACGATTGTACGGCGGCTTGGCCCAGATTGTGGAAAAGGCGGGAGCTGCGTGCAGCGTCAATTATGTGGGTTCTATTGGAACGCTGTATTTCACAGACCAAAATGTGAGGGACTTCCAAACGGCAAAGACTGCGGATCTTGCCAGATACGCCGATTACTTTAAGTTTATGATGGAGCGGGGCCACTATTTCGCGCCGGCGCAATTTGAAGCTATGTTCCTGTCCAACGCCCACACAGAGGGCGATATTGATCGGACGCTGGACAGCGCGGCCCAGTATTTTGGAGTATAAGAATGAAACGGATTTGGATAATCGGCATTGGCATGGGAAACCCCGAAACGCTGACTGTAGGCGCTCTTAACAGGATTCAAGCAAGCCGAGCCCTCATCGGAGCCCGGCGCATGATCGAGGCACTGGGCGAGGTGAAAGCCAAAGCCTATTTTGCCGTTTCTCCCGATGAGATTCTGCAATGGATCAAGGATCATGAAGACTTGGATCCGATATCGGTTTTAATGTCGGGAGACGTGGGTTTTTTCAGCGGCGCTAAAAAGCTGCTAAAGCTGATTGAAGAAGAGACCAATTATAAGGCGGAGCTGATCCCTGGGATCAGCTCTCTCCAATATTTTTGCAGCCGCCTGGGGACTTCCTGGGAAGACGTGAAAACCGTCAGTCTCCACGGAAGAGAACGGAACTTTATCGGAGAGATTCTCAATCACAAAAGGACCTTTTTCTTGACGGACAGCATTCAGACTCCCGATTATATCTGTGCCCGGCTGGTGGAAGCGGGATTGGGAGAAACGCTGGTAGCAGCCGGCGAACGGCTTTCCTATGAAGATGAACGGATTGTGACTGGAACCGCTTGGGAACTCAGTCAAAAAACCTTTGATCCCCTCAGTGTGGTTCTGGTTGAAAATCCAAGAGCAGGAGCCGCATATCCCCATCCGGTTACTCATGGGATTCCCGATGATGCCTTTGTGCGGGGAGAGGTGCCGATGACAAAAGAAGAAGTGAGGAGCATCACCCTTTCCAAGCTGCGAATTGAAGAAGAGGACATCCTCTATGATGTAGGAGCAGGAACCGGGTCAGTGGCGGTTGAGATGGCCCTCCAGGCACGCAGAGGAGCGGTCTTTGCCATTGAAACAAAGCCTGAGGCCGTGGCTTTGATTGAAAAGAATAAAGCGGTTTTCCATGCAGATAATCTCCATGTGATCCAGGGGATAGCGCCCCAGGCCATGTGCTCCCTTCCCGTTGCGGATAAAGCCTTCATTGGGGGCAGCCGGGGCAACTTGAAGGAGATTGTAACGGCGCTTTTGAAAAAAAATCCCGATATTCGGATGGTGGTCAACGCCATAGCCCTGGAAACCATGCAGGAAACCATGGAAACCTTCAAGGAGCTGGGCCTTGAGGTGGAACTGGTGCAAGTGTTCTTATCAAAGGCAAAGAACGTGGCCGGCTATCAGATGATGATGGGTCAGAACCCGATCTTCATTATTAGCGGCCAGAGGAAGGAAGCGGAGCAATGAAGGTAGAGAAACATGCGATTCCCCGTATCCTCATCGGAGCATCGGGAAGTGGAGGCGGGAAAACCATTTTTACCTGCGGGCTGCTGCAAGCGCTGAAAACGGCGGGAAAACGCCCGGTATCCTTTAAGTGCGGACCCGATTATATCGACCCCATGTTCCACACAGAAGTTCTGGGTATTCCTTCCAGGAATCTGGACCTGTTTTTCGCTCCGGAGAACACAGTCAACTATCTCATGGCAAAGCACGCAGAGAATGGAGATATGGCGGTGATAGAAGGGGTCATGGGTTACTATGACGGCTTGGCCGGGATCTCGCCGGCGGCCAGCTCCTATGATCTGGCGAAAAAGACGAAAACTCCTGCTGTTTTGCTTTTAGACAGCCGGGGAAAATCCCGGTCCCTTTTGGCAGAAATAAAAGGATTCTTGGAGCTGGAAGAAGAGAGCATGATCCGTGGCGTGATCCTCAATCAGGTGTCGGAAATGATCTATCCCCAATTGAAAGGGCTCATTGAAGGGCAGCTGCCAGTCAAGGTATATGGTTATCTGCCAAAGATGGTCAACTGCAGTTTGGAAAGCCGCCATTTGGGGCTTGTTACCGCAAAGGAGATCAAAGACCTGCAGGGAATCGTAGATCAGCTGTCGGAGCAAATCCGTGCTTCCGTTGACCTGGAGGGGCTGATTGAGCTGGCAGGGCAGGCCGGCGAACTGGTTTATAAGCCGCTGCGGCTTCCAGTTCCATCTGCACAGCCGGTACGGATCGGGGTGGCCATGGATAAGGCTTTTTGTTTTTATTATCAGGATAATCTGGACCTTTTGGAAGAAATGGGGGCGGAAATTGTTCCTTTCAGCCCGCTGGAGGATCGGGAGCTTCCTAGAGAGCTTCACGGACTCATCTTCGGCGGCGGCTATCCGGAATTGTATCTGCCCCAGCTTTCAGAAAACCGCGCCATGCGGCAGGCCGTACGCAGCGCAGTGGAAGCAGGAATGCCATGTCTTGCGGAATGCGGCGGCTTTATGTATCTCCATGAGCGTCTGAAAGGAAAGGATGGCGTTTCCTATCCCATGGCAGGCGTGGTTTCCGGGGAAAGTTACCCTACGGATAAGCTGGGAAGGTTCGGGTATATCGAGCTGACCGCAAAGGAGGATACGCTGCTCTGCAGGAAAGGCGAAATGCTGAAAGGCCACGAGTTCCACTACTGGGACAGCACCAATCCGGGAAATGCTTTTCACGCCCAAAAGCCTCTGGGGAAGAAGAACTGGGAGTGTGTGGTTTCCCGGGAAAATCTGTTTGCCGGTTACCCGCATATATACTTTTATTCCAATCCGGAGGCAGCAGAACGGTTTGCTGCCGCCTGCAGGAAATATCGGGCAGGGTAAATCAGTTAATAAACGCAAATTTGGGCGCTAAAAGCCGATGAGATTATTTCCATCGGCTCGTTGCTGTTGTATCATTTTGTCTTACTGCCGTTCGCTCCTGCGTATGTTTTGTTACGAACGGGAAGATTGGTAAAATCAATCATTGGTTAGTCACCTTGTTTCAGTCTTAAATAGTTTTCGCGCAAATACCAAGCCTGTTCCGTAGATATTTCCTGCCCGACTTCGGCAGCGTTAATATCCGCATTCAGTTCGCACCAATAAATATTCCAATGCAAATCTTTTTTACCGCTGTCTACAATCTTCCAAGAAGCAATCATATTTTCCAAAGAGGTTTGCAGATACGGCGGCAGAGGGGAACATATAATTCAGGTTAATTACGCCAATCAAGCGGGTGAAATTTTGGGGATCATATATTTTGTAAAAATCCATGCTGTTTTTTAAGTGAAAGTGGCGGGCTTTGGGAGATGTGATTTGGGATATGTAAGACATCTCACCTAATTCAAACAACTTTCCAAAAAAAGGTTTATACTTGGTTTTTCCATAATCAGAATAAGGTATCCTTGAATCATAATTTTCTCTGAGAAATTTCAAATATTCTTCTTCGACAATTTTCCATTTTAGCATAGTCTTTCGTCTCCCTTACCAAAAAAATAAGATCGGGAAAACCCGATCTTAATTAATACGATTTTGCCAAGGATTCGTAACCTCTGATACCTATATTATATGTCATTTCGTCAAAAAATCAATCTATTTTCTTCGTGGTTTTCTATAAACAGGATATATTTTTTTAAAGGGTATGTCAACCCTTTAAATTGAATTTCTGTAAAAAAATGTATTGAAAGGCGCCTTTATCCTTAAAACAAACCTCTTGAATATTCAGGGGAGAGTGTGATACAATGAATCAACAATTGAAATGTCCCGGGTGTCCGGTGTTTCCCCGCCGGAAGAATAGGGAAGAGGGGTGAAATTCCCCCGCGGTCACGCCGCTGTGTAGGACGAATCATATCCATTTCATATCACTGTGAAAATGGGAAGATCGGATATGGTAGAGACTCCTGAGCCAGAAGACCTGCCTGTGGATGGTTGGATGCATTTTCTTACGGACGATGAGAAAGTGTAAGAGCGGAAATGCGCTTTCCGCCTTCTTGCGCTATTCTGAAAAGTCAGAATAGTTCTTTTTTTATTACGCAGGGAATATCCTCAGCGATCGTTCCGGAGTATCAAAAAAGTTCACCTTGTGAAAGTGAGCGAGAAGCGCGAATAACATTTCCCAAGAAAACTTTTTAGGAGGGAAAACTTATGACAAGAACAAGATCAAAAACAGAACGGATTATGTTTACCTGCGGAATGGTGTGCGCGCTGTTCTTCGGGGTGACGACAGCTTCCAGCGCCATGCACATCATGGAGGGATATCTGCCGCTGAATTATTGTATCATTTGGGGAGCCATCTGCGTGCCGTTTTTTATCGCAGGGCTGTTTTCCATCAAGAGGACTGTAATCCAGCACAGAAAGACGCTGCTGCTTCTGGTCATGATGGGAGCCTATGTCTTTGTGCTTTCGGCTCTGAAAATTCCATCGGTAACGGGCAGCAGCTCGCATCCCACCGGCACCGGCCTGGGCGCTGTTCTCTTTGGACCTGCGGCCATGTGCGTCATCGGAGTTATCGTTTTGTTGTTCCAGGCATTGCTTCTGGCCCATGGCGGCCTGACAACGCTGGGGGCCAATACCTTTTCCATGGCGATCGCGGGACCTTTTTTAGCATTCGGTGTATTTCTGATCTGTAAAAAACTCCGTGTGCCGAAATCCGCAGGTGTTTTTCTGGCGGCTTGTCTGGGCGATCTGTTTACATATTGTGTAACTGCTCTGCAGCTGGCCGTGGCCCATCCTTCACCAGTGGGAGGAATTGCCGCATCCCTTGCGGAATTTCTGGGAATCTTTGCGGTAACGCAGATTCCGCTGGCTGTGATCGAAGGGTTAATTGCTGTGGTTGTCATAAAGGCTCTGGAAAGTTACGCCAAACCGGAATTGACCGAGCTGGGATATCTGGGGGTGTAGATGATGACGAAGAACGCAAAAGTAATGATTATCTGTTTCGTTTTAGCGGCACTGATTGCGGTTGTGCCTCTTTTCTTCATCCATGATTCGGAATTCGGTGGTTCGGACGGAGCTGCCGAGGAAGCCATTACCGCCATTGATCCGGACTACAAAGCTTGGGCATCGCCTGTCCTTGAGCCGCCGGGCGGAGAGACCGAATCGCTGCTGTTCTGCTTGCAGGCTGCGCTGGGCGGAGGCGTCTTTGGCTTTGGCATGGGCTATCTCATCTGCAGAAAGAAATATGCAAAGAAAGAACAGGACTAAGACGATGATGATGATTGACAAGCTGGCTTATTCGTCTCCATGGCGATATAAAAGCACACATTTGAAGAGCTGCTTTGCCATCGGCACCCTTTTGATCTGTGTGGCAGTCCGCTCATTTTTCATCTCATCGATCGTTTTGATCCTAATGGGATGTCTGACTGTAACATACAGCCGGGCATCTCTTTCTCATTATGGAAAAATGATGCTGTGGCCCATGGCCTTTCTGATCATGGGAACGATCTCCATTTTGGCCGACATTGCCGATGAACCAATGGGCATGGTCCATATCAGCATCGGCAGCAAATACCTGGTGATCCTGGGCTCGTCGGTCATCGAAAGCGGGCGGCTGATATTGGTATCGCTGGCTTCCGTCTCCTGCCTCTATTTCTTAATCCTGACAACCGCTGTGCTGGATTTGATGGCCGGATTAAAGAGGCTCCACTGCCCCTGGCTGATCATTGAACTGATGACGCTGATCTATCGCTTTATCTTTGTTCTGCTGGACCTGGCGCTGTCCATCAACACAGCTCAAAAATGCAGGTTGGGAAATAAAGATTTAAAAACATCCATCCGCAGCATGGGCGGCATGCTGGCGGCGCTGTTTGTTCAGGCCATGGAAAAATCGTCGGCCCTTTTCAACGCCATGGAAGCCAGATGCTATGACGGACGGATCCACGTGCTGACTGAACACCGACCGGCGGCCAAAAAAGAAATCCTGCTTGTTGCGGCCTATTTGACGGCGCTCTTGGCTCTGGCTATCTTCTGCCGCACGAAGGGAGGCCTGTGATGAAGGAAGCAGAACCGATTGTACGGGCAGAAGATGTATCCTATACCTATGAGGACGGGACTCAGGCTCTAAAAGGAATCAGCCTTACTGTCAGAGCCGGCGAACGGGTCGCTGTCATGGGTGCCAATGGGTCGGGAAAATCGACGTTTTTCCTCCATCTGAATGGAATTCTGAAGCCCCAGGAGGGGAGGATTTTCATCGGCGGAAAGCCCATCGATTATTCAAGAAAAGGACTTTTGGAGGTACGAAAGAAGGTTGGAATCGTCTTTCAAAACCCGGATAACCAGCTGTTTTCCGCCAGTGTAAAACAGGAAATCTCCTTCGGCATTCTCAATCTGGGCGCATCGGAAACGGAAGCCGAAAAGCAGGTGGAGCAAGTGATGGAAGAGCTGGAAATCAACCCTTTTGCCCATAAGCCGACCCACTTTTTGAGCGGCGGCCAGAAAAAGCGGGTTTCCATAGCCGACATACTGGTCATGGGTCCGGAGCTGATTCTCTTAGATGAACCGGCGGCAGCCCTCGATCCCAAACATGCGAGGATGATCGACGGAATTGTGGACCAGCTGAGCCGCAGGGGAATTACCATACTGTTGTCCACCCACGACGTGGAACGGGCGCTCATCTGGGCCGACCGGGTGGTGCTCTTTGACGAGGGCGTGATCGCAGGAGAAGGCAGCCCGGAAGAAATTTTCCGCAATGATGCGCTTTTAAAACAGACCAACCTGGAAAAACCCACTGTGTTTCAGATTTTTGATACTCTATGTGAGGAAGGAATTCTGGATCCCAATCTGGATCCGCCTCATCGGGTCGAAGAGCTGACCGTATATATCAGGCAGAAAGGAATTGACCAATTATGACAAAAAAAGAAGCAATCCTGGCAGTCAGTTTTGGCACCAGCCATCAAGAGACGAGGAAAAAGACCATCGAAGCCATCGAGCATCGATTCCGGGAAGAATTTCCCGGCCATGAAGTGCGAAGAGCCTTCACCAGCGGTATGATCATGAATGTGCTTAAAAAGCGGGATCAAATCCATGTGGACAACGTATCAGAGGCATTGGAACGGCTCAAAAAAGATAGGTTTGATCGAGTGGTGGTCCAGCCGACCCACGTGATCAACGGCGAGGAATACGAGAAAATGACAGCGCAGGTCCAACCGTGGATAGACCGGTTTGCCAGCATCGTCGTCGGCAGACCGCTGCTTACCGAAAGCGATGATTACCAGGCAGTGTGCTCGGCCGTTTTAAAACAATTTCCCAAACTGAAGGAAGAGGAAGCCCTGGTCCTGATGGGCCACGGCACGGAACACTCTGCGGACGCGGCTTATGCGGCTATGGCCTATCGGTTCAGAGCCATGGGTCATAACAATGTTTTCGTAGGCACAGTGGAAGGTTATCCGGCGCTTGAGAACCTTTTGCCCCTGGTTAAGGAATATGGACCGAAAAAAGTAATCCTGCTGCCCTTGATGGTGGTCGCCGGAGATCATGCGCACAGCGATATGGCCGGAGAAGATGAAGCATCCTGGAAATCCATCTTTGAAAAGGAAGGCTATGAAGTAATGTGCATCCTCAAGGGACTCGGGGAGTTTGCTGAAATACAGGACATTTACGTTGAACACGCCAGACAGGCAATGGAAAACGATCATGGAACTCTATGTGGAAAAAGGGAATAAGCGGCTGAGAAGAGGGTTTACCACCGGGACCTGCGCCGCCGCCGCTGCTTGCGGAGCAGCGCAGGCACTGCTCTCTGAGGGACAGATGCTGCCTTGCGAGATTAAAATTCAGACGCCCAAAGGCATCCAGGCGAAAATTCCGGTGGAATCGATCAGAATTCAAGAAGAGGGCGTCCTCTGTTCCGTAAGAAAGGACAGCGGCGACGACCCGGATGTGACCGACGGGACCATGATCTGCGCCCTGGTGCAAAAGCTGGAGGGCCAATCTCAAACCGTAATCGTGGACGGCGGGCGGGGCGTTGGACGGGTGACCAAACCGGGACTTGCCTGCCAGGTGGGCGAGGCGGCCATCAATCCGATCCCTCGGAAAATGATCGAAACGGAAGTCCGTAAAGTCGCCGGGCAGCTGGGGTATAAGGGCGGGCTGCATGTGGAGATCTCCGTTCCGGAGGGGGAAGCGCTGGCGGAAAAAACCTTCAATCCCAAGTTAGGCATCGTGGGAGGACTGTCTATCCTGGGAACCAGCGGTATTGTGGAGCCCATGAGCGAGCAGGCGCTGATCGATACCATCAAAGTGGAGATCAATATGAAAAAAGCGGCTGGGGTGGAATATCTAGTGGTGACACCGGGCAATTACGGAGAAACCTTTCTCAAAGAAACCCGCAACCTTGATCAGCTGGATTATGTGAAGTGCAGCAATTTTATCGGCGATACCCTTTCCTATTTAAAGGAACAGGACTTTAAAGGCGTTCTTCTCGCGGGACATATTGGAAAACTGGTTAAGGTGGCCGCAGGAATGATGAACACCCATTCCAAGTACGGCGATAGACGAATGGAAACCCTGGCGGAGCACGCGGCCCTGGCAGGTGTGTCCCAGCCCCAAATCTGCCAAATCAGAGAATGCGTGACAACAGAAAATGCCGCTGCCCTGATCAAAGGGTGTGGTCCGGAAATGGAAAAGCGAATCTACGATTCCCTGCTGAGGGAGATCAAGGCCAATATGGACCGTCAGGTAAATGGCTGTTTGCAGACAGAGGTTATTCTCTTTTCCAGCAAATACGGATATCTGGGGGAAACGCCGGGAACCGGGCAGTTTTTGCTGCGGGCCCAGGCAAGCGGCGGAAAATGAGAATCATAAGGAGGAAGATAGATGGCAACGTTATATGGATTGGGCGTAGGGCCGGGGGATCCGGAGCTGATGACTTTAAAAACGGTGCGGCTGATTAAGGAGAGCGATATCATCGCCATTCCCCAGTCGGGACAGGATGTCAACACAGCCTATGCTATCGCAAAAAAAGCGGTTCCCCAAATCGAAGAAAAGGAGATCGCCCGGATCGCAATGCCCATGACCAGAGACCAGCAAGCGCTGGATGCCAGCCACGATGCGGCGGCCCGGCGGATCATCGATTACCTGGACCATGGGAAAAATGTAGCGTTTCTCACTCTGGGAGACCCCTCGATTTACTCCACCTATACATATATTCATAAGCGGGTGCTGGCTTCAGGCAGACAGGCGCAGATGGTTCCGGGAATTCCGTCTTTTTGTGCGGTTTCCGCCAGGCTCAATGAGCCGTTGGCAGAAGCGGGGCAGGCGCTGCACATCATTCCCGCTTCCTATAAGGCGCTGGACACGTGCATGGAGCTGGAAGGCACCAAAGTGCTGATGAAAAGCGGAAAAGCAGTTGGAGAGATTAAGGACATGATCTGCGGCCAGCCCCACAGGTGGTCGGCTAAGATGGTAGAACGCTGTGGGATGGAAGGTGAACGGGCTTTTCATTCCGCTGACGAGATCAATACCCAGGCAGGTTATTTTTCAATTATTGTGGTAAAGGATAAATAAAGGAGCAGTTATGATCTATTTTGTAGGAGCAGGGCCGGGCGCGGCCGATCTGATCACGGTCAGGGGCTGGAATTTATTGAAAGAGGCGAATGTGATCATCTATGCCGGCTCCCTGGTGAACAAACAGCTTTTGGAGTCGGCCAAGGCGGAATGCCGGATCTATAACAGCGCTTCCATGACCCTGGAAGAAGTGATAGCGGTCATGAAAGCTGCCGAGGAAAAGGGTGAAATGACCGTGCGTCTTCATACCGGGGATCCCAGCATCTACGGCGCGGTCCGGGAGCAGATGGATTTGCTGAGCAAGGCGGACATTCCTTATGAGATGGTTCCGGGCGTCAGCTCTTTTTGCGGCGCAGCGGCGGCGCTGAAAGCCGAATATACGCTGCCGGATGTCTCTCAGACCGTGATCATTACCAGAATGGCCGGAAGGACACCGGTGCCGGAAAAGGAGGAGATTTCTCTGCTGGCTTCCCACGGGGCGACGATGGCCATCTTTCTCAGCACAGGGCTGCTGGTGCCGCTGCGGGAGCGGCTTATCATTGGCGGATATCAAGAGGACACCCCGGCAGCCATCGTATACAAAGCTACCTGGCCGGAGGAGCAGATTTTTTACGGAACCGTAGGAAATCTGCCGGAAATCGCAGAGAAAAATAAAATTACAAAAACAGCGCTGATCCTGGTGGGGGACTTTTTAGGAGATGCCTATGAACGTTCCAAATTGTACGATCCTGCCTTTTCTCATGAATTCAGGGAGGCAAAGAAATGATGGATATTCGTATGATAGGCATCGACCATCAGAGCGCCTGCCTTGAACAGCGCGAAGCGCTGGCCTTCACCAAAGCCCAGGCCAGAAAGGCATTGGACCGGTGGAAGCAGGAGGACGCTTTTTCCGGCGGACTGCTTTTATCCACCTGCAACCGGACCGAGCTTTGGGCCAGCGGCAGCAAGGTCGATCTTTTGCAGCTTTTATGCGATGAAAAGGGCTTGAGAAAAGAAACCTTTGAACCGCTCTTCACCTGCCGCGGGGGAGCGGAAGCCAGCCGCCATCTGCTGCAGCTGGCCTGCGGGCTTAAATCAAGAATTTACGGGGAAGATCAGATCCTGACTCAGGTGCGGGACGCCCTGGAACTGTCAAGGGCGTGCGGGGCCGACGATACGGTGATTGAAAAACTGTTTCAAACGGCCATTTCTGCCGGAAAGCGGGTAAAGACGCAAGTTCGAATGGAAAACGCCGATCCTTCCGCGGCCAGAAATGCGGTGCTCCTCTTGAAAAAGAGACTGGGGGACCTGACCAACGTTCCCTGCCTGGTGATCGGAAACGGTCAGATGGGAAAGCTGGCGGCCAATCAGCTGACGGACAGCGGCGCATCGGTGACCATGACCCTGCGGAAAAAAATCCACGGCACAGAAGTACAGGAATCCATCATTCCCCAAGGCTGCCATATGATCGACTACGATGAGCGGCTGGATCATTTGCAAGATTACAAAGGGGTGATCAGCGCCACCTTAAGTCCCCATTTTACCATTCGAAAAGAGCAGGCAGCGGACAAATCCTTTCAGCGGGCCGTTTGGATTGATCTGGCAGTGCCCAGGGACATCGATCCTGCTGTCAGGGAGCTGGCCGGGGTCGAGCTCTATGATATGGATCAGCTGGGAGATGGGGAAACAGCAAAGAAAAACAGCAGGGCGTTCAAAGAGGCAATGGAAATTCTGGAAGACTATGAGGATGAGCTGGAGCGATGGTTCGCTTTCAGACGGCATGTGGAACGGGTAAAACAGATTTCCGCTGTCACGGTCCAGGATGCGTGCAAGCGTATGGAAAAGCTGACAGCTGCTGAGGCGATGGACCATGCGGTGGAAAAGCTGCTCTTTGGGCTGCGGGACACGCTGCCCGAGGAATTATGGGAACGCTGCTTTACGGCGCTGGAACAGTCGTCGCAGCGGGATACGTTGAAAACGGGAAAAGGAAGATAGCATGAAACTATATGTGGTGGGGCTGGGCCCCGGGGATTTGTCCCAGGCAACGGGCCGGGCCCTGGATATTCTGGAAAACTGTCAGGTGATCGCCGGATATACGGTTTACATAGAACTGATCAGAGAACGATTCGGCAGCAAAGAGTTGATTTCCACCCCTATGAAACAAGAAGTGAAACGATGCAGGCTGGCGATTGAGGAAACGTTGAAAGGGAAAAGCGTAGCCATGGTTTGCAGCGGAGATGCCGGCGTCTACGGGATGGCCGGCCTCATCTATGAAATCGCGCAGGAATACGATCCCATTGAAATTGAAGTGGTCCCCGGGATCACAGCTGCCTGCAGCGGCGCGGCAATCCTGGGAGCACCGCTGATTCATGATTTTGCAGTCATCAGCCTCAGCGACCTTCTGACTCCATGGGAGCAGATCGAAAAGCGTCTGGATTATGCGGCTATGGCTGATTTTGTCATCTGCTTGTATAACCCATCCAGCAAGAAGCGCCATGAGTATTTGAAAAAAGCCTGCGACCGGATATTGGCCCATAAGGATGGGAGCACCGTCTGCGGCATTGCCCAAAATATTGGAAGAGATGGGGAATGCGGACGGATTCTGTCTCTGAAAGAGCTGCGGGATACACAGGTGGATATGTTTTCCACCGTCTATATCGGCAACTCCACCACCAGGAAAATCGCCGGCAAAATGGTCACGTCCAGGGGATACCGGATCGGAGGAGACAATGGCTAATATTTTAATCTTTGCAGGGACGACTGAGGGAAGAAAGCTGGCAGAGGCCGCTGCCGCAGGTCAAAGCAGCACCCATCGGTTCTGGGTCAGCGTTGCAACAGAACACGGCAGACGGCTGCTGCCAAAAGACAGCGGGCGCCTCACAGTGCTGGCCCGGCGATTGAGCCGGGATGAGATGACAGGTCTGATTCAGCGGGAAAAGATCCAATGGGTGATCGATGCTACCCACCCTTATGCGGTAGAGGCTACGGAGTATATTCGGGCGGCGGCAGAAGATACAGGCGCATCTTACTGGCGGCTGGTGAGGCACGGGGAAGAAAGTCCGGATTCCTATACCATTGTTGACAATGCCAAGGAAGCGGCGGATTATTTGAAAACCACTTCCGGAAAGGTACTGGTGACCACCGGCAGCAAAGAGCTGGAGGCATTTACTCGCATCCCTGATTTTGAAAAACGGCTCTACCCACGAATTCTGCCGACGCCGGAAATGGTGGCCAAGGCCTTTTCTCTGGGGTTTGATGCTGCTCATTTAATCTGCATGCAGGGGCCCTTTTCCTACGAATCCAATCTGGCCATGCTGCGGCAGATCAAGGCCGACTACTTGGTTACCAAAGAGTCGGGAGCAGCAGGCGGGTTTGCCGAAAAGCTGGCAGCAGCCGAAGAAGCGGGAGCAGGCGTTATCATCATCGGAAGACCGCAAAGGGAGGAAGGCATATCGCTGGAAGAAGCCATGGCTCTGTGCTCCCTGGAGGAAGCGCCCAAAGAACGGGCCGCATGGTTTCCCATGTTCTGCGATTTGACCGGTAAACAGATTTTAGTGGTGGGCGGCGGCCGGATCGCGGCCAGAAGAATTCGAATTCTTTCTCAATACGATTGCCGTCTGACCGTCGTCGCTCCTCAGGTGCTGGCTCCTGTTAAAGAACTGGAGAGACAGGGCCTTCTGCGGATTAAAGAAAAGCCCTATGAAGAAGCCGATCTTTTGGGAGCGGATCTCGTTCTTGCGGCAACCGGCGACCGGCAGCTGAACAAGTCCATCGGAGAGACTTGCAAACAGCGGAACATTACCGTCAATGTGGCTGACCGCAAAGAAGAATGCGATTTTTATTTTCCCGGTGTCATAAGGCATGGGGATTTGACCATAGGATTTACTGCGGGAGGAAAGGATCACGCGCTGGCAAAGAAAGCGAGGATCCTCATTGAACGCGGACTGGAAAATGGTCTTGATCGATAGGAGGGGGATTATGAAGAAACGAGTCATTGTGGGAAGCCGGGACAGCAAGCTGGCTGTTATCCAGGCCAGGCTGGTGATGGAGCAGATCCAGCGCTTTCATCCGGAACTGGAGCTGGAGCTGGTGACCATGAAAACCACCGGTGATAAAATTCTCGATAAAACGCTGGATAAGATCGGCGGCAAAGGTCTGTTCGTAAAAGAGCTGGATCGGGCGCTGCGGGCCGGACAGATCGATCTGTCGGTACATAGCTTGAAGGATATGCCCATGGAGGTCCCGGACGATCTTCCGCTGCTGGCCTTTCCCACAAGGGAAATCGCCACCGATGTCCTGGTGCTGCCCAAAGGCGCTGAAGGACTTTCTAAAGGCAAGCCCCTGGGCAGCTCCAGTCCCCGCAGAAACGTGCAGCTGAGCCGGCTTTACCCGGATATGGAACAAAAGAGCGTCCGCGGAAATGTGCAGACAAGATTGGAAAAGCTGGACAGCGGCCAATACAGCGGCTTGATTTTGGCCTATGCAGGGCTGAAACGGCTCAATTTGGAAGAGCGGATCAGCCGGGTTTTTACGGCGGATGAAATGATTCCGGCAGCCGGACAGGGAACCATGGTCGTTCAGGGCAGAGCCGGGGAGGATTACGCTTATCTGGACTGTGTGGACGATAGAAAAGCCAGGGCGGAAGCTGAGGCGGAGCGGGCCTTTGTCGCCTATCTGGAAGGCGGGTGCAGCGCCCCCATCGGAGCTTATGCGGAAATGGCAGAGCAGGAGATTTTGATTCGCGGACTGTATTGCGCTCCCACCAAAAATGAGCCTTATATGGGGCGGATCAGCGGACCCAAAGAGCAGGGCCGCGCCCTTGCAGTCCGTTTAGCAAAACAGTTGAAAGAGGAGGCGGGAGCATGATGGATGAGCAAAAAATGGGAAAGGTCTGGCTGGTGGGAGCAGGGCCTTCCGATGAGGGTCTTTTTACATTGAAAGGAAAAGCAGTTTTGGAAGCGGCCGATGTGGTCGTGTACGACAAGCTGGTGGGGCAGGGTATCATGGCCATGATCCCCACAGGCATCCGCAGGATTGGCGTGGGAAAAGAAGCCGGTTATCATCCCGTGCCTCAGGAGCAAATCAATGAGATTTTGCTCAGAGAAGCTCTGGCCGGCCATCGTGTCGTGCGTTTGAAAGGGGGAGATCCTTTTGTGTTTGGCCGCGGCGGGGAAGAACTGGAGCTTCTCTGTCAGCATCAGATTCCCTTTGAGGTGGTCCCCGGCGTTACCTCAGCAGTCTCGGTCCCCGCTTACAATGGTATCCCAGTAACCCATCGAGATTTTTGTTCGTCGCTTCATATTATTACCGGCCATACCAAGAAGAACGATGAAGCGGATATCGATTATGAAGCCCTGGTACGCCTGAAAGGGACCCTGGTGTTTCTCATGGGTGTATCGGCGATGCCCAAGATCTGCCAGGGGCTTCTTGAGGGCGGTATGAGTCCTGATATGCCGGCCGCCGTACTGGAACGGGGGACAACTGCCCATCAGAGGAGGGTGGTATCGACGGTTTCCGATCTTCCCCAGGCTGCTAGTCTGGCAGAGATTAAAACGCCTGCCATCATTGTGGTTGGCCGGGTGTGCGCTTTGGAGAAAGCGTTTCACTGGGCGGAGGACCGGCCGCTGGGAACAAGGAAGATCGCAGTGACCAGACCCAAGGACAGGAACTCTTCTTTGGCGGAAAAGCTCAGGCTGCTGGGAGCGGAGGTAGTGCTGATGCCAACCATTGAAACAGAGCCCATTGCCAATAACCAGCGGCTGGATCAGGCGCTGGACCAGATCGGCGCCTACAGCTGGATCGCCTTTACCAGTGCTGCCGGCGTAAAGGCTTTTTATGATGCCATGAGCCGGCGGAGAATGGATATCCGCAGGCTGGGACCGATCAAAGTGGCGGCCATCGGAACCGGTACCCGCAGGGCTGTAGAAGAGCGGGGCATTTTCGTGGATTTGATGCCGGAAGTCTATAGCGGGGCAGCCCTTGGACGTGCTCTGGCAAAAACGCTGGCTCCGGAGGATAAACTCCTGCTCCCGCGGGCTGCGATGGGTACGGACGATGTGGCAGCTCCTCTCAGGGAAGCGGGCCTGTCTTTTGACGATATTCCCGTTTATGATACCAAAGAGGGAACCTGTGATGGTCCGGGTTATGATGAAACGGTGGATTATGCGGCCTTTACCAGCGCATCTACAGTGCGGGGATTTGTCAAGTTGAACCCCCATATTGATTATTCAAAAGTAAAGGCTATTTGCATCGGCAGGCAAACGGCGGAGGAGGCTGAGCGGTACGGCATGGAGGTGACCATATCGGCCCAGGCGACCATCGACAGTATGATTGAAACCATGCTGGGGCTGGAACCATGATGATGCTCATCCATTTGATGCCCATTGCCATAGGATTTTTTCTGGATCTTTTGATCGGCGATCCCTATTGGCTGCCCCATCCTGTACGGCTCATAGGAAAAGCCATTGAGCGGGGTGAAAGGATTCTGAGAAAGGCTTGCCCGGATACAGAGCGGGGCCTTTTGGCCGCTGGAACGATTTTGGGAATTGTAATTCCATTGCTGGCCCTTTTAATCCCGGCAGGGATTTTGTTTGCGGCTTACCGCTGGAAGCTGTGGGCGGGCATTGGCATAGAGACGATTATGTGCTATCAGATCCTGGCCATAAAATCCCTGAAGAAAGAGAGCATGAAAGTCTTCTGGGAACTGAAAAGAGGCAGCCTTTCAGGAGCGAGAGAAAAAATATCGATGATTGTCGGCCGGGATACGGACCATCTAAATGAAGAACAGATCGCCAAAGCCGCAGTTGAAACTGTGGCCGAGAACACTTCCGACGGAACGGTGGCGCCCATGCTGTTCATGGCCCTGGGCGGCGCTCCTTTGGGCTTTTTTTATAAAGCCATTAATACCCTGGATTCTATGGTTGGGTACAAAAACGATCGCTATTTGCTGCTGGGCAGGTTTTCAGCCAGGACAGATGATGCGGCTAATCTGATACCGGCCAGAGTTTCGGCGCTGCTGATGCTTGGAGCTGCCATGGTGCTGGGGATGGATTGGCAGAATGGATATCGGATCTTCCGGCGGGACCGTTTTAACCATGCCAGCCCCAACAGCGCCCAGACGGAAGCGGTGTGCGCAGGGGCACTGAACATTCAGCTGGCCGGCGATGCTTATTATTTTGGAAAACTTTATCCAAAAAAGACCATTGGCGATGAGGAAAAGCCTGTTTCCTATGAACATATCTGGGATGCCAACCGCCTGCTCTATGTGACAGCGTTTCTTTGCTTGGCGGTTTCTTTGGCAATTCGGGCGGCGGTTATAACGATGATTGGAGTATGGCAATGACAGAATTTCAACACGGCGGAGATCTTTATACAATCATGGAAAAGGGCGGCAGAACAGAGGGGGAGCTTCTGGATTTTTCGGCGAATATTAATCCTTTGGGCATGCCGGAAAGGGTCAGAGCCGCTGCTGCTTCCGCCCTGGCGTTTTGCGACCATTATCCCGATCCAAAGTGCCGGGCTCTGGCCCGGGCTCTGGCGGAGAAAGAGCGGATTCCTCAGGAATATTTGGTGTTCGGCAATGGGGCGGCGGATTTGATCTTCCGCATCGCAGCGGCGCTCCGGCCGCGAAAGGCTCTGGTAACGGCGCCCACCTTTTCTGAATATGAGAATGCCTTGAAAAGCGTCCAATGCCAGGTCCTTCATTATGCTTTGGAAAAAGAAAAGGACTTTCAGTTGGACGAAGCATTTCTCGCCTGTTTGGATGAACCTTTGGATATGGTGTTTCTCTGTAATCCAAACAATCCCACCGGGCAGCTGATTCCACCGGATCTGCTGGAACGGATCGCAGAAAAATGTGAGGAAAAAGAAATTTTTCTGGTGGTGGATGAATGCTTTATCGATTTTGTGAAAGAACCCCAGGTCTGCACGGTCAAGGACTTGCTTTTCCAATGCCGGTATCTGTTTGTGTTGCGGGCCTTTACCAAAAACTATGGGATGGCCGGGCTGCGTCTGGGCTACGGAATGTGCGCCAGGCCGGATGTGCTCCGGCTTATGCGGGAGGCAGGTCCGCCCTGGAACGTTTCCCTTGTGGCCCAGAAAGCAGGTATCCAGGCTCTGCGGGAGGACGATTATCTTCAGAAAGCGCGTGATTTGATCTTTGTCCAACGGGAAAAACTTCGCCAGCAATTAATCGGCCTGGGGTACTGGGTCTTAGAGGCTGCTGCCAATTATTTGCTTTTTCAGCTGAGACAGCTGGAGGATCCGGCTTACATCGATGAATTTACTTCGGATCTTTTGGAGGATGGCATTCTCATTCGGGATTGTTCCAATTATGAGGGCATCGGCAGAGGCTATTTTCGCATTGCAGTGAGAACAGAAGAAGAAAACCAGCGGCTTGTGGAAGCGCTGATCAGGAGGGAGAGACGATGGCAAAAGCAATTATGATACAGGGCACCATGTCCAATGCGGGCAAGAGTCTGGTGGCCGCCGGCCTGTGCAGGATTTTCAAGCAGGACGGTCTGCGGGCGGCACCGTTCAAGGCGCAGAACATGGCGCTCAATTCCTTTATTACTAGGGAGGGGCTGGAAATGGGGCGGGCCCAGGTGACCCAGGCTGAGGCGGCGGGAATCGAGCCCTCTGTGTTGATGAATCCTATTCTCCTCAAGCCGACCAATGACACCAGCTCTCAGGTGATCGTCTGCGGTGAGGTCATGGAAAACATGAGCGCCCAGGAATATTATAAGCATAAAAAAGAGCTGGTATCCAAGGTCAAGGAATCCTACGATCAGCTGGCCGCAATGTACGACATCATTGTTTTGGAAGGGGCGGGAAGCCCGGCGGAGATCAATCTTAAAGAAAACGATATTGTCAATATGTTCATGGCCAAGCTGGCCAAGGCGCCGGTGCTGCTGGTGGGGGACATCGACCGGGGCGGCGTATTTGCTTCCATTGTGGGCACAATGCAGCTCTTTGAGCCGGAGGAACGGGAGATGGTGAAGGGAATCTTAATCAATAAATTCCGCGGGGACCTTTCCATTTTAAAGCCCGGCCTGGATCAGCTGACGGCGATGATTCAAAAGCCGGTCGCAGGGGTGATCCCTTACATGCATTTGGACATTGATGATGAAGACAGCCTCAGTGAGCGTTTTTATAAAAAAGATACTGCCGGACTGGTGGATTTGGCGGTGATCCGGCTTCCCAGAATTTCCAACTTCACTGACTTCAATGCCCTGGAATCCATCCCATCGGCATCGGTCCGCTATGTGGATACGGCCGCATCTTTTGGAGAACCAGATTTGATTTTGCTGCCGGGAACTAAGAACACGATGGCCGATCTGCTGTGGATGCGTCAAAATGGTCTGGAAGCTTTGGTTTTAAAACATGCGGCCAAGGGAAAGCCGGTTTTCGGTATCTGCGGAGGCTATCAAATGCTGGGAAGGACTCTCAAGGATCCTTATGGTGTTGAGCATGGCGGGGAAATGGCAGGTCTGGGCCTGCTTCCCAGTACGACGGTCTTTGGCAGGGATAAGGTGAGGACCCGCGTGTCAGGCACCTTTGAAACGGTGCAGGGGATATTTGCGCAGCTTTCCGGAGTCTCTTTTGAAGGTTATGAGATTCATATGGGAACTTCTCTTTTGGAGGAAGGAGCGGTTTTGTCCAGCATTGCAGAAACAGGAGAATCCCCCAAAGCCGACGGGCTGAATCAGGGCAATATCTATGGTTCCTATGTTCACGGGATCTTTGATTCGGAGAAGGTGGCTAAAACCATCGTTTCGGCTCTTTTGAGGGCAAAAGGGCTCGATGACGGCCAAGTGGCGGGCATCGATATGGCCGCTTATAAAGAACAGCAGTATGATCTGCTGGCAGACGGCATTCGCCAAAGTATTGACATGGATCTGCTGTATCAAATCGTAGAGGAGGGTGTGAATTATGGAAAATAAGGGGAGTTTGCAGGAAGTTCGGCCTGATGAAATTGAAAAACGAAGCTTTGAAATCATTTCCCGGGAAATCGGTTCTGTGGAGCTGGATCCTCTGGAAGCGCCGATTATAAAAAGAGCCATTCATACCAGCGCTGATTTTGACTATCTGGAAAATCTGGTCTTTTCGCCGGGAGCGGCTGGCCTTGCCATGGAAGCGGTTTTAGGCGGCGCGACGATAGTAACGGATACCAATATGGCTTTTTCCGGCATCAACAAGCGGGCGGTGGAAAGACTTGGCTGCAAGGTGGTGTGCTTTATGGCGGATGAGGATGTGCGATCCGCAGCAAAATTGAATGGAACAACAAGGGCTGCAGCCAGTATGAAAAAAGCGGCATCCATTGAGGGACCGCTGATCTTTGCTATCGGCAATGCGCCCACTGCACTGGCAGCCCTTTATGATATGATCGCTGTCGGGATGCTGCACCCGGCTCTGATCATCGGCGTGCCGGTGGGGTTTGTCAATGTGGTGGAATCCAAAGAATTGATTATGAAAACCGATGTTCCTTATATTGTGGCCAAGGGAAGAAAAGGCGGAAGCAATATTGCCGCCGCCATCTGCAACGCGATTTTGTACCAATGCGGCGGGCGGGATGAGTAGCCGCTGCGGAACTTTATGGGAGCTTTTGGATTCCCGACAGCGCAGCTAAAAACTCGATGCCCAGGAAAAGGATCATCCAGATCGATGTAAAGGCATAACGGTAATACTTCTTTGGCGCCATATGCTCCGTCACATAACGTTTCAGTTTAATGCGGTTTCTCCATAAAACAAGGAGCCCGCCAGCGAAAAACACAGAAATGATCCCCCAGTTCAATACTGTCTGAACATTGGCAGAAAACCCTGAAATGAGATGGGGCCATATATCACCCATTACACAATTATTAATGATATGCAGCAGGATGGCCCAGTAAATCGAGTATTCAATGGTTATGTAGGCCAGCACGATCCCTACGCAAAATGCAAACATGCCTTGAATAAAGTTACCGTGCATAACACCAAACAAAACAGAAGAAACAATAATCGCGAACTCTTTGCCATGGCTCTTCAGGCTTTGCAGGACAAAGCCTCTGTACACGATTTCTTCTGCTGCCGGCCCCAGCAGCGAAGCATACAGGAACATAGAAATTGTTGTGCTTCCGCTGGTGGCAGATTCTACGTCCCCCATAATCGTATACCCAAACGCATTGAGTCCGTTTTCAAATCCAATAGATGCTACGCTGAAAAGAAACTGAAACCCTAAAAGCACGCAGGCAGCCTGTAAAAACACAGAAACACGCATCTTTTCCACACTGGCTAATATGCAGGTTTTCATGTTATCCCGTCGGAAATAGAGTATTAAAAATAAAATTCCGATGGCGATCCCAATAATACTGGGGCCGCCGTACAATCCGATGCTTAGTTCCAATTGGTGCAAAGCTTTGGACAACTGTGCTTCGTCCGGATGTTCCAGTATAAGCCGGACGCTTTGAATCAGTGTATCCCCCAGTATAACTGCCAGCAAAAGGATATTGTAAAAAAGTACTGCCCTTGCAATGCGATTTACCTGTCTTTTAAATTCTTTCATCTTTCTTCACCATCCTCCTTTTTATACGTTAACTATAAAACAGGCCTGCACAGTAGGGTGTTTTTTGTTGTGAAAGACTCTGAATTTGTTGCGAATCGACTCAGAACAAAATGATTTTAAGAGAATATACGGATAAACCATCCTGGGTTTCGATCCTGCGCTCCATACTGCCCATATATTTTTCGATCGCAGATTGTATGTTGAGCAGGCCAAAACCATGGTTGACTTCATCGGGCTTTCGTGTGGCCCCCGCAGCTTCTATGCGGCATCCGGCCTCTACGGGATTTTCAAATGTGAGCAGATGCATATTGCCTTGGTGGAGGATCGTCACTTTGATCCATTTATCGTTCAATTGGGATGTCTGGAGGGACTCAATTGCATTATCCACAGCATTACATAAGATGGTGCAGATATCCACCGGATTCCAGCCGCCTTGCCGGAACCGTCCTTCAACCAGCAAGGCGATCCCATTTCCGGCAGCCTGCTGATTTTTCTCATTTAAAATCGCATCTGCAATGTCATTGCCAGTATGAATCTCTGACTCTGTCTGACGTACCAGATTGCCCAGCTCCGCCAGATAATCCTTCATATTTTCATATTGTTCCTTCTCTGCCAAATCGTTTAACACTGCAAGGTGGCTTTTCATATCATGCCGGATTCTCCTTACCTCCTGCTGCGTCTGGCGATATGCCTGAAAATGTGCCAGCTCAGCCTTCAGATAACGTGCATTTAGTTCGGACACATGATAGTAGTAGTCTTTTTTGTTTCCCTGGACGACCATTGCAATAATGACTACTTCCATAAGCACTGCGCTTAAGCTCCCTATGTTAAGAAAAAACCGTATCTCTAATCCGGCGTCAAGAATGTCTTCTGCGCAAATGAGCAAAACAGACATGACAAACAGAAAAGTCCCGGTCACATTCAAAAGGATTCTTTCCCAGCGTTTGAGGCTGCGAAATTGGATTTCCCTTTTAAATTTTATCCGCCACTGTTTTCCTTTCCACCAGAAGATCAGGAGGGCAAGCCAGAAAATAGCGTCGACAGCGATTGCGGCTGGAAATGAAATGTCCAATTCCTTTTGTGTGACCATGTAAGAAATGCTGGATACGAGAGAGGCCAGGGCAAAAACCATTCCTGCCACAGGGACCACCACAAACATGCCGCGTATCCGTTTGGTCCGCCGAGCGAGAAACACATAGAGGCAAAGATATAAAAAAGGGATCAGGATATAGGTATCCTCAGGAACGGCACTGATGCACAGGGAAACCAGCAGGGTTGCAAGGAAACATCCAATAAAACCAATCCGGTATTTTTTGCTTTTGAGCTCCGGCTCCAGATAAATATAGTGCAGGATCAGCCAAAGCCAGAGCATTGTCTCAATTCCCGCATAAAAATTATAGATCACTTCTGTCCACATTCCCTATCTTTGCTCCCTTAGATAATGCATCATGTTTTCTTTAAATTCCCTAGACCGGCTGCTGCTAACCGGTATCCTGGTTCCTCCCCGAAGCAGAATCTGTTTTCCGTCATAAGACCGGACATGGAGAAGGTTCACGATATAGCTTCTGTGTACTTGGGAAAACAGCACTTGGGGAAGCTGCTGCAGCTGTTCCTTGAGTTTTCCCCGTATGAGATAACTTCTGTCTTTTAAAACAACCTGCAGGTATACGTTTTCGCTTTTGATATAATAAATATCCTGATAAGGCAGATATATCTCACCTCCGTCAGAGATAATCTTTATTTTTTTCTGATAAATCTTGGTTTTCTCCACCGCCTTCAGTGCCTCTTCCAGCTTCTCCCGCTGCAGTGGCTTGGATAAGAAACGGAATGCCTCTACTTCATAGCCGCTCATGGCGTATTCCGTATGGCTTGTTAACAGGATAACCGGAATATGGGCATGGCTTTTTTTTAATTGCCTGGCTGCTTCAAGCCCATCCATCTCATCCATTTCGATATCCAGGAATACACATAGATATCCTGCCGGATCATCATCGACAGCATTCAGCAGTTCCTGTCCGGACGCGAAAGTAAGCGCGCTGACATCCAGGCGCTTGTAATAATTTTCAATTTCTTTGTACATTTGCTGCCGTGTGCGATATTCATCATCGCAAATCCCTATTTTCATCCTGACACCATCCCAAGCTAACTTGATTCCCCGGCCTTTGACAAGAAGGGGCGTATTATATCTCACCTGAATTATATCATTAATGATTTGTTTACAAAAGCAAAATAAGCTGCCGGATACATTAAACGACCCGGACGCAGTCATAAAGTTAACAACACGCAGTCATAAAGTACTTGCGTCAAGCAGCCAAATCCGCTATACTATAAGAGTCGATTTTCTAATGCGACATGCAATTTCAAATTTTTTGGAGAGTTGTCAGAGTGGTCGATCGTGCAGCACTCGAAATGCTGTGTCCTTAACCGGACCCAGGGTTCGAATCCCTGACTCTCCGCCAATAAAAATATCCTCGTTTTGCGAGGATATTTTTTATTGGTGGAGAAATATCAAACAGAAGGGATTCGAACCCGAAAGGGTGCGAGCGTAAAGTGAGGCAGCCCGGCGGGCTGCCGAATAGGGAGCGGTCCAAAAAGTCTGCAAGAACTATCTGAAGCTAAGCAGGGAATGCAATTCTCTCGCCTATGATACAATTTATGAAATACACATTATTGTCATACTGTTGCAGAATAACCCATTACTGTTCATCGAGCGCATATTACATTTTTATAACAAAAATCAAAGCAAAGTCTGATTATCCCTTGAAAACACCGTGTTTATTGGCATTTCAGACGGGTTGAAAAGCCTCATTTTACTACAAATTTACTACTCACGAATGAGCCTTGACACGCCGAAAATCCGAGAAATGCAAAGTTATGGATACGGTACGGAAAATCGGAGGGCACACCGTCCTCCGCATGACAACTGAATATTGACCGGGTTAAGCCGGTTCAGTGCCATAGGTATTCATCCTGCTCCTATGGCACTTTTATTTGATTGCGCGGGTACAACAAACACGCAGACTATCTGGGGCTTCAAAAATGTATCAAAAAGGGTTGAAAATCCCTTCTTTTTTCCTCTGTAACGGTCCTTTGGAACAAGGGGCTTAGGATTTCCCACGCACGAAAAGAAAAGAGAACGGAGAGGTCGTTTAGAGCGAAAATCGACACTTTGAAATTGATCGCATATGAGTACGGTGAACCTATACGGGAAAATCCAATATAGGTAAACCCAATATAGGGTAAGCCTATATTGGAAAACCCCGCACAATTAAATACTAAAGAATAAAGTAACTAATAATCAAATAAAGAATTATCAAGTACGGATACATCAAATCCTATCCTATCCATCCGGGCACAAAGGCAAGGATGGGAAGGGATTGCATTAGAGGGTATGTAACGAACCGTTATGTGCCGTAGTGCGTAGCTTGATTACCGATAGCTGAGGGAGCCTTGAAATGGGGCTCCCTCAAATTGTTGCAATGATCTTCTTGGAATTGCTCCCATACTGTTCCGACATGGCAAGGGGAGAACGAAACGTGACACCCTTTATCTATGCAGCCGCATCAAAACTGTATCAATTAGGGTTGAAAATGGGCTGTAAAATCCTCTGTGTCGGCGTTGGAGGTGGAGACCCTTATGATTTCCTATGTGGAGAACGCCGGTCCGTTACGGACGAATAAAAGCTAATTTTTCAACACTTTCCATAACGCAAAGAGGGAGTACCGCTTCTCGGTAAAATATCCGTGAGCTGTACTCCTGTTTTTTGCGTTTATACCGGGGCACACCTGTACCCCATTTCCATTCGTAAGGGTTTGGGATTATCCCAACAAGCATTTTTCATTTTCGGGCAAGGGACCTGAAAATCCGAAAAATCGCAATCGGGTACTCGGTTGCTGTGCTTGCTATCGAAACCTACCTTCAATTTCTCCCTCTACTAATACTACAATTTGAAGCGTAGATTTTGGCTTTTTGGAGAAAATATATCAGATGAATTGACAAAGAAAACGCCAGAGAAAAGTCCCTGACGTTCATTGGCTATTACTTGTGTGCTATTTTCCGATAATCTATCGGCAAAATTCCTGTGCTTTTACGGAACAGCTCTGCAAAGCGGCTGGATGTGGAATAGCCGATCATTTCCGCAATTTGCCCCATCGTAAAATCTGTATCTATTAGTAAGTGCTCGGCCTGACTCATGCGGCGCTGTTGAACATACTCTGTGATTGTACAACCTTGTAATTGCTTAAAAGAGGTTTTTAGTTTGGTTGTTCCCATGCAAGCGATCTTAGCAAGCCGTTCTAATGGAACATCAAAGGCGTAGTGATCGTTTAGGTAGGCGATCACATTTTCCAGATGTGCTATGTCTTGATTGGTTAGTTGTTTCTCCTTGCGAGAAAGAAGGTTTTTCTGCTTTTCAACTACAAGGGAAACTGCCTCGGCAACTTTGGCTTCGTAAAATAAAGCCGCAGCAATGCCATCCCCATGATAGAGTTTTACTTCATGGAGCAACTTTGCCATAGATGGAAAATCTGTTGTCTGATCCACCTGTTTGAACGCCGCAAGAGGGCTGATATAGTCAACCGGATATTGCTTTTTCAGATAACCTTCATAATATGCAGGCATTACCTCAATGCCGATAGAACGAATAGGAATCTTCTTGTGAATCAACGCTTTATAAGGCTTATCCCCTCCGATAAAGGTTTTGATACAGCCAGCAGAAAGACGCCGGTATGGATTCAGCTCTTCCCCGGAGATGGATTCATATTGGGTAATACTTAAACATTCTGGTAAATTAAATTCCATAAAAAAGTCATCGTGGAAATAGAAATCGTGGATCTTTATGTCATAAAGGTCTTTTTGAGCATAGACCCAGTAGAAGCCCTCTCCAAACTCAGAAGAAAGCCTCCAACATTGTCCAGCAGAATTAAAGCTGTTGTTTTCATCTGCTGGAATAAAATGATTATCCGTTAAAAGCGGCTCATAATAGTCCGCAATAATTCCATTCTCCAAATAACAGCCTCCTTTGAAACGATTAGACAAACCTTTGCAACGAAAGGACGAACATCCCCTCGAATTATTGCATAGCGTTCGGTCTGTGAGTATTATAGGAACATGGTTAGCGACAACTAATCACACTATAACAGATTCGGGGCGAAAGGTCAATCGCTCTTGAAGCAAGGAGGAAAATTTTATGAACAATCAAGTAACTGTGAAAAAAGGATTGTCCGTTAAGGACTTGGTAACGACAGGAATCTTTACGGCGCTGCTGTTTGTTTTTACGATGGTGGGTGGCGTCTTTTTCGCAACAAACCCGGTACTTACTTTCTACATGCCAGCAGGCAGCGCCCTGCTCTGTGGGCCGATTTACTTATTGATGATTGCTAAAGTGCAAAAGCGCTGGAGCCTGACGATTATGGGGGTCTTGATTGGTATTGTTTGGTGCGTGACAGGGATGCATTGGGCTTTTGCTCTTGGATATATGATTATGGGTATCGTCGCTGATTTTGTCGCTGGCGCAGGACAATATAAAAGTAAAAAAATCAATATCATTTCCTATATTTTGTTCTCTCTCGGTGGAACTGGCTCGTATCTCGTATTCTTTGCAGACCCAGATGGTTGGGCGCAGACCATGTTGGGAAATGGAACGGAACAAGGTTACATTGATACTATGCAAGCAACAGCAAATACCGGGATTCTGATTGCAATGTTTATAGCTGTACTTGTGACGGCGGCAATCAGTGCCTTGTTGGGAAACCGGATGTTGAAAAAACAGTTTGAAAAAGCAGGTATTACAGCATGATGGGTGAAAACCGTAAGAAAGGGTTCTGGCTTGATCCACGAGCCAAACTCTTTCTTATTCTGATGTGTGTACTGGCATCTATGTTTGCCCCATCTCTTATATACCAGTTTGTACTTGTGCTGCTAATTGCACTACTGGGAGTAGTGTTTAGAAAGTGGAAGTATGCTGCAAAAGCAGTATGTTTCTATGCAGTTATTTGTGTTTTGACGATGTGGATCATGGCAGAAATGACCGGCACATTACGGACAATGTTCGTGGCGTTTCTTGGTCTGTTCCATAAGGTTTACGCCTGTGGTATGCTTGCTGGAATTGTGTTGTCCACAACGAAAGTTAGCGAATTTTTATCTGCTATGAACCAGCTTCACGCACCGAAAAAGCTAGTTATCCCATTGGCGGTCATGTTGCGATACATTCCAACCATTCAAGAGGACTGGCGCTTTATCAAAGACGCTATGCGTATGCGAGATATTTCTCCAACGCCAGCCGGGGTTCTTAAAAATCCGGTAATGACAATCGAGTGTGTTTATGTGCCGCTGATGATGGCGGCTTCAAAAGCAGCAGACGAACTTTCCATCGCTGCTATTACTCGCGGCATAGAGAATCCAAATCCTCGCACCTGTCTTGTCCAGATAAAATGCAGAGTTGGGGATTGGGTTGGAATGGGCGTTGCTGTTTCTTTCTTCATACTTGAATTATGTGTGCGGGGAGGTGTCATCGGTTGATTGAATTTGACAATGTATCCTTTTCTTATGATGGGCAGGAGCATGATGGTCTGCATGACATCAATCTAAAAATTACAGATGGAGAATGTGTTCTGTTTTGCGGGCGCAGCGGATGTGGCAAAACAACGATTACACGCTTGGTCAACGGATTGATCCCGCAGTTTTATCAGGGGGAAATTCATGGCCGCGTGCTGGTAGATGGTCAGGAAATCAGTAATCTTCCTATGTACCAGATTGCCGCAAAGGTTGGTTCAGTCTTTCAAAATCCACGGACACAATTTTTCAATGTAGACACAGATAGCGAGATTGCCTTCGGTATTGAGAATGAGGCCCTCCCTCCCTGGAAATTGGCCGAGAGAGTAGAACAGACAACAGAGAACCT
The DNA here is from genome assembly GCF_020734085.1 of Hominibacterium faecale. Taxonomy (NCBI): domain Bacteria; kingdom Bacillati; phylum Bacillota; class Clostridia; order Peptostreptococcales; family Anaerovoracaceae; genus Hominibacterium; species Hominibacterium faecale. The sequence goes on from NZ_JAJAGH010000003.1 coordinate 294,395, forward strand.
GCATATCCAGAAGTTGCGGAACAGGAACATTTTTGAATTATCAGGCGGTGAAAAGCAGAAAATCGCTTTTGCTTCTGTCTACGCTATGAATCCGAAAATTTATCTACTGGACGAGCCGTCTTCTAACCTGGATATGACTTCCATTCAGGAATTAAAGGAACACCTGCGACTGATAAAAAGCCAGGGAAAAACGATTTTAATTGCGGAGCACAGGCTGTACTACCTAATGGAACTTGCCGACCGCATTGTTTATCTGGAAGAAGGGCAAATCAAAAAAATTTATACGCCGGAGGAATTTTGCAAGCTACCAGAATCCGAGCGTGAACACATGGGTTTGCGGGCAGTAGATTTAACAGAGGTACTTCCTCCGCAGAAGTGCCTGCCTGTTTCAGCTCCCATACTTGAACTTCAAGATGTAACACTCCGCTACAAAAAGAGAACGATTTTACATCATATTGCCCTCTCTGCCGCGAAGGGAGAAGTTATCGGAGTAGTTGGTCATAACGGGGCAGGCAAAACGACCTTTTCCCGCGCCTTGTGCGGGCTGCATAAGGACTGTGATGGACAATTCCTGTGGGATGGCAGGCCGCTGGATCGAAAAGCGAGGCTGAAGCAGTCTTATATGGTCATGCAGGATGTGAACTACGAATTGTTTGCTGATAGTGTTAAGGCAGAATGCTCCTTTGGTATTCGCAATCCCAATCAGAATTTAGTTGCGGAAACACTGGTGGAATTGGGGCTTGCTGCTTACCGGGAACGACACCCGAACACCCTGTCAGGCGGTCAAAAACAGCGGGTGGCTGTGGCGGTCAGTATGATCTGCGGAAAAAATCTTCTGGTATTTGATGAACCGACCAGCGGCCTGGATTTTGACAGTATGGCACAGGTGGCAGGGCTGATCCGGCGATTGTCTGACATGGGAAAGGTTATTCTCATCGTTACCCATGATTTTGAGTTTGTCTGCCGAACCTGCTCCCGCGTCCTGCATTTTGACGAGGGCGAAATGCCCGATGATGTACCTGTTGTAATGGATGCCCTCCCGAAATTGAGAGAGCTGTTCTCTGTTTCAGATGGAAAGGAGGGGTAATCTATGAAACAGAAAAAAGAAAACAGAGTAGTTTTGCTACTCCACTGGGCCGGTGAGCAAAAAATCTGGCTGTTCCTGGCGATTTTTCTATCGGCGGTCAGCGGCCTTTGCATTATCGTTCCTTACATTGGAATTTACCGGTTGATGGACGCCACATTCAATCATACCTGCACGCAGGAATTGGTTGTGCAGACCGTAGCAATGATTGCAGTGGCGGTAACCTTGCGGTTTGCCCTGTTTGGCTGTTCTGGTGTAGCAGCCCACAAAGGGGCCTATGGCGCTCTTTTCAAAGTGCGCTGCATGGTTGCAGAACACATGGCCAGAGCGCCTTTGGGGGCCTTGAATGAACGGCGCATCGGAGATATAAAAACGGTTCTGAATGAAGATATTGAAAAGCTGGAGCTGTTCCTGGCTCATAACCTTCCTGACCTTGTGTGCTATCTGGTTGGGCCGGTGGTCATCTTTATTTATCTGATGACCGTCAATATTCCTCTGGCATTGATTTCCCTGGTTCCGCTGATCCTTGCTGTTGTTGTAATGGGAATGATGTTCCGCAACACGGATGACCTGATGGAACGAGCCAATCGCTCCATTACCACACTGAACTCGGTTATGATTGAGTACATCAGTGGTATGAAATTGAGTAAAGCCTATAATATGGGAAGCAAATCGTTTCAAAAGTTTTCAGACGCTATCCAGGAAGAAAACGCCATGTGGAATGAAACTTCTCGGCGTATGGGGCCACCTTATGCGGCTTTCGTAGTTATCATCGAATGTGGGATGTTGCTGATGGTTCCAATCGGCGGAATGTTTTTCCTGAAAGGCTCGCTGGCGGCCAGCGCATTTTTGCTGTTCGTCTATGTAGGTTCCATGTATCTGACGGAAATCCGCCCCCTGCAGGAACTGGGGACTAATTTTGCCAATGTGCTGAACGCTGTTACTAAGGCCAAAGAAATCCTGGATATTCCTATTTATGAGGGTGGAACGGACTTTCCCCAAAATCACGATATTGAACTTCGGAATGTTCGGTTTTCCTATGATGGCAAGACCGATGTGCTGCAAGGCGTCAATCTTAAAATTAAAGATGGTGAACGCATGGCCCTTGTGGGACAGTCTGGTGCCGGTAAAAGCACCGTGATTGAACTGATCTCCCGGTTCTATGATGTGCAGGAGGGCGAGGTGCTGATCGGTGGGAAAAATGTAAAAGAACTGGACTACGATACCATTTTGAAAAATGTTGCTATTGTGTTTCAAAAGACCTTCCTGACCCGTGACAGCGTTTTAGAAAATATCCGCATGGGCAGCAACGCCACTCTGGAAGAAGTGCGGGCCGCCGCAAAAGAGGCGCAGATTGATGATTTCATCATGTCTTTGCCGGATGGATATGACACGAAGGTAGGCAGCTTCGGCTCCCGCTTCTCCGGCGGTGAAAAACAGCGGATTGCCATTGCCCGCGCTATCCTGAAGAACGCCCCCATTTTGATCTTAGACGAGGCCACAAGCGCCTCTGACCCGGAAAATCAGATGGAGATTGACAAAGCCATTCAAAATCTCTGCAAGGGAAAGACGGTCATTGTGGTAGCCCATCGTTTGAGCGCGTTGAAGATGTGTGAGCGTGTAGCAGTGGTTGAAAATCACACAATTACCTGTGTCGGAACCCATGAGGAAGTCCGAAAGAACAATGCTTACTATCGGAAGGCGTGGGAGGACTACGAAACAGCCCGGAATATTACTTATCAGTTGGAGGGAGGCGAGCAGCATGAGTGAGCATGATGTATTGAAAAAGAACCGTAATTTTTATATTGGCGTTGGCGGGACTGTTCTGGAAGGGCTTCTCTCCGGCAGCTTGTTCATGCTTCTTTACTCTGTCATGCAATTTCTGTGGTCAGGGCAGTTTGACATGAACCGGGCATTGATATTGACTGGTATAATTGCGGCCATTTTCCTGCTTCGTATTTTGATTTACAGTTATGGTTATACCAAAGCGCAGATTGGCGGCGCAGAGGTCAGCAAAAACATCAGGCTTTTTATGGGCGACCATTTGAAGCGTATCCCGCTGTCCCGGTTTACTCTGGGGCAGACCGGCGATTATATCAATACCATCACAAGCGATGTAAACAACTACGAAAAAATCCTGACCCATAAGATCGGTGATCTGGCAAAGAGTTTTGCGCTTTCGCTCATGCTGATTATTTTTGTGATGACCATTTATGTACCTGCCGGAATTATTCTGCTGATTGCCGACCTACTTTTGATCCCCGGACTGTGGCTTTCCTTCCGTATGGTTCGGAAGTATGGTAAAGAAAAGAATGATATTTGTGCGGAGAATGTCAGCAGCATTGTGGAGTATATGTCTGGTATTCAAACTTTCCGGGCCTATGGTGTAGGTGGATTGAAGAATAAAACCGTTATCAACGCCATGCGGGAGTTCTGTCGGATCAGCTTTGTGTACGAAGCGAAAGTCCTTCCTATCGGCGCTGGATTTGGCATTTTAAGCTGGCTGTCCTGCCCGCTTGTTATCTGGACAGCTTATGCGCCCTGGGCGGCCGGAACACTGGATACAGTATCTTATCTTCTGATCTGTATGCTGCCGTTGTTCTGTGCAAAGCTGGCAAACTCTATTTTTGTAGACCTGACAAGCTATAAGAGCCTGATGATTTCCAAAAACAAAATCCTGGGTGTGATGAACGAACCAGAGGAAACTGGCAGTATGGAGCTGCTTCAAACGGCCACCCATGAAATCACCTTCGACAGTGTGGACTTCTCGTATGTACCCGGAGAGCCGGTGCTGAAACACGCCACCTTTACGGTGCCAGACCAGAAGCTCACTGCCATTGTCGGGGACTCCGGTTCCGGCAAATCCACCATTCTGAACCTGATTGCAAAATACTATGAGGCGAATGGAGGAACCATTTCAATCGGCGGCAAACCGATTAACCATGTGGCCGCAGAGCGTGTACTGGAACAAATCTCTATGGTAGACCAGGATGTATTTCTCTTTGATGATACCATCCGGGACAATATCCGGCACGCCCGCCCCAATGCCACGGACGAGGAAATCGAGGCTGCTTGCCGGGAGGCTAATTGTGACGGCTTCATTCGCAAGATGGAAAAGGGATATGATACGCCGACCGGCGAGAACGGAAACCTTCTCTCTGGCGGTGAGCGTCAGCGAATTTCCATCGCCCGCGCTATCCTGAAAAACAGCCCGATCCTGCTTTTGGATGAAGCAACAGCGTCCCTTGACATCGAGAACGAGCTGGCAGTAAAGCAGGCCATCGCTAATCTGCTGAAAGAGAAAAAGACTGTGGTAATGATTGCTCATACCCTTTCCATCGTCAAAAATGCAGATCAAATCCTTGTGGTATCTAACGGGAAGATTGCTGAAGCCGGTACTCACGATGAATTGCTGGCTAAAGGCGGAAAGTATGCAGCTATGTGGAACGCTGAGCAGAAATTATCTGCATAAAGGAGGTTCAGATGAAGATTCATGCGTCCGGGGAGGATTATCTGGAGGCTGTGCTGATTCTCCAAAAGAAGCAGGGCATGGTTCGCTCCGTTGATCTTGCCCGGCACATGGGATTCAGCAAGCCCAGTATCAGCCATGCGGTGGGGGTTCTGCGAGAGGGAGGCTTTCTCACGATGGATGGGGATGGATTTCTCCATCTGACCGACATAGGCCGGGAAGTGGCAGAGAAAATCTATGAACGCCACTTGTTTTTTACGGAGCAGCTTGTGGCCGCCGGCGTTGATCTGGAAACAGCGGAACAAGAGGCTTGCCGGATGGAACACGCCATTAGTGATATTTCCTTTCAGAAATTGAAGGAAAAAATACAGAAAACCGATTAGCGCACATCGGCTCTGTACTACATAATGAATGATCTGCCCCCGGACGGGGAAAGAAAAAAACCGTTGGTTTGGGGCAGATGATTTTGTGCGCCCATTTTAGAAATACCATCCTAACCGGCGGTTTTGAAGAACATTTCAAGGCCGCCGTTCCTTTTGCCCTTAAAGGGGATGACGCGCTGACGCTGACAGATACGGCGGCTTACAGGAGGGAGCCGCCATGACACAACCTAACTGCCGACAAATTCTGACGGGATTTTTACTACCGTCAAAAAAAGCCTGACCGCAGAATGGGGGAAGTCTGGCAGCGGTTGCGAAAATCGTCGCTTTTTAACTGAATATCGTGCTTTTTGCGCTCGAATAGCTTCATGCTGTCCGGGCGCTTTTCTGTTGCCCCGGTGCCGCTCCCCGCCCCTTCGTTTCGATCCGGTCCTATCAACCCAAACGAAAGGAGCACATACCATGAGCGGTAAAGAAATTTTCTTGAAACTTTTCCAGGAGAACCAGCCAAAAGAGGCATCCAGCAGACGAGTAGTGGGCGAAAGGGGAAGAAATGACCTGCCTCCCGGCAAGAAGGGAGGTGAGACAATGACACCTGACCGCCACTATGAATACAAGCAGCATACCTTTGACAGCTTCTGCAAGAAAGTGTTGAAGTGCGAGGCCTACAACGGCTATCGGGAGATCAGCCGCAGGAAATCGCGCGAAGTCGCTTTCGGCGAGCTGCCGGAGGGAACGATGGAGCAGCTTGCATCCTATGACCGGTATCCCTGGGAATACACATCTTTCCCCATCGGGGGAGATGTGATCCTGATCGAAAACGACCGGCTGGCCGAGGCGCTGAACGCGCTGCCCCAGGATGGACGGGACATCCTCCTGATGTACTTCTTCCTGGATATGGCAGACCGCGAGATCGCCGAGCGTATGCACATGGCACGCCGGACGGTCAACGCCCGCAGGCAGAAAGCCTATCGGCTGCTGAAGGAGCTGATGGGAGGTGATGTGGATGCTTAAATCTGCAAGCACACGGGCGGCCCTGCTTCCTTACCCTGTTATCGCCGCCGCTGTCCGGGGAGAGCCGGATGCGGTAAATGCGATAGTCCTCCACTATTCCGGTTACATAGCCGCGCTTTCCACGAGGACAAGCTATGACGTTCACGGCTGCCCTCATTCCTATGTGGATGAAGAACTGCGCCGCAGGCTGGAAACGAAGCTGATTATCGCCATCCTGGATTTTGACCTGAACTGATCCGGGAATGGGGCATTGTGCGTTCCCCTTTCCGCACAACGCCCCGCACCTTGACAAAGAAAGCCCGGCGGGAGGCCGCCGCGCAGCATAAGGCAGACGGATACATTCTGTCCTGTATCGAGCCATACGGCCGGTGCGCCATGAACCTCCCTCCTGGGAGCGAGCGATCCACACCAGGCCGCAAAGCGGGCGTGGCAGCCTGCGGACGTATAGGGCAGGTCAAAGATACTCGCGCGTTGAACGCCCACAAAGCATTGCGCGCCGCACCCATCAGCATGGGCCGGGGTGAGATTCCCGTGGAGCTGCGCCAGCAGCCGTCCGTATTTGCCTCTTTAATAATCAACACCGTCCTCTTGAAAGGGGGACGTTACATTATAACAGGAGGTGTTGTATTTTATGAACACGAACGACATTCCTATCTGGGAAAAATACACGCTTACCATCGAGGAGGCGTCTAAATACTTTCGTATCGGGGAAAAGAAACTTCGCAAGTTAGCTGAAGATAACCCTGACGCGGGCTGGCTGATTATGAATGGCAACAGGCTTCAGATCAAACGCAAGCAGTTTGAGAAAGTGATCGATTCTATGGAGGTCATTTGAGAATAACGGCTGACAATGAGCCGAAAGCGCGGTATAATTTATGTATAGCGTATCAAGGCTCATTCCAGGAATGGAAAGGAGCTTACCATCATGTCAGAGAAAAGACGCGATAGCAAAGGTCGAATTTTAAGGACTGGAGAGAGCCAGAGAAAAGACGGAAGATACGCTTACAAATATACGGACGCATACGGGAAACCTCAATTCGTGTACTCCTGGAGGCTGGTCGCCACCGACAAGACTCCGGCCGGAAAGCGGGATGACCTCCCGCTCCGGGAAAAGGTGAAGGAAATCCAACGGGACCTTGACGATGGCATTGACACCATCGGGAAGAAAATGACAGTCTGCCAGCTCTATGCAAAGCAGAACAGCCACCGCAAGAATGTCAAGCGGAGTACCGAGAAGGGCCGTGAGTATCTGATGGCGGTGCTGAAAGCTGATCCGCTGGGAGCCAAAAGCATTGATACCGTGAAGCAGTCGGACGCCAAAGAATGGGCGATCAGGATGGACGAAAAAGGCTATGCCTATAAGACCATCAACAACTGGAAACGGTCATTGAAGGCGGCCTTCTACACGGCGATTGAGGATGACTGTATCCGCAAGAACCCGTTTAACTTTGCCCTGGATATGGTCCTGGAGGATGACACGGAAGAAAAAATCGCTTTGACTCAGGAGCAGGAGGACAGCCTTCTTGCTTTTGCAGCCGGTGATCCGGTCTATCGGAAGTATTGCGACGAGATCATTATTCTTCTGGGAACCGGCCTCCGTGTTTCCGAACTCTGTGGCCTGACGGTTAATCTTGATTTTGCCAACCAGCAGATCAATGTGGATCATCAGCTTTTAAGAGACAGTGAGACCGGCTACTATGTGGACGCGCCGAAAACCAAAAATGGTATCCGGCAAATCCCCATGAGCGATAAGGTCTATGAGGCGTTGAAACGGGCTGTGAAGAACCGGGGAAAGGCAGCAGCGGTCAATATTGACGGTTACAAGAATTTCCTGTTTCTCAATCAGAACGGTTATCCCAAAACGGCGTCCAACTATGAAAGCATGTTCAGGGGGCTTGTAAAAAAGTACAACAAGAACCACAAGGAGAATGAAGCTCTCCCGAACATCACTCCCCACACCATGCGGCATACTTTCTGTACTCGTTTAGCCAATGCGGGAATGAACCCGAAAGCATTACAGTACATTATGGGCCATTCCAATATCACCATGACGCTGAACTATTACGCACATGCGACCTACGCTTCTGCGAAGGCTGAAATGGATAGGCTGGCGGCATAGTAGTAAGGGCAGTTTTTACTACACTTTTACTACTTTTGATTGCCGAGTGAGGCTTGGAAATGCCGAGTTGTGCCGAGTATCTTCCGTAAACGAAAATGCCGGAAAAGCCTGAAATATCAGGCTAAACCGACATTTGCCACCTAATGCAAAGATAATCAGAAATTCGCTATAACTTTTGTTATAAAAAAATGTAATATTTGATGAGGTGCAAGAAGTCCCGAAGGCATTATCAAGCCTGAAATATTTTTTCGAAGACTCACCAGAATATCATGTCATCTGTGCAGGTTTATTGCTTGGCATCGCATTACATGGCGGAACATCTTTTCCTGTTGGAAAAGTAGAGTTCCTGAAGCTCTATCCATTATCCTTCAAAGAGTTTCTAATGGCAATGGGAAAGGAACGATATGTTGAACTGAAAGCAAAGAGCCTGAAAACATATAGAGAAAAATACTCCTCCATTATGTATTTTTACTGACTTTTGTTCCATCCAACTTCTGCCCAGAGATCAAAAATCGTTAAACTACGAACTCGTTGAAATCTAAGCGGGTTCTTTTGCTTTGTGCTGAAATCCTTTGACAATACAAATATCCATAATTTAAAAAAATGATCTTTTTATTGTTGACAGATTGCATATTTCGCATAAAAGAAATATAATGTGATGAAACTAACTTATAAGTTAGTAGATTAAGAGTTAGCTTTAAAGATAGGAGGGGACATTATGTTTTTTGGAAGAAGCGAAGAACTAGAGAGCATGAATAAACGATATAATAAAAATAGATTTGAGTGTGTTATTATCTATGGCAGACGTCGTGTGGGAAAAACTTCACTGATTAGAGAATTTTGCAAAGATAAAAAAGATATATATTTCTCGGCGATTAGAGGAACTGCGCAGGATAACTTGGAGGAGCTGTCAAAGGCAATCTATATGTACAAAGAGCCTGAAAGCCCACAAGCGCCAATTTATGCAAGCTTTGCGGATGCCTTTGATGAGATTACAAATATTGTAAAGAAAGAGCAGGTTGTCTTTGTAATAGATGAATATCCTTACCTTGCCGAGGCTGACGGATCTGTATCTTCCAGATTGCAGCATATTATCGATCATGTATGGCAGGACAGCAATCTTTATTTGATTTTATGCGGTTCATCTATGAGCTTCATGGAAAATCAAGTTCTTGGATATGAAAGCCCTTTGTATGGGAGAAGGACGGCACAATATAAAATCCAGGCAATGAATTACAGAGAAATTACCGTATTTAATCCGGAATTGGATGCGGGTGACCAGGCCTTAGTGTATGGGATAACTGGAGGAATACCCCACTACATCAATAAACTGGATGTGGTAAACGATGTGGATGAAGCGATCATAGAGAATATTTTTGATTCATCGGCTTATCTTTTTGAAGAACCTGAAAACCTGCTGAAACAGGAACTTAGAGAGCCTGCTGTCTATAATTCTATTATAAGCGCAATCGCAGGAGGTGCTTCCAGAGTAAATGAAATTGCGACGAAAGTTGGCCTTGCTACAGGTGCATGCAGCAAGTATTTGAAAGTTTTATTGGATCTTGAGATCGTGAGAAAAGAAACACCGATTACAGAAAAACCTGGAAAGAAAACGATTTATGTTATTGAAGATAATTTCTTCAGATTTTGGTACAGGTTTGTTTCTAAAAACCTGTCGTCTGTAAACGCAGGTAGAATCAAACTAATTTACGATGCGGCAATAAGGAAAAACTATCCTGATTATATGGGTTTAGTTTTCGAGAAAATGTGCAAAGAATATCTGTTATATTATGAAAACAACCCCGATTATGTTATAAAAGAAATCGGACAGTGGTGGGGAACAGATAAGAAAAATCGTAAAGAAATACAGATCGATATTGTTGGCACGGTAGCAGAAGGAAAAGAATATATCATCGGTTCGTGTAAATATAAAAATGAAAAAATTAACATAGATGAATTGCAGCTGCTTCAGGATTATGCAGAAGTATTCGGACTTGGAAATAAATATCATTTCTATATGTTCTCCAAAGGTGGATTTACCGATGCATTGATTGAAAAAGCGGATGCAGGAGAGGTTAAGCTGATATCTTTAGAGGATATGTATTTATAGTATTTTTACCATTGAATACGGCGTTGTCGCAAGGTATAAAATAGTGAAAGATGCTCGACGCGGCTCGCAAGTTATACTATTCTAACCATCGGAATGCGGCGTTGCCGCAAGGTATAGAATAGTGAAAGATGCTCGACGCGGCTCGCAAGTTATACTATTCTAACCATTGAATGCGGCGTTGCCGCAAGGTATAGAATAGTGAAAGATGCTCGACGCGGCTCGCATCTTATAATTTGTTTGCCACGACGAAAAAATTTCACGATATTCCACTTTGAGGCTATGCTGCACTCAATGGACAATAACGTATAACACATCGTGATCTGTGTCTGGCAGCTTTTCCCACGATGAAAAATCATCGCGAACTTAGAGCAAAACAAGCTCAAGCGATCATTTTACGTTTCACCTTTTATGAATCCGGGTCAGAAGGGCCCACTCCTTCGGAACCAGAATGGCGGAGCAACGCCTCTCCGAATGTTTCTGCTATGCTCCCTTCTAGGTAGACAAGTGAAATAACAAAAACTTGTCACTTAGGAGGGAGCATATTTTATGTCTGAAAAAGTAAAAGAACTATTACCAGAACAAAAACTTTGGTCTTTAACGGGCAGCTTCTGCCACTGATAAAAGAAGCTTATGAGGAAAAAAGTGGGATTTTAGGTTATCGTCAAATGACAAGAAAGCTGAACCGGGAAACTGATTTTTCACAGTGATCGTGGATACCAGTATACCTCAAAATCATTTAAGAAAAAGTTGGATAATGCCGGTATAACCCAGAGTATGTCCAGAGTGTCTTGCTGCATTGATAATGGTCCAATGGAAGGCTTCTGGGGGATGCTAAAATCTGAAATGTATTACTTAAAAACGTTTCATACCTATGAAGAACTAAAACAGGCAGTAACCGAGTACATAGATTACTATAATGGCTCACGATATCAAAAACGACTCAACTGCATGACGCCTTTAGAATACAGGCACTACCTGCAAACAATAGCTGCATAAAAATATCTCCAGCCGAACAACTACGGCTGGAGATAGAAAACTTTTTTTTCCATCTGTCTACTTGACAGGGGGGCGCTTCAAACGAATGCGACAGCCCCTCCTTTTTTTATCCTATGTAGCAATTAAGATTATATTCTACAAGTTATTAGCCACTTCAAAGGCATCCCATATGGCATACATAATATTGGAAACGTTGCGCGCATCCCCTAACAGATGCAGGTCCGCATAATCATACTGGATCTCTTCATAGAGCTGCCTGTTGGATTCATAGCCAACGGCAAGGATGACACTATCGCAAGGGAGAACCTTGCTGCCCTGGGCGGTTTCCACGGTAAGCTTTCCCGCCTCATAGGACTTTGCTGCAGCGCCTGTGAGCACTTCAATGCCATGGAACGGGATTAACCGCTCCAGCATTTCACTGTTTGCATGGCAGAGGGGCCCATTGACCGCCAGTACTTTATCCAGCGTTTCTACGATGGTCACTTTTTTTCCTTCCTTGGCAAGCCAAAGAGCCGTTTCGCATCCAACAAGGCCGCCGCCGATGATCACCACTGTATCCCCGCAAGCTTTTTCTTTCATCAGCACTTCTGATGCTGTATAAACGTTCTCCTCATCGCCAAGGCGAAACCGCTTCGGAGTCGACCCGGTGGCCAGAATCACAGCCTCGGCCTTTTCAGCGGCTATTACCTCAGAAGTTGCCTTGGTGTTTAAATGTACCGTAACATTATGAAGCTCCATTTGCTTGGCGAACCAATCGGCCAAGGCAAGGTCATCCTCCTTGAAATCCGGTGCTCCGCCGGGAAGAAGGTTACCGCCCAGCCGCCCGGCCGCTTCGTATAGTACTGGCTCATGGCCCCGAATAGCCAAGACGCGGGCTGCCTCGCAGCCAGCAACGCCGCCGCCGATGATCACAACTTTTTTCTTCTTCGTGATCGGATTATACGCAGCGTAACGCTCGCGGCAAGCTTGCGGATTCACCGCACAATTAAGGGCCGAGTACTCCTGGATCCTGCCCATGCAGCCTTCTTGACAGGAAATGCAGGGTCGTATTTCATCCACCTTTCCAGCACGAAGCTTATTGACGTATTCCGGGTCGGCAAGCAGCGGCCTTCCCAAGCTGACCAGATCACAAGTGCCTTCAGTGACAGCGGCCAGAGCCATTTCCGGGTCATCCATCCTGCCGGCGCAGATGATCGGCACCGCTACCGTCTCTTTCATCAATTTAGCATAAGGCCGGTAGAGCCCCTTTTCCTGGTACATAGGGGGATGGCTCCACCACCAGGAATCATAGGAACCTACATCTGTATCAAGCGCATCGTAACCGTAATCTACCAGCAGTTTTGCCGCTGCCACGCCTTCTTCCAGGTCCCGGCCTTTTTCCTCAAATTCCTCTCCCGGCAGGGCTCCTTCCCGCAAATCTTTAATAAAGCTCTTGGGTGAATAGCGCAAAGTCACAGGGAAATTTTCGCCGCAGGTTCTCTTGATTTCTTCGACGATCTCCTTCGCAAAGCGGAGCCGGTTTTCCAGGCTGCCGCCGTACTGATCGGTTCTTTGGTTAAACAAGGCGATGGCAAACTGGTCGATGAGATATCCTTCATGGACTGCATGGATCTGCACGCCGTCAAAGCCTGCACGCTTGGCATTGTAAGCGCCTTTTCCAAACTGTTCTACTATGGTTTTGATTTCTTCTGCCGTCAGCTCACGGCAAGTACGATCCAGCCAACGGTGTTGGATCGGCGAAGGTGCTACCGGCGGAAAATCGCCAAGGTTTGTGGGAATCGTCACGCGTCCAAAACCACCGGACATCTGCAAAAAAACGTTTGCCCCGTAAGCGTGGATGCGCTCGGTCATTTCCCGAGAGGTCCTGGTGAAGTGGACTGGGTTATGGGTCGAGCATGGGACATTGGGCATACCGTGTTCCTCTACCACATTGTCAACAAAGCTGACGCCGGTAATGATCAACCCGGTGCCACCTTTGGCCCGCTCTGTGTAGTAGTCAATCCCCCGTTGGTTAAAGCCGCCTTCGGCATCGGCAAGGCCCAGGGGCCCCATGGGAGCCATGGCAAAACGATTTTTGATTTCTAACTTTCCTATTTTTACAGGTGTAAAAAGCGTTCGATATCTGCTCATTTTAGAATCCTCTCTTTCTGGTTGCAGAATAACATATAACTTTGAACGTGTCAATATTTACATGTTTGCTTTGACAAAAAAGATTGCAGGCGGTGAAGCCCTTATGTTAAAATAGAACAAGTTCTAGGAGGAGATTGGATGCGTACATTAAAATATGCGATTTTAGGCCTGCTGAGCCGTGAAGATATGACCGGATACGATATAGCGAAAATTTTCAATGCCGAGTTGGCGAATTTTTGGAATGCAAAGCACAGCCAGATTTATCCGGAGTTGAAACGCCTGACAGAAGAAGGCCTGGTTACCTTTCATGTGGTGGTGGCCGGAGACGTGCTGGAAAAGAAAATGTATTCCATCAGCGAGCGCGGCCGCAAAGAACTGCACACCTGGCTCATAAAAGACGAACTATTAGAACCTACGCCCAAGGACAAGTTTCGGCTGCGGGCCTACTTTGGTGACCAAATGGATACGCAGGACCTGTGCCAGCTGGTAGAAAGCCAGCTCCGGCAGCGCCGCCTGAAGCTGGAATTTCTTTCGCAGCGATTAAGCGAATATGTAAAGGTTCCCAAAGCGGGGACGGACCGCTTTGGAGATTATATCCTATTGGAAGGTGCGGTCATGCGGGAAGAGACTTATATCGCATGGCTGGAAAAAGTCCAGGGGTATCTGCTTGTGTAGTTGTAGGGCAATGTATCGTTTGACTCAACAATTGGGGAAACAACTTAATTGTTGAGCTAATTGTTTCGCACCGTAGTGGACAGCGTTATAATATAGGGTTTGAAAAAATGTGTTTTTTGGCGGATAAATTCTAGGAAAAATGTGCAACGTAATGCGTTTTCAGATTTGGTAAAATGGAAAAACAGTGAAGAACGTAAGCCGCTGGTTATACTCTCTTGTACCGGATAAGCTGCTGGCTGCTCTGGAAGTCTATCACTGCGGAAAACTCTATCAAAAGACAGAATGATTTTGTGCTTCAAAAGAGATGGCGGCTGTTTGCACCAAAGAACTTAAAAGTACTGGCTGATCAAGGGGTAGGTGATTATGATGCAACAGTGCTGTCCCAATTGATCAAAAAAATATCCTGTTTTCATATTGACTAAAATTCGTGTGATCTAAGAAATAGGGCTGCTGCATGAAAAGCGATTTGCTTCATGCAGCAGCCCTATTGGTGTGCGTCCGGCAGCACATGCTTTTGCGAATTAAAGACGGCATATGTTTTTCGGAATAAACTTAATTCCTGCACCGGTTCGAGTATACTCACTATTTAAGATAATCAAATAAATAGAGCAATCCAAAAAAAGTTAACAAATTAATAGTTGACATATCAATTAAAATAGATATAATAATATTTAGAAAAATCAAACAACAGAGAGGGATACCAATGAAACGAGAACATAAAATACTTTTTACTCCTTTTAAAATCGGAAAGCTTCAGCTTAAAAATAGAATAGTCATGACCGCAATGACGGGGACCGCACTCATCAACAAAGGAAAGTTCAACAGCAGTGTCACCGAATATTACATAGAACGGGCAAGAGGCGGGGTCGGCCTGATCATTTCAGGCTGCTCTGTGGTATATGACATGTTTGGACGTGATTACTGGGTGAATGATGCTGTTGACGTATTTGAGGGACCCATAAAAACTCTGATGGAGCAAATACATGATGCCGGAGCAAAATTTTTTATGCAGATTGGAGCGGGGCTTGGCAGGGTTGCCAACCTGGAAGTGGGCCAGAAATTTGCAGGAGCAGATGTTAATAAAGTGCAATTTGCACCCTCGCAGCTTCCTAATGTTTGGAATAGACAGCGCATCCACAGAGAAATGAACAAAGAAGAGATCGAAAAGATCATCGCTGCTATGATCGAGACTGCTGCCTTGGCAAAGTCCGCCGGAATCGACGGTGTAGAAATACATGCGGTTCACGAAGGATACTTACTCGATCAATTTGCCATTGCAAATACCAATCATCGAAAGGATGAATATGGCGGAAGCCTTGAAAACAGACTGCGGTTTGCAACGGAGATTATAAAAGGCATCAAGAGGGAATGCGGAGCGGATTTCCCGATCATGGTAAGGTATGGCGCAGTAAGCAAAATGAAAGGCTTTAATTCGGGAGCACTTCCTGGCGAGGATTACGTGGAGTTCGGCAGGAACCTGGAAGAAAGTCCGGCAGTAGCAAGGCTTTTGGAAAAAGCAGGTGCGGATGCGCTCGATGCGGATAACGGATCCTACGATTCCTGGTACTGGGCGCACCCACCGGTATATATGCACAAAGCATGCAATCTGCCCGAGGCAGAATACATAAAAAACTTTGTCCGGATACCAGTCATATGCGCAGGCAGAATGGAGGATCCGGATCTGTCGGCAAAGGCGATTGAAAACGATAAGATCGATGCGGTTGGAATCGCAAGACAATTTCTTGCCGAACCGGAATACGTGGAGAAAATACGAAAGGAAGACTTTGAAAATATCAGACCATGCATCGCATGCCATAACGGATGTTTGGGATCATTGCTCGCCGGTGAAGGCGTTTCCTGCGCATTAAGACCTGCTACCATGAGAGAAAAGGAATATGAGCTGATTCCTGCAGAAAAGAAACGAAACGTCATGATAGTAGGAGGAGGTATCAGCGGCATGGAGGCGGCAAGAGTTGCCAAAAAGCGGGGACATGAGGTGGTGATTTATGAGAAGAGCGGTCGATTGGGCGGCGCCTTTACCGCTGCCGCAGCGCCGGCGTTTAAAGAAGCTGATAAAAAGCTGATCGATTGGTATAAACATCAAATGGAGGAAAACCAGATCCCAGTCGTGATAAACACCTGTGTCAATGAGGCACTGATCCGGGAAGTAAATCCGGACGTTCTGATCAATGCCTGTGGAGCTTTTCCAAGGCAAGTGCCAATCCAAGGGGCAGACAGCAGTCATGTTATAGAAGTCAAGGAGCTGCTGCTGAAAGGATGCTGCTTAGATGGGAAAACCGTGGTAGTTGGAGGAGGCCTGTCAGGATGTGAGGCGGCCTACCAGCTGGCCCTTAACGGAGGATGTGTGAGAATCATCGAAATGGCCGAGGATATTCTACAGGGAAAATTCCTCAGTATGGCAAACTCCTCAATGCTCCGGGATCTGATGAAGCGGCATGATATCGAAGTTCTTACATCGACCCGGCTGCGCAGAATTCTCAATGGAGAAATCGAAATCGAACAAGAGCATAAAATCATGAAGATTCCGGCAGATCACGTGGTCATGGCAACCGGGTATCTGCCGAAAGAAACGTTTTTTGACAGATCTGAAGTGAAAGAAGTATATACGGTTGGAGATGCGGTAAAAGCTGGCAGTTTAATGGATGCAATCAAGGATGCTTATCAAATCGCATTGAAGATATAAAAGGAAATGTATTTCTTGTATGAAGGAGGTTTTGTAATGAAACACAGTAACCAAATGACAGTCAGCAGCATCGATAAAAGACGCTGGATCGTTCTTGTTCTCCAGATGCTGGTGGGATCGGTAACGGCTTATGTATACAATCTGACGATTTACATAGGCCCGATGAATGAAAAGCTGGGCTGGGACCCAAGCGTGGTCATCCTTGTCTGGACCGTTATGATGGTAGTGGGGCTTCCGGGGTCCTTGATCGGCGGCAAACTCAATGCAAAATACGGAAGCAAATTCGCGCTCAAAGTCGGAGGCATCGCTTTCGGCGCCGCAGTGATCCTCAGCGCCTTTTCCACCTCGGCGATCATGTTTGTGATCACAGACAGCATCGCATGTCTGTGTATGTACGTGGTCTATGTATCCCAGCTGGCAAACGTAGGAGCTCTTTTCCCAGACAAAAGCGCTTTTGCCACCGGGCTCTTTATTGGCGCCACTTCTCTGGGCACCGCCCTGCTGGCTCCCTTTATCGAGTGGCTGACCAGAACCATGGATCTGATGCACGGGATCGCGCTTCAGGGAATCATCTATGGAGCAATCGTATTCATTTGCGGATTCCTGATCGTAGAAGCTCCGGAAGGCTATGTTCCGGCCAATATGGAAAAGAAACTGGATGAAGAGGAAAAATCCAAATATATCGATCGGCCTGATTATACAGTCGTACAGATCCTTAGGAAACCTTCTTTCTGGCTGCTGATTATAGGCGTTGTCGTAGGCACTGCATTTTGCAATGGCCTTTCCGCAAACTTGTCGCTGGTGGCGCAGAACGCGGTAGGAGTAGGGACGACCGCAGGAGCGCTTTTCTTCTCTGCCTGGCAGATTTCCTGCGGTGTTGGCGGCATCGTTGTCGGTTTTATGTCAGATAAGTGGTTTGGACCGGTCAAATCTTTTATGCTTTTGTGCATTGTCTGCGCAGCAGCGGCGCTGATCCTTGTGGCGGTTGGGGTTGATAAATACGCCTTATTCCTGATTATCATCATTATCCTGGGACTTGGCGCGGGTGCCATCCTCACATTGATCCCCGATACATCCATGCAGGTATTTGGCGAAAGGAATTTTGGATTTACTTACGGCATCCTGGTATTTGCAGGGGCAGGAGCTGCGTTGATCGGAACTCAGGTAACGACAAGATGCACGTCTGTCATGACCTTTACTTACGGCGCAATCCTTTGCCTTGCAGGTGCAGTGACCTTCTTCTTGATCACGATGCTGCTTAAAAAAGAAAGCAGGAAGGAAGAAGCTGTCAGGGTTGGTGCGGAAAAATGAGAAAAAAACTGCTTACAAATGGAAGGATATATACGGTAAAAGGAGATTCTTGGAACAAGAAGCCGCAAAAGAATATGCTGATCCGCGCAGACGGAAGAATCGAGCTTGTAGGCGAATTGCAAGCGCCAGTAACAGAGGATGTGGAAATCATCGATCTGCAGGGAAAGACGGTGCTGCCCGGGTTGATCGATTCCCATGTCCACGTTCCAGGCATGTCTCTGACAGAATTGTTGGAAGCGGATCTTTTTTCTTTAAAGAGCAGGGAAGAACTGAGGGAACGCATTGGCAGCTTCCTGAAAGAACATCCAAAGCAGGATACCCTTTATGGAACCGGGTTTGATATGAGCATCCAGGATGAAGAGGGGAATCCTCCCTGTGCAAAATGGATCGATGACCTGGCTGAAGATAAGATGATAATCCTGCAATCCGGTGATATGCACTCGATGCTGCTCAATACAAAAGCAATGGAAACGATCGGTCTTCTGAAAAAAGACTTTGTGTATGAAGGTCCGGGGCGTATTCATAAAGACGCAGCAGGCTGTCCCACCGGGCTTCTGACCGACACTTGGGACATCGATATTCCGAAGCATGTGTTTTCTAAGGAGGAAATAACAGAAGCTTTATTGGATTTCCAAAAGAAAATGCTGGCATGGGGCTACACGGGGATCATGGCCGCGGCGCCTTTTGCCAAGGGGCTGCCCATAGAAATCCTCCAATATCCAAAGGACAAACTGGGTATCCATATCAACGGCAGTATCTTGATCCGGCCGAAAGAGCGCAAATCACGGATGGACCAGCTAATCAAAGCGAGGGAGGAAATGAACCGCAGTGGACTGAAAATGACAACGGCAAAATATATGATCGATGGCGTTATAGAAGGCAATACGGCATATCTGAAACATGCGTACTGTAACAGAGAGGGCTTTACCGGAACTCCCGTGTGGAAATACAGTGAACTGACAGAATCCTTTGAGGAAGCCATAAAGAACGGGTTTCAAATACATGCGCATGTGATTGGAGATGCAGCAGTTCAGATGACCTTGGATGCGATTATTGAGGCCCGGAAAGCTGCAGGTAATACCGATCTGCGCCATGTTCTCACCCATTTGCAGCTTGTCGATGAAAAGGATTTCCACAAGTTCGGTGCCGCTGGTATCATTGCCGCGGTACAAACGTTCTGGCATTACAAAGAACCCGGATTTTATGAAAATATCGAAGTACCTGCCCTTGGCCGGCATCGGTCAGAGAACATGTACCCGCTCAGAAGCCTGAAAGAAAACGGTGCGGTTATTACAGCTTCAGGAGATTATCCGGTATCGCCGGACAATGATCCGCTCCTGGGAATCCAGATGGGAATTACGAGGAACGCCTGGAACATGGGAGTCGCGGATCCGGATGATACAGCTTATCTTTTGAGCAAAGAAGAGCGGCTGACTGTAAAAGATATGGTGGAAGCCTATACGATCAACGGCGCGTATCAATTGTTCAGGGAAAAAGAGATCGGAAGCCTGGAAGCTGGAAAATTGGCTGACTACATAGTCCTGAGCGACGACCCTTTTGAAGTGGAGCCTATGAAGATATCAAGAATTAAAGTTATGGAAACCTGTTTGTCCGGTAAAACAGTATATAAAATCAGATGACTATGTTATAATTGATATAACAACAATATCAATGTAAAAGAGGTTTGTTATGCAGCGAAATAGAACAGAATTAAACGCAATCATATACAGGATCAATAAACTGCTGAAAATGCAGACACAGGATGCAGTAAGGAAATTCGGCATCACCACCGATCAATGGATCGTGCTTGGGCGGATTTACAACTCAGAAGAAAATATGAATCAAAAGATGCTTGCTGAGTCCTGTTTTAAAGAGAAGGCAGCGATCACGCGGATCCTGGATATCCTGGAAAAGCAGGAGCTGCTGGAAAGGCGGGATTCGCCTGCAGACCGAAGGGAATATCTGATCTATATCACCAAAAAAGGCAGAGAACTATATGAGCAGAGTCTTGTGGAAATTGAAAAACTGGAGGGGTATGTGAACGAAACCTTCAGCAAAGAAGAACTGAAAGAAATCATGACACTGCTCGCCAGGCTGGAAAAGGCTTTAATGACCTGGAATTAAACAGGACCTAAAAGCCCATCGCCGTCAGGAACGTTAAACGGCGGTTATATTTTGAATTTATAGTTGATATATCAACTGAAAGGAACATAAAATGGATAAAAATGATTTTTATGAAACAAGCAGAATGCTGTGCTGTCAGGGTTATGGCAGGAGCATCGTGGAAACCCTGCTCAGTTATACATCGTCCCCCATCGGATTCAGACTGGGAGGCACGGAGGCAGAACATAAAACATCAAAGTTCATTGCAGACGAATTGAAAGAAGCAGGGCTGAAGAATGTCAAACTGGAAGAGATTCCGGTAGATGCATTTGAATTAAAAGGAGCCAGGATCCGGATCGACGGATCCCCCGGCTCAGATGGAAAAAGGATACCAAAACGGCTTCTGACAGCATCCCAGTTTGCAGGTTTTCAGGGAACGGCTGGAGAGATCAGGGCGCAGGCTGTTTATGTAGGCAGAGGATTTAAAGATGATTATGAGGCGATCAGCAAAGAACCTGATTTTTTCAAAGACAAAATCGTGGTGCTGGATGGCAGTTTTGATACTGTGTGGGTCGGCTGGCAATCTGCAGAGGCCACTGTGCGCGGCGCCGTGGCCGCAATCTATACCACATGTCCGGAAAACAAGGAAGGGACATATTTAACTTATGCACCGGATATGTTAATCGGAGCGGACGGGGAAAATAATTTTGAAGATATCCCTGCGGTATTTATCAGCCGGCAGGATGGTGCCTGGCTCAAAGACCAGCTGAAAGATTCGCCGGAAACGAGCATTACTTTGGAAAGTAAAGTACAGGTGACGTTAGCAAAAGAAGGCGGTATCGGATACAATGTCATTGCAGAAATTCCTGGGAAAAGAAGTGATAAAGTCATTCTTCTGGCTGCTCACCAGGATGCACATTTAAAAAGTGCGGCAGATGATACCGGAGCAGTAGCAACTGTAATGACAATCGCCAAGGCAATGATAATGTCCGGATATGAACCGGAGGCTACGATCAGGCTCCTGTTTACGTCTTCAGAAGAATACGGCAAGATCAATACTGTGTACGATTGGCAGCATGGTGCAGTTGAAGCCATGATAGCCCATCCGGAGTGGAGGGACGAAACGGTAATCGTCCTCAATTATGAGGTGATGCCGGAAAAAGGCGCAGTGACTATGTTTCGAGGAGTGCCTGAAGTAATGACACTTGTAGAAAAATGTGCGGAAGGCATGAAGGGTGAACATTACCCTGCTGTTGTTCGAACTCTGGAAATGCTCATTTCGATTGCAGATGAGTGGACCTTTTGCGCGCATGGAATCCCTTGCCTTTCTGTGACTTCTATGCGGGAGGATTATCTGGGCCGATACCATACGAATTACGACTGCGTAGAAAATCTTGATTATAAAGCCATGGGTCAGATCGCCAACGCCAGCTTCGATCTCATAACTGCCTTTGATGAGGGGCTGATTGATTTCAGTCTGGAAAGAAGAGTTGCAGATTTTGATGCCTGGTACAGCGATCCGGCGACTTCCTCACTGGAAAAGGAAGTTCAAATGGGCATGTCGAAAGAGGAATTTGAAAAAATCGATGTGGAGCCTTTACTTGTGGAGAAAGTCGATCAGGCTTTAACAGCATGGACCGCTTCTGTTGAAAAATTCAATACCGCTAAAGGGGATATGGCAAACATAATAGAAGCAAACCACAAGTTGATTCAGTATAACAAGCATGTTCTGAGCAGCTGCATCGCATCGAGCGTGGGACAAAATACCATCTATCCCTATATGCAGACCCAATCAGATGCCGCAGCTCTCAAAATGGCAATTGAGGAACTTGACAAAGACAGGCCGGAGAAGGAAGCTGTTTTGGCTGCCCTCGATAAAGTCAATCTGGATCTCTTTGGATGGGTGCCGCTTACAAAGTTTATCAACTGGTTCAGTCTTGAAACGTGCAGAAGGATGTTTGAGCTTTACAAACCCATGGAAGGAACCTGGGGGTATTACGGCAAACTCTCGCCTATGCCGGATATCTATGAAGAATATATCGAGGTGAGAGATTCACAATCGCCGGATTACAAAAAAATCAAAGCAGCGATGATCGAGCATTATCAGTTTCTTACAAAAGAACTCGCCCTTAGATTGGATAAAACAGCAGAAGATATGAAGAAAGCAGCAAAGCTGCTGGATGATATTAGATAGAGGTGAAATTTTGGATATTAGAAAAAACGCCAGAGGATGGGCCATCGTAGCAGTGTCATTTTTGATCCTGATGTTCATATTCGCGACCTGTATAAGCTGCATGGGGGTGTATGTAAAGCCTGTATCCGAGGATTTGGGAATCCCCAGAACTTCCTTTACACTTACCATTACCATACAAGCTTTTGCCATGATGCTTTCCTCTATGCTGGCAGGAAAGATGCTGGAAACGTATAATATGAAACGTTTGATGATGGCTGGAACAACAGCAAGCGCCGTATGTATGTTTATCTTTTCGGTTGCTCCTTCCATTACATACTTTTATCTGGCTGGCATACTTATGGGAGTATCGGTTGCCTTTACATGCAACATTCCCATTTCAATCCTTATAAAAAACTGGTTTGATGAAAAAAAAGAAGGCTTTGCCTTGGGGATTGCATTTGTGGGCAGCGGCGCCGGGGCAATGGTTTTAAATCCGCTGTATACGTTCATAATAAACAGCTACGGATGGAGAGCCTCTTATTTTACAGCAGGAGCTTTTATGCTGGTGGTACTTATCCCCTTGATCGGGTTCATTGTTGTAAAAAGTCCGGAAGAATTAAAATATACAAATGGTACTAAAACATTCACATCGGAAGAGAATCCTGCAAAGCAAATCAGAGAGGATGATTTTACCCTGTCAGACGCCTTAAAACAACCTCAGACCTGGGCCGTATATATCGGGTACACAATTCTAACCTTGGCCAGTATGGCCTTACTGAATCATGGTATTCCTTTTATGACCGATTATGGAATGCCGTCGTCTGTTGCGGCAGCAGTGATTTCGATCAGTTCCGCTGCGTTGATTCTTGGAAAAGTCATTTCCGGCGCATTGTATGACAAGTATGGCGTACGCAGGGTTACCATATTTGAAATGATTGTCGTTACGTTATGTATTACTGGTTTTTGGATTAATGGAATGATCGACTCGATGGCAATGATTGTGTTATTTGTTGTTTTATACGGAATTGGAATCCCGGTGGCAACGCTGTCTATGCCTTTGATCCTGCCGATTATGTATGGGAAATCTAATTTTGGCTCCATAATGGGAATGTTCAGTACAGCTTCCGGTTTGGGCGGGATGCTGCAGGTTATTATCAGCCTGATCTATGATTCCACCGGGAGCTATTACCCGGCATGGATTATTCTGAGCGTGCTGTGTCTGCTCAATGTGGTAATCTTCGCAGCTTATGCAAAGTCGCTGAGAAAACATGCAATCTGACCCCGCGGGAATCCAGGCAGGGAGTTTTTTTCAGGAACGAATGGAATAACTTGTCTGTGGCGCCACAAGACGAAGATTAAGAGTTTGGTTCAACAATTGAGGAAAACAACTCATTTGTTGAGTTAAAACACAGGCTTGTAGGCTGTCCAAATGGAAAACACCTCTTATATTAAAGCCTTTGTCAGGAATTGTAGCCTGTAGGCACTGGAAAAGTCTCAACAACAAGCAAAAAATAATACATTGTTGAACCAATTCTCTTATTCGACAATTTTCGACACCACTCTCGGCAGGGCTGTCCCAATTGCTCATTTTCATGGAAAGGTTAAAGCAGATAAAAGAAGCTTCGGAAGAAGGAAAATAAAGAACTTCTCAGACCGAGGTTGCCGGCCATACCCTTTAATGTGTGGGCCGTGTCAAAAGCAGCGGGGTAGTCGCCGGCCTGTAATGTCTGGCCCAGTTTATGTAGATTCTCATCCCGTGGCAGCATGGAGAGTATCCTCAAATACATCTGTTCGTTGCCCATAAATCGGGCCATTGTGGTTTCATAGTCTCCACCGTATTTCTGAAAGACTTCTCTTAGATCTGCCATTTTCTATTCCTCCTCCCGGCCCAAAATAAAGTCGTAGAGAACCTGATACAGCCGCTCCGGTTCAATGGGTTTGGCCAAATGCGCGTTCATGCCGGCCGCCTTACTCTTTTCCATGTCGTCGTCAAATGCATTGGCGGTCATGGCGATGATGGGGATGGTTTTGGCGTCGGCGTTGCTCATGTGGCGGATATTATTGGCTGCCGTCAGCCCATCCATCTGCGGCATCCGGATGTCCATCAAAATGGCGTCATAAAAGCCCGCCTCGGTTTTGCTGAACAGCTCGATTGCCCGCAGCCCGTTTTCCGCCGTGTCCACGGCAAAGCCCTTGCTCACAAGCAGGGCCACCGCTACCTCGGTGTTGATGGCGTTATCCTCAACCAAAAGAATCCGGCGCCCGGTAAAATCATAGACTGATGGCTTATTCCCTGCACTGATTTCCTCTTTTTCACCCAGCGCCTTGGAGAAGGCGGAGATTAGAGAGGACTTGAACATAGGCTTGCTCATCAGCAGATTGACGCCCGCCAGCGTGGCCTCGTGCTCGATGGAAGCCCAGTCGTAGGCCGTCATAATAATGATGGTGACATCCGGCCCCACGATAGCGCGGATGCGCCGGGCGGTCTCGATTCCATCGATATCCGGCATCTTCCAGTCGATGAGGATCATGTCGTAATGCTTTCCTGTGTCCCACATCGATTGTACCCGTTCGATGGCCTTGCGTCCGCTGTCCACCCATTCGGCGGTGATCCCCATTTCCTTGAGCGTGGCCACGGCGCTTTCACATACCGCCACGTCGTCGTCCACCACCAGAGTTTTCAGAGCGGAAAAATTGGGGAGTGCCTTTTTCCTGTTGTGACGGAGCAGCTCCTCCTCCGTGATGCCCAACTGCACATCCACCGTGAACTCAGACCCAATGCCTTTGATGGAGCGCACCGTGATTTTGCCGCCCATCATATCAATGATGTTTTTTGAGATGGACAGGCCAAGGCCGGTGCCGCCGAACTGGGCGGTGGTACCGATGGATTCCTGGGAGAACGGCTCAAACAGGTGAAGGAGGAAGCCGTCACTGATGCCCACGCCGGTATCGTTGACGATAAAGCGAAGCGTGGAGCCGTTCTTGCTCTTCCTGTGCAGTGCTGCAGAGAAGGTGACCTTGCCGCCCTTGCCAGTAAATTTAATGGCGTTGGACAGGATATTGAGCAGCACTTGCTGCAGTTTCATGGCGTCCCCAATATAAAAATCGTCCAGAGTGGGATCTACAATGCACTCGTATTCCATGCCCTTTGCCGCCGCCTGGCTGTAGCAAATGGCGTTGAGGCCGTTTATAAAGTCTTCTGTGGGGATTTTTTCATTTTTGAGCAGCATTTTTCCGCTCTCGATTCGGCTCATGTCCAGAATATCGTTGATGAGGGAGAGCAGGAATCGGGAGGAGATGCCAATCTTTGAGATGCACTCGGCCACTCGCTCGTCGTCTCCGACGGCTTGGGCGGCGATGGCGCTCATTCCGATGATAGCGTTCATGGGAGTGCGGATCTCATGGCTCATACGGGAGAGGAAGTCCGTTTTCGCCGCGTTGGCCTGCTCCGCTGCGGCAAGCGCGGCAGCCAGCGCCTCCTTTTGCTGCTGTTCCTGCCGGACGATGTTCGTCACATCGGCTCGGGTCATGCACACCCGTCCCAGCTCCTCGCCGATATAGAAAACTTGGAATCGTTTGACCCGTCTTTGGCCGTCTTGCCGCAGCTCCAGCACGAAGGTGTAGGAGCTTTGCCGGGCAAGCTCCCGCCGCATGTACGCAGGGTCCAGCTTCTCCAAAAATTCCTGCTGCTCCGCCTCATCCATACAGCGGGCCGCCACCTTTCGGATTTCCTCCTGAAAGTCCCCTTCCAGAGGGACGGTGGGACTCCACTCACTGCCACAGACCACCAGACGGTAGGCGCCGCTTGCCAGGTCGATCTCCGTAATGACGTCGTAATCCAGGCTGGAGACCCGCTCCAGCATCCGTTCCAGCATTCTCTGCTCCGTCACATCAAGGGTGTAGAAAAAGGCGATGACATCGCCGCTTTCCGGGTTGGTATGCAAGCGGAAGCTGGTGCTGCATAAAAAGACGCCGCCGTTCTTCTTTTTGCGGAGAAATTCAAAGTGGTAATCGGCTTTTCCATTGGAAAAATCGTTTAACACACAAGTCCGGTTAAGCACGGTGCGAATGTAATGACCATATTCGGGGTCCACGGCGGATTCAGCCAGCCGTTCCACGGCAGCCCCATAGGAATCCCCCCGCCGGAAGAGTGCCAGGCCTGTGGTGGCCTGGTAGCTCTCCACATAGTCTAGGGTGATGTTGAGCCGCCCTTGAATGCTCCCCTTCGCCGAGGCAGTCTGGGCAAAATAGGCCATCTCCTTCTCGTAGAGCTCCCTGACCCGCGCCTGTACCTGCTTTTCCTCTGTAATATCCACAAAGACGCCATAGAAATATTGATTTCCGTCGTCCTCTGTGAGCCGCTGGGCCTTTAGGGATATCCATTTGACGCTTCCGTCCCTGCAGATCAGCCGGTGCTCGTCCTGAATTGTACAGCCGCGATCCCGGTCCAGCTCCAGCCTAGCCTGCACAGAACCCAGATCCTCCGGGTGGACCACCTTTGACATCCGGTTTCCCAGAGCGGCAAATTCCTCTCTGGTATAACCCAGGAACTTGTAAAGGCCGTCGTTGGCGCTTACGACGGAAAATCCTTCGTCATACTGGCAGCGGAATACTGCGCCGGGGACGTTATTGTACAGGTGCATGACCTCTGCCTGGGCCATTTTCTGTGCGGTGATGTCAATGCACACCGATATAATGGCCGGCTTGCCGTTTTCCGCCGTGATTTGGCGCCCCATATCATGGACCCAGATGTAGGAGCCGTCCTGCTTCTTCATGCGGTATTCCACCACATATTGGCCGCCCCCGGCCATCTGACTGTCTACCTCGGCGTCCACCATGGCCCGGTCGTCCGGGTGCATGCAGTTTGTGACCAGCCCCCTGATGTCGGCGACAAAATCCGCCTCGTCCGCATAGCCAAGATGCTCCAACATTCGATTGTTGACGAAATAGAAGGGGAAGCCCTCTTCTATATACCCGCCCATCATGCCTCCGGGCAGGGAGTCGTTAAGCAGGTCCTGCCGCTGCTTGGCCATGTTTTCCATCACCAGGGTTTTAGGATAGTGCTCTTCGCCCCGTTGGCTGCTGCTGGGTTCGGAAAACCACAGGGTGCGCAGCCGCCAGGACTTTTGCCGCCGGACCAGAGTAAAGAATCCCCGCAGCCGCCAGCGATACTGGGTATTCTTGAGGATCATTCCCACGGACAGGTTGCGGATGTCCGCATCGATCTCCTGCTCCTGAAAGAGCGTAAGCTCCACCGTGAAGGGTTCAGGGATCTCCTGAATGTCCCGGGCCAGATAATCCCTCATTTCTTGGGGGCTGTGGGCGAACTCGTCCTCCCCGGTGCCCACAAAGCAGAACTCATCGCCTAAAAAGGGATAGACCTCCTCGGCGTTTCTCCGTTCGAACCAGGCGCTGCAAAAAGCCTGAAACGTCTCCCAGGCAGTCATCATTTTTTTCATCGATTTCATCCTTTCCAAGACCAACAATGGTCTTACTCGCGCCGGTCGCCTCCAGTACCTTGAAGCAGTCAGAAAAAGTCCTGCGCACCTGAGTACGGTATTCCTCGTTCTCGTCGGCCACCAAAAGAAGCCTGCCCATGTGGTCCACAGAGCTGACAGACCGGCTGCTTTCCACGTCTGCGGAAGGGGCCTGCGCTGTCAAGACCGAAACAAAATTCTCCACAGGCATGGGTTTGGCAAAATAATACCCCTGAGCGTAGTCGCATCCATTGTTTTGAAGTCTCTCCAGCTGTTCTCGAGTCTCCACACCCTCCGCCACTACGCTCAATTTCATCCAACGGGCCAGATCGACGATAAAGCGCAGGATGCCCAGGCCGGCAGGTTTTGTAATCTCCGTCTGGATAAACTTCATATCCAGTTTCAGCACGTCGATGGGCATTTCCGTGAGCATATTCAGCGAAGAGTAGCCGCTGCCAAAATCGTCCATCTCGATGACGAAGCCCAGTCTGCGCAGAGCGCCCAAGGTTTCGATCAGCTGTCGGGAAGTATCCGTGTACGCGCTTTCCGTTATCTCCAGGTGCAGACGGGAAGGAGAGAGGCCGTACCGCTGTATGAGCCTCGTGAGAAGGTCCACCAGGTCTGTGTTGTAAATATCCATCCGGGAGACGTTGACGGAAACGTTAACGCTGGGATAACCTTTCTCATCCCACGCCTGCATCAGGGCGCAGGCCCGCTCCCAGACATATTGGTCCAGCTTGGTGATAAAGCCGTTGCGTTCAAAGATGGGGATGAACTCCGCGGGCGACTGCAGGCCCCAGTCCGGATGATTCCAGCGCACCAGCGCCTCAGCTCCCGCCAGCCGGCCGTCCCGGATCTGGTACTTGGGCTGCAGGTAGACCTCGAACTGCCCCGTGGCCAGAGCCGTCTCCATGCCGTCCGTGATGGCCTGCCGGCGCAGCAGCGTGCCCCGCAGCTTGTCGTCGTAGAGGGCAAAGTGTTTGCCATACTTTCCCTTGATACTGTGCGCCGCCAGCAGCGCCCGGTCACACATCTGTTCTACGGAGATTTCCCGGTCCTCCACCGTGTAGATGCCGTATTTCATGGTCACATTTTGATCGCCAAAGCCGCTGTTGATCCTGCTGTCAGACTGGGTGAACATCTCGTCCGCATAGTCTTCACGGTGCTCCAGGAGGCAGGCAAACTGGTCTGCGTTCAGGCGGCCGCAGATTCCACGCTCTCCTAGCCGCTGGCCGCAGAGCTCCGCCACTTGCCGCAGTAGGCGGTCCCCGGCGGCTATGCCGAAGGTGTCGTTGATCAGTTTGAAGTCCTCAATGTCAGAACAGAGGATATCATATTTCACATCCGGGTTCCGAAACAAGATATCCCTGACCTGCTGGCAGAAATATTCCTTGCTGTACACCCCGGTGAGCCGGTCATACTGGATCTGGTGGATGAGGGCGGAGGTCTCCCGCAGGCGGATGATACCGGCTGCCCGGTGTAAAATGACCTGGGCGCGGTAGGGCTTGGTGATAAAGTCAGTGGCCCCGTGGGAAAGCGCAGCCCGGTTAATTTCATTGTCTTCAACCACTAATATTTTTCTCTCTAATAACATGATTCACACTCAATCCTTCAGGTTATCTACCTAATATATATACATAATATACATATTGCTCTGATTTCGGATGACATATATTTGTCATTTTCAATGACATGATTTTCAATTTAAGACTATCGTATTATAGGATACTTCTTTTTTAGGCAAAATTCAAGGGATTAGTCATAATTGACAATGACATTTATGTGTCATTTATAATGACACATAATGCGAATTTTGTTGCAAACTTATTCATTTTACGATACACTGGTATAAAAAAGGAGGATGAGACTTTGCAGTTCTATGAAAAGCTAATTTTTGTCATGAATTTGACACAAACGACGAACCGGGAGCTGGCTCAGGCAGCGCAGGTAGACCCCTCCATCATCAGCCGTTTCCGCAGTGGGAAGAGAGGGCTCCCACGCAATCTGGAACCGCTGCGCAGCATGGCGGATTTCCTTGCCGAACGCTGTACTGGCGAATACCAGAGAAGAGCTCTGTCAGAGATGGCGGGGATCAGACGGATCCTTATGGACAAGAAGGAACAGCTGTCAGAATTTCTGTTTTGCTGGCTGTGCGGTGACGCAGATGGAGTGGATCGCTTCATGCGCGGCTTTGAATCGCTGACCATTAAAGGTATTGCGTCCAACTCCACCTTGGAGGCTGCAACGATCAGCCGTAAAGGGAATTTTATTCATTTTGGAAATGAGGGAAAGCGTGCCGCGGTGCGGTCTATGTACCAACACCTGCTGGCCCGGCAGAAACCGGGTACGATCTGCATTCTTGCCGATGAGACCGACGACTGGCTGATGGAAGATTATGATTTTACCTCCCAAATGCAGGCCTGGCTGCTGGACTGTATCCGGCAGGGCTTTCAGATCTGCCATATCATACCGCCGATCTACTCGGGCGATCAGATTCTGGAATCCCTGGCCCGCTGGATCCCGCTCTACATGACCGGCAAGGTAAAAGCCTACTTTTATCCCCATATCCGCGACCGCCTTTACCGGCACACCATTATCATGGAGCCCGGACAAATCGCGATCGCGTCCCATTCCATGGCGGGCGATCCCACCAGCTACGCCACGATGCAGACCACAGACCCCGGGCTGCTCCGCGCGATGGAATCGGAGTTTGAGGCCTACCTTGCCCTGTGCCGGCCTATGCTGAATACCTACTCGGAGCCCCAACAGCTGTTCCAATGCTTTATGAAATTCCTGTCGCCCCAGGGATTCCGCATTCAAAAGCTGATCTCCTTGTCCGCAGTGACCGCGCCCTTTGAACTTGTTGCGGATTCCATAGGAAAAAGAGAGGATCCTGAGCAGAAACGCCTGGGCGAGCTTTATCTTCAGGAGATGAAGCGGTTGGAACAGGAGCAGGACCAGTACAACCTGATTGATATCGTTCACCTGGCCAGCGCCGATCAGGTCCGCTCCGGTACGGTTCCCATCACTGCTACCTGCTGGTCGAGCGGGGCTATTTACTATACCCCGGAGACCTATACCCTGCATTTGAAGAAGATCCTGCATATTTTGGACACCCATGAAAACTATCACTTCGTCCCCCTGGAAGGAAATGTTGAACAGGAGAGCTCCCTTTTGGTTAAGGAAAATCACAGAGCGCTTCTGGTGCATGCCTCGGAGCCCTTTACCGTCTTTGAGATCTCCCAGCCTGAGATCGTGGCACTATACCGGGAGTACCTGTTTCGCCTGGCGGAGAAAGTGGGATATAAGGGTATTCACCGAACGAAGATTAAGTCCCGGCTCCGGGAACTGATCCGGGAGCTGGAGGGGTGACACATGAAAACGTGACGATAATACCAGCCTTTATTGGCTGCCGTTAAAGCAGTAGGGGGAAAAATTGATATGAAAAACAACGATAATTCAATGAATTCCGGGCAGAAACATAAAGTGCGCCGAGCGATCCGTTTCCCGATGCTGCTTATGAGCTGTATCGCGGTTTTTTCCGTTGTTATCCTGTTAACGTTTTTGTTCTACCATTCCCTGGAGCGGGAAATCTACAAGGAGCGTGCTGCTTACATGACAGAGATTTCGGCGCAGGTGGTTTCCACCACAGACACGGTTGCCAACGCACAATGGAATCTTGCGGCGATCCTGGCAAATCGCATGAAAGCATCCCAGATATCCGGCACGGCGGAACTGACGGAGTGGATCGTCTCTGAGGTCAAGATCCACGATCAGGATGAGTTGAGTTTTCTCGTGTTTGACAATGCAGGCAATTATTATGACGCCGCTGGAATCCGGGTACGGTGGCAGGGAAACCTGATGTCAATCCAGAATGATTCACCAAAACGGCAGGTGGAGGTCATAACCCTGTCTACAACGCCCAAGAATACCGATGAGATGGTGTTTCTGCTGCGCATGGAAACTCCGGTCGTGTTAAAGGCCGAAGGCGTGACCCTCACACATGTTGCAGTGGTGCGGGATATGGATTTATTTTACGAACAGTTCCAGGTACCCTCCTTTGAGGGCTCAGGAGAGAATTTTTTTGTAAGCAGCGTGGGGACGCGGGTTTATCGGGGCAAGTCGTACAGCAAAGTGATTGGAGACGTTTACAACGTACTCAAGCCTCTGGAGAGGATGTCCTTTCGCTTTGAGGGCTCTTATGAGAAGCTGAAAGACATTATTGCAAGCCGGGAAAAGTGCTGTATGGAATTTTCGGACACGGAGAATACGCACTATTATGTCACCAGCGTGCCTATGGGCATAAACGACTGGTCCATTTTGAGCGTGGTGCCATCCTCTGTGGTCAGCGCACAGATGCAGCATTTTCTGAATATGACGCTCTTCGGCATGGGTGCCATCGCATTGCTGGTGCTTGCGGCAATATCCACGGCAATTCTGCTGATTGTCCGTTATCGGACCAGCCAGGAGCTGCTGCACCAGCAGGCGGAGATGAATGCCGCTCTGCAGGAGGCCGCGCAGACCGCGGAGGAAGCCAGCCGCGCCAAAACAGTATTCCTCTCCCACATGTCGCACGATATCCGTACTCCGATCAACGGCATCATGGGTATGACCGACATTGCGGTGCGCAATCTTGGCGACATCGGCCGGGTGGCGGATTGCCTAGGGAAAATTGCAGTATCTTCCAAACATCTTTTAAGCCTGGTGAATGACGTACTAGATATGTCACGGATTGAGAGCGGAAAAGTCAAGCTGGAACACAAGCCGTTTTATGTGGAGGCGCTGCTGGATGCCTGCTACAGCCTGGTGGCGGGTCAGGTACAGGAACGCGGCCTCACGATGAAAAAGGAGTTCTCCGGGGTGGGACAGCTGGTGCTGTCGGGTGACGAACTGCGCCTGCGGCAGATCATAATCAACATTCTGGGGAATGCCGTCAAATTCACGCCGGATGACGGGGAGGTTGTATTCACCGCCTGCGGCAAAGATGTGGGCGGTGGAATCTCTGAACTCACGCTGATCATTCAGGACAACGGGATCGGCATGAGCGAAGACTTCCAGCAGAAGATTTTCGAGCCCTTTACGCAGGCGGAGGACAGCCCGAAGAGCCGCTATAAAGGAACCGGGTTAGGCATGTCCATTGTCAAGCAGTTCCTGAACCTGATGGGCGGCAGCATTGAGTTGCAAAGCGCGCCGGGCCAGGGCAGCAAATTTGCCGTGAGGCTGTGCCTGCCCAACGTGACAGCCCCGCTCCGTCAGGAACATGCACCGGATGATGATGTGTCCTTATTAAGAGGATTGCGGGTGCTCCTGGTGGAGGACAATGAACTGAACATGGAGATCGCCCGGTACATTCTGGAGGAGTGCGGCATGGAGGTAACAGGAGTGGAGAACGGCCTGCAAGCTTTGGAAATTTTTGAAGACCGCCCGGAAGGAAGCTTTGATGTGATTCTGATGGATGTGATGATGCCTGTGATGGATGGTCTGGAAGCCACAAGAGCTATCCGCACCGGCAGTCATGGCGATGCAAAGACCATACCCATCATTGCCATGACTGCCAATGCCTACGCCGAGGACCGGAGGGCCGTGTTTGAGGCCGGGATGGACAGGCATCTGGCAAAGCCGATCGAACGCGAAGAGCTGCTTCATGCTTTAGTCGAACTGCGTACCAGAACAAAGGATTAGTATACAGAGCAAAAGTAAAAAGGCCGTACGAGGAGGATTAAAAAATGAAATTGAAAAAGCCGATTGCAATGATCACGGCCGTGATCATGATGTTATGTCTTGGTTTGACCGGCTGCCGGTCCACCGACGAAAACACTTCCGGTGACGAGCATGAGCCGCTGACGCTGCTTTCTCTCAATAT
The DNA here is from genome assembly GCF_020734085.1 of Hominibacterium faecale. Classification (NCBI taxonomy): domain Bacteria; kingdom Bacillati; phylum Bacillota; class Clostridia; order Peptostreptococcales; family Anaerovoracaceae; genus Hominibacterium; species Hominibacterium faecale. The sequence goes on from NZ_JAJAGH010000003.1 coordinate 328,003, forward strand.
AGATCAGCCAGCCTTCCTGGCGGCGTTGGAGGAGAACTGTCCCGGCGTCCGGCTAGAATTCATAAGTTATACCGGGGGCAGCGGCACCGGTTACTCACAGTATCTGCTGGACAAAGGGCATCCCCCCGACATTTATACGATATCGGTATTCGGGATGCTGGATAAGCAGAAAGAGTATCTTTTGGACCTGTCGGGATACGAATTTTTGAATAACTACAATACGGTCGATATCAATCAGGTCACACTGGACGGCGCCGTTTATATGCTTCCGACCAGCGCCGCAATCATGGGTTTATACTACAACAAGACGATGTTTGCGGAGCACGGCTGGGAGGTGCCGCAAAATTTTGAAGAGCTCAAGGCGTTGGTCAAGGTCATCAGGGAGGCCGGAATCGACCCGGTAGCGGCCCAGTTCAAACTGCCCGGAAACGGCTTCTTCGACGTATTTACTATGGCAAAGACAGGATTCCTGTCCACGCCGGAAGGCCGCCAGTGGGAGGAGGACTTTAAGAACGGAGACGCAACGGCGGCGGAGGGGCTGTCGACGGCGGTGGAAGCGATCCAGGAACTGATCGACTGTGGATTTCTGGATGCGGAGGACACAAAGCGCAGCAGCAGTGAAACAACCAATTACTTTTATGACCGCGGGGCGGCTATGTATCTGAATGCCGGCACCATTCCCAGATATACACAAAACGAAGACGGTACAGGTGATGTGTATGGCATTATGCCGTTTTATGGCCCGGGGACGGACAATATGGTGCTGATTCAACAGCCCCAGAGATATTTTGGCCTGTCGAAGGAACTGGAGGAGCCGGGCAATGAGCAGAAGCTTGAGGATGCGCTGAGGGTCATGGAGTTTTTCTCCACGCAGGAGGGCCAGACAGCTCTTCTATCGAAAAAGGATAACTATGTACCGCCATTGAAAAACAGTGAGATTCCGGAGGACTCTCCGTTTTATGAGGTGGAACAGGCCATACGGCAGAGATATGTCTCTACCCTTGCCTATGCAGGGTATGAGCCCGTCATTATAGGAGTCGGGAATAAGGTGCGTGACTGGGTGCAGGGAAAATGTACCAGAGCCGATGTGCTCGCCTGCATGGATAAGCTTCAGGCCGAATATCTCAGTACCGGAATGCCGGTTGAAGGTACCGCAGCTTGTGATTTTACCCATGAGGAAACCGTGCAGCTTCAGGCAGAGGCAATCCGGCTCGCGGCAGGGACGGATTTCGCCATGATCTCGATGGGCGTGATGCGCGGCGGCAAGGAGAATATGGGGGGTGCCTGCGGGCAGATCTTCGAGGGGGATATCAATGAGGACGCGCTCATCTCGCTGCTGCCAAATTATTGTACGGATGTACTCTATGTGCTGACACTGTCCGGCGCCGACATCACGGGCCTTTTAGAAACCGGATTGGTGACAGACGGGGGGACCGAGGGCTTTCCCTACATACCTGCGGGACTAACGGTCGAGATGAATAAGGACGGGACGGTGAAGGTGGTTACGCTGGCGGACGGCTCACGGCTTGACGAGAACGCCGGCTATACCGTGGCCTTCAACAAGAGGGGATTTGCCGATGAAATCGGAGAGAGAGGAAATGCATACGAGACAGATATCCCCATCATAGATGCCATGCGCGGGTACTTGAGCACCCACTCGCCGCTCACCCCGCTGGAGCCGTCTGTTATAAGGCCGTAAAACAGCAGATTTGAGGCCAGTCAAATGGCGCCATACATCAGTCTGAATGAATAGAGCAGCTGGGCGAGGTCCGAACATATTTGGAGATCGGCGCTCTAGGACCCTCGTGATTCTTGGAATAACTCGATGCTCTTTGTGGACAGTTCACGCTCTATACAAGTCTTTTCCTTTGAGTGGCCCGTTCCTGAGCTATTCCTGCCCTTCCAGCCACTTACAGCCGGAGATATTTACAGATTCTTCTGAAATCGATTGAGGCGGAAACGCTCCTATGATAAAATCAGAGCAGGAGGTGCGCCATGGACGAACAAACAAGAAAGGACCTGATCGATCAGCTGTACTTCGGCCGGGAGGCTGCTCAGTATCTGGGTGTAACCATGCAGAGGCTCGAAGAATTGGTTGGAGACGGCCAGCTGAGCCCGGTAAAAAGGAGCCCCGGCGAAATGATCTTTCTTCGTGATGACCTGGATGGATGCAGGACCCATCGGCCCAAGCCTAAGAAAAAAATAATTCACAAAGAAGAAATCGATTTAAGACAGCCCCATTTGCAAAAGGCTGTCAATTACTTTGCCCTACGCTGTTTTTGCCAGGGATCGGATCAAATCGCAGAACCAATTTTTCTCAGGGCTGTTGAAAAAACCCATCTGACCCGGCCCATTGAGGAGATCGGAGCTGTGCTGGCAAACGCGTTGGACATTTCTGAAGAAGCTATCATTATGAAAGGAAGGCAGATCCGCCAATCCTTTAAAACATTGGAGCAGGATGATCTGGTCATCGACCGGGACGCAGAAGAATACCCCAGCTTGATGCGCAGCAAAGAAAATGCTCCTGCCTATTTGTTTTTAAGAGGCGATGCCGGCCTGCTGAAAGAGACTATTGTCGCCATGAAGGACCGCAATCATCTTGGAACGGAAATCAGCGAAAAGGCGGCCCGTCTGGCAAGGGCGCTGGAAAATGCCGGTGTAGTGACAGCCAGCGCCGGGCGAACAGAAGGAGAGCGAGCTGTTCTTGAACACGGGCACCGGCCGATTTTGGCAGCCGGTACGCCCCTGCCCGATGAAGCCATGCAGCGGCAGGATGAGCTTTTGGGGCAAGTGGGAGAACGAGGCTTAATTGTTTCCATACTTCCGCCGCCGCTGTCAGAAAGCGGAACGACCGATCCGGCCGCCGCAGAAACGATTCTCAGTGCCCTTTCCCTTGCGGCTCTGGACCTGGAGAGCGATAGAACCGATGGGGAGATGGTGAGCAGACTTCAAGAGTATCTCATGCAGGCAGTAAAAAAGAACATGATCGATACCAGTGACAAACGTGCGAGGATTTTTTCGAAAGGAATAAGGGCAGAATATGTTTATAACATTAAATGATTGGAAGGGAATCGTTGTGGACATAGATGCGATTCCAGAAGAATGGGACTCCAAGTGGGAACTGCTGCCGGAGATCGGGAAAAAGAAAATTTTGCTTTGCGGAATAAACAAAGAACGTTTGAAAAAAATAAAAAGCAATGGAGAAGCGCTTCTTATCAGTGAAGAGACTCCTTTCGAACCGCTGCTCTTTTATCATAAAGCTTATGCCCATATCTTAGAGCTGCTTGGCAGCAAATCGGCTCAGACTGTAGTGATCACAGGCTCACGCGGAGCTTTAAAGCAGGCGCAGAACTGCGGAATTTCCAGCATATTCTACTGCAAGGAAGAAGAGATACCGGCGGAGCTGATTACCATGCTGCCGGACCATATTGCACAAAGCTGGGAAGATATTGAGAAAATCATAGGACAAGAGTGTGCGGGTTATCTGGCCGAGCGCCGTGTTCAACGGTACGCAAATCAGCAGAAAGACCAGGATACCTTGATGCGGACAATCCAAACAGAGCTGGAAATTGATGAAACGCACACCTGTCCGTTAATCGCAGCAGGCAGATATTTCAGTCAGAACGACCCCAGAGCTTACGGCCATCAGCTTTCCAAACGGGTTCTACTGCACAAATGGGAGGATACAGCGCAGACTGAAATCTTTACGGAAATTTATCGGGAGATTATCAAGAGCGCCGCTTGGGAGAGCATCGACGCCATTACCCGAATTCCGCCTAAGGATAGCCGGCAGTTCGACCGCTTTGCGGAAATTACAAAGGCAATTGCCGCGGATACCAGCGCCGAAGATCTGTCTGACAGCTTGATCTGTGTGAAAAAATACGGCTCTCAGCGGACCTTGAACCGAGCGGAACGGGAAGCCAACGTGCAGGGAGCCTTTGAAATGAAAAAAAGGGTCGATGGAAAACAGATCGTTTTGCTGGATGATATTTTAACGTCAGGGTCTACGGCGCAAGAGGCGGCCAAACAACTATACGTGGCAGGAGCCAAAAAGGTGACGGTCGTGGTACTAGCGATCAAGCAGGACATCAACCGTTTTTTGGAGGACGCTCTGCAGCCGATTCGATGCAGAAAGTGCGGCGGTGAAATGCAGCTTCGGATTAACCGGACGACTCAGGAAGCCTTCTTTGGATGCAGAGAACTCTATAATAAAGAGGCTCCGTGTACCTATATTGAAAGTTACCAAAAGGGCTTGGAACGGAGAAATCTGGACGCCGGGTTCTTTCATGAACAGGAAGACCGATACTTGTTCTGAAGACTGCCAAAAGGACGCTTTATATGAAAATAAGGTGTCCTTATTTTCATAATACCCTACAAAAAGCGCTTCAAAAATGATATCATAAAAGCTATGAAATTATTTTAAAGAAAGAAGACAGCAAAATGATTTATGATAATGTTTTAGCGGCAATCGGCCATACGCCTATGATACGCCTCAACCGGATGAACGACCCGGACAGCGCCCAGGTGCTGGTTAAGTTTGAAGGACTCAACGTGGGCGGATCCATTAAAACCAGGACCGCGTATAATATGCTTTTACAAGCGGAAAAACAAGGGCTCATCGACGAGCATTCCATCATCGTAGAGCCCACCAGCGGCAACCAGGGCATCGGCCTGGCTCTCATTGGAGCGGTCAAAGGGTATAAAACCGTCATCATCATGCCCGATTCGGTCAGTGAAGAGCGGAGAAAACTGGTGCGTCACTATGGAGCAGAGGTAAAGCTGATCCATGATAAGGGCAATATCGGCGACTGCATCGACGAATGCCTGAGGACGGCGCTGGAAATGGCAGAAGAAAATCCCAAAGTCTTTGTACCGCAGCAATTTGAAAATGAGAACAATCCTATGGCCCATAGGCATCATACTGCCCTTGAAATCATGGAACAGGTGGAAGGTGAGATCCACGGGTTCTGTTCCGGAATCGGTACCGGCGGCACGATCACCGGCATCGGAGAAGTGCTCAAGGCTCAGAATCCTAATTTGGAGATTTGGGCGGTGGAGCCTGAAAACGCAGCTATTCTAGCAGGTGGAAATATTGGAACTCATTTGCAGATGGGCATCGGCGACGGAGTGATCCCTAAGATACTCAACAAGGAAATTTATGACCATATTTATATCGTCACCGATGCTGAAGCGATTGACACTGCCAAAAAGCTGGCTAGCATGGAAGGGCTTATGTGCGGTATATCCAGCGGAACCAATGTAGCGGCAGCTCTCAAACTAGCGAAAAAACTGGGTAAGGGAAAGACTGTGGTTACAGTTCTCCCGGATACAGCTGAGCGATATTTTTCAACGCCCTTGTTTGAAGACTAAAAATTTACGAAAGAAAAAAGAGATGACCCAAGAAAAAAGAACAGAATTATTTAAGAAGCTCCCGGAGGCGCTGATTCCTTGGTATCGGGAAAACGCAAGAGAACTTCCTTGGAGAAAAGACAGAGAGCCCTATCATATATGGCTCTCTGAAATTATGTTGCAGCAAACCAGAGTTGAAGCAGTAAAAGACTATTATCATCGTTTTCTGAAAAAGCTGCCGAGGATCGAAGACTTAGCCCGCTGTGATGAAGCCGATCTTTTAAAATTATGGGAAGGCCTGGGCTATTATAATCGGGCCAGAAATTTGCAGAAATCCGCAAAGATGATCGTATTTGAAAATAACGGCGTATTTCCATCCGAATACAGTGAGATACTAAGACTGCCGGGAATTGGCGAATACACTGCCGGAGCAATCGCGTCCAACTGCTTCGATGAACCGGTTGCTGCCGTAGATGGCAATGTCCTGAGAGTGATTTCTAGAATTATAGAGATGTACGACGATATCCTCAAGCCTGCAACCAAAAAGTATGTAAAAGCAAAGCTGGAAAAGGTGTACCCAAAAAAAGATTGCGGAGATTTCACCCAGAGCCTCATGGAGCTGGGTGCGATTGTCTGCGTACCTTCCGGGCCTCCAAAGTGCAAGCTTTGCCCGGCAGAAGCATTTTGCCTTGCTCATCAGCATGGAACAGAGGCAGAACTGCCGGTCAAAGAAAAGAAAAAGCCGCGGCGTATCGAAGAGAGAACTGTTTTTCTTTTGTCTTGTGAAGGCAAAATCGCAGTGCGAAAAAGGGATACATCCGGCCTGCTGGCAGGAATGTGGGAGTTCCCCAATGTGGAGGGAAAACGATCGCCATCGGAGGCGGCGGCTGTGGCCGAAAGCTGGGGATGCAGTCTGGCTGAACTGGAAAGAGAAACCTTTCGCAAACATATATTCAGCCATGTGGAATGGCATATGTCCTGCTACTATTTTCGGTGCAATGAGGCTTCAGATAATTTTTACTGGCCCAAGATACATGAATTGTACAGCAGAATTGCGCTTCCCACCGCTTTTCGTCAATTCCTGACGGATGACCCTGAACATTACCTTAACAATGCTTAAAAAACGAAAAAGGTGGTATAAAAGAACATAAGTTTATGTTATAATGTGGGCGATTCAATAAAAGAAGATTTATAGGGGGAAAACATGGTAGAAACAAATGCAGAGACAAGAAAAGTAAACAGAATGCAGCAACAGCAGAAAAAGAAAAAGCTCCATAAAATACTCGCCGTTCTTTTGATCATTGTGTGTGTGATTGCAGCGATCGTAATTGTAGCAGCTTTATTTTCAAGTGACGGCTATAAAGATGAAAAGAGCTTTAAGGCGTATGCCTCGTCCTTTTTTAAAGAGATCGATGAACCGAAAGGCGTAGGTTCCGCAAAAGAAGTGGTAGAATACGGTACGCCCCTTTCCACAGCGATGGAATATCCGGTAGTGGGACAGGAGGTGACCGATACTTATATTAATGGCATCGTTAAAGATCTGCGTACCCAGTTTGCCGAGGCGCATAAAAAGGCTACGGATAAAGATAAGATCGCAATGCTCATGGACTATGATACTTACAAATCCGATCTGGGGGCGGTAGGCGTAGTTTTTTCACAGGAACAGAGAGCGGAAAAAGAACGGCAAATGCAGACCGTTTCTTCGAATGTATACACTTATAATTTTTCTTCTGCCACAGGACGGCCCCTGACGGCGATTCAAATTTTCAATCCGGGATACAGGAGCTTCTGTTCCCAGTACTTTAACAAGTATTTTCAGGACAAATACAAGGACAAATTGGTTAAGGGATATGAAAAAGCCCTTGCAGATTCAGAAGAGAATTTTAATAAATTTGTCCTCACCGATAGCGGTGTCAAATTTTATTTTGATGCGGGCAGCGTGATAAACGCAGAAGAAGGGTCGATATCCGCAGAGATCAGTTATAAGGATTTAAAAGGAACGATTCGAGAACAAATTGCCACCCGCGCGATTGATCCATCAAAGCCAATGGTGGCCTTGACCTATGACGACGGACCGCTACCTAAAAGCAGCAACCGGATTTTGGATTGCCTGCAGAAGTATGGCGTTGTCGCAACCTTCTTTGAATTGGGACAGAATGTGTCCATGTATCCGGAGGTTGTTAAGCGGGAAGCAGAGTTGGGCATGGAAGTGGGCAGTCACAGCTGGTCCCACCCAAATTTGAAAAAGTTGTCCGATAAAAAGGTGAAGGAACAGATCGATAAGACGAATGAGGCTTTGAAAAAAGCCTGTGGGCAGACCTCATCCGTATTCCGGCCGCCGTATGGTAACAGCAGCAAGGCCGTAGAAAAATATGCAAAGGCGCCGATAATACTTTGGTCTGTGGATACACTGGACTGGAAGAGCAGAAAGGCCAAAAGTGTTATAAAAGTCGTAAAAGGCGTCAAGAATTTAGATGGAAGGGTAATCCTCATGCACTCCATCTACGACTCGACGGCAGAAGCGACGGAAAAACTGGTCCCATGGCTGCTGGAAAGCGGCTATCAGCTGGTTACCGTCAGCGAGCTTTTACAGTACAAATATAACGAAACTCCTAAAAACGGAAAGCTATACGGATACGGATATTTTTACTTGAATAAATAGGACAGCCAGTTCCAGCATTTACAGGCAATGCGCGGCCGCACTCTGGAAAATGCTAAGAGTGCGCCGCGCAAAAGATATACAAGAGTGATAGAAAGGTATCGCCCAAAAGTTTCGCTAGTATTTTTGGACGATACCTTTCCTTGCGGGTAATTTTATGAGGAGTTGCATCCAGGCGGCGGACCGGCTTCACAGGTTCGAGACCCGTTGATACAAGGAGTTTTTTGAGCCACTTTTGCCGAAAAAAGGCACGTAAGAAAGTCTTAAGAAAGAATTAAACGAATATAACTTGACAGTGTATTACAAATAGTAGTACACTTGGAATAACAGAGAGGTAGTGTGCTCTGTCAGAAATTGTGTGAATGCAGATAAGTTGAAGGGAAGTGAATTAAGATGAATATTTTAAATCGTTTACATTTCTATGCCCAGAATCATGGGCAGGACATTGCAATCCAATCCGGAGACAGCTTTTTCACTTACGCGCAGCTGGACGATCTTTCCAGCCGTCTTGCAAGCTATATCGAGGAACGCTGTAGGGGCAGCAAAGCCCCTGTAGTTGTTTACGGCCACAAGGGGATATACATGATCCTCTGTTTTCTTGCGTCTGTAAAATCGGGCCGGCCATATTGCCCGCTGGATATTTCCATTCCGGACACAAGAGTGGAGGATACGATTAAAACTGCGCAGCCATCCATGGTTTTTGCCCTCGAAGAAATGACAGCCGACGTGAAAGGCGTTATTTCATTGGAGGAAACAAAAGCGATCATCGAGCGGACCAAGGAACCGATCGACGAGAGCTGCTATGTGAGCGGAGAAGATGTATTCTATATTATTTTCACATCCGGAAGTACCGGAACGCCTAAAGGCGTACAGATTACCACAGATAATCTAAACCATTATCTGGATTGGTCAGTGGGGCTGGGAACCTGCGCTGCGGACAAGTTGGGAAAAGTTTTTCTTAACCAGGCGCCGTTTTCATTCGACCTTTCCGTGATGGATCTTTATACGTGTCTGGCGAGCAGAGGCACCCTTTATCTTCTGGATAAAGAAGTGCAGCTGGACTTCAAGAGGCTCATTCCAGCTTTGAAGGAATCGGGAGCCGCAGTATGGGTATCCACGCCGTCCTTTGCAGACATGTGCATGGCGGATAAAAGTTTTTGCCAGGAACTGATGCCTAAGATGGAAACATTCCTCTTCTGCGGGGAAACGTTGACCAACTCAACGGCGCTCAAACTGCTGGAACGTTTCCCGCAGGCGGTAATCATGAACACCTACGGACCGACGGAATCCACAGTGGCTGTTACGGAGATACAGGTTACCAAAGAGCTGGCAGAAACGGTTCAGCCGCTGCCGGTGGGCGCTGCCAAACCAGGCACCTTCTTTGAAATACACAGGGAAGACGGCAAACTGGCCGATACTGGCGAGTCGGGAGAGATCATCATCGTCGGCGATACGGTCAGCGCCGGATACTTCGGAAGAGAAGATCTGAGCAGAAAGGCATTTTTCAACTGTATGAAGAACGGCAGAAGCTGCCGCGCATATCGTACCGGCGACAAGGGATATCTGGATGAACAGGGCAATCTTCACTATCAGGGCAGGATCGACCTGCAGATTAAGCTCAACGGATATCGAATCGAGATCGAGGACATTGAGAAGAACATTGCCCGTCTGGAAGAAGTATCCCATGCGGTCGTAGTACCCAACATAAAAGAGGGGAAAGTGAAGAGCCTGACTGCCTTTGTAACCGGATGTGCCAAGCCGGAGAGTGGTTTTAAATTTTCAAAAGAGATGAAAGAACGGCTCAAGGCGTTCCTGCCGGCCTACATGATTCCAAAGAAAATCGTACACATGGAAAACCTTCCCATGAACAATAACGGCAAGGTGGACCGCAAACAGCTGGGAGGACTTGCATAATGAGCTTCTTTGGAAGTATACAGTTTTTTCTATTAATGATTTTGCTTTTTATTCCTGCCGCGGTTTTGGGACTTAGGGGTAAGTCCCTCCGCGGTTACAGGACGGCCGCATCCGTACTTATGATCGGACTTGTGATGTGGCCCAATAAAGAACAGCTTCTGTTTTTAATCGCTTTTTATGTTCTGGAGTTTGTGCTGGTCAAAGCTTATCTGAAGCTGAGGCTGGCCCAGGGGGACAACCGGAGCGCGGCGGTTTACCGGATCTTTCTTTTTTTGAGCATTTTGCCCCTCATTCTCTGCAAGATTTCCGAGGTGTCGGGTGAATTCTCATTGGGGCTGTTCCAATTTTTAGGCATATCTTATTTGACCTTCCGGGTGGCCCAGATGATCATCGAGATCTACGACGGCATTATCAAGGAAGTCAGATGGCTGGATTTTACCGATTTCCTGCTGCTGTTCACCACGTTCAGCAGCGGACCCATCGATCGCAGCAGACGCTACATAAAAGATGGGGAGGCTCATTATACCAGGGAGCAATACTTGGACCTGCTGGGCGATGGGCTGCTGAAGATCTTAATAGGGGTTATTTATAAATTCATTCTGGCGACATTGGTCCATAAGGGCGTGGTGTTTTTTCAGGATCCGCAGAGCTTTTTGGAATATGCGGGCTATAGCTACTGCTACGGCATCTACATGTTCTTCGACTTTGCGGGCTACAGCGCGATGGCCATAGGCGCCAGTTATATCTTGGGAATCAAAGTACCGGAAAACTTCAACAAGCCTTTTATCAGTATTGATATGAAGGATTTCTGGAACAGATGGCACATGACCTTGTCCTTCTGGTTCCGGGACTTTATCTTTTCCCGTTTCATGATGCTGGCCATAAAGGGGAAATGGTTCGCATCCAGGCTGACCGGCGCGTCCGTTGGCTTTATTATCAACATGTTTGTTATGGGAGCCTGGCATGGGCTTGCCATTAACTATATCTTATACGGGCTGTATCATGGCGTGCTTCTGGCCTTGACTGAAATCTACCAGAAGAAGTCAGGCTTTTATAAGAAGAATAAAAAGAAGACGTGGTATAAAACGGTGTCATGGTTTATCACGTTAAATATGGTGATGTTTGGATTCCTCCTGTTTTCAGGAGAACTAATTTAGAATTGAGGTGTATTTAAAATGGAAGAAAAAGTATTGGATTTATTAGAAGAAATTTGCGAAGACGATGTAGTGAGAGAAGATCTGGATATTAATCTTTTTGAGGAAGATCTCATGGACTCCCTGGCTTTTACCGAGCTGCTGGTGGGCATTGAAGAAAACTTCGGAATCGTGATTTCTCCGTCGGAAGTAGAACGAAACGATGTGGAAACGCCAAACAAGATTATCGCCCTGATCAAAGCAAGGAGCTAGTCAGGTGAAAAAGGTAACCGCATTTTTTATAGCACTGGTCTTGTTTTTTGGGACAGCCTGCGGGATCCACTTTTTTGTTGATAAAAATATCAAGTTTGATCCTCACTCTTTTGGAGCCTGGATCAACCAGCATAAATTTTTTGCCGGTGACGAAATTAAAGCCAACATCGATCCAAATACGATTCTTGTCTTGGGCTCCTCAGAATTTCGTCATGGGACGAATATGTCCACCCATCCGGTCAACTTGTTTAAAGACAATTCCATGCACATGATGATGGTGGGAGCCGGGTATTACCAGTCTCTTTTCCATTCGGTTGAGCTGGCGGCTGTGGAAGACGGCGTAAAAAACAAAAAGGTTGTGCTGATCTTATCCCCGCAGTGGTTTAAAAAGAAAGGCGTTCTTGCGCCTGCATATGCTTCCCGTTTTTCTGAGGATAATTTTATTGCCATGCTGCAGAACAAGCACATCTCCAAAGAATCGAAGGAATACATCATAAAACGCAGCAAAAAGCTGCTGAAGGGAGATCCTCCCACTTTGGAGCGGGTGGAAAAATACGAACGTATTTTTATGACCGGAGATGCATCTTTGGCGGACAGGCAATACGTACGATTTTATCGGAAATTTCTAGCAGAGAAGAGCAAGTTAAGTATATATGCAGCTGCTAAGGTCAAAAACGTGAAAGAATATAATCCCAATAAGAAGTATCGTACAGAAGAGCCGGATTGGAAGGCTTATAATGTGAAAGCCGAAGAAGAGGGGATCAAGGCCGTAAAGGACAATCCTTTCTACGTGGATCACCGGGTATATATGAGAGAAATTCTGCCGGAACTTAAAAAGAAAAAGGATTCTGCGATTCATTCTTCATACGCTAAATCGCCGGAATATAACGATCTGCGATGTTTTCTCAAAATCTGTCAGGAGACGGGCATTGAACCGATGCTGGTCCTTCAGCCGGTAAACGGATATTGGTACGACCATCTGGGTTTTCCAAAGGAAGAACGGGAAATCTATTATCAGAAGATCCGCGAGCTGGCAAGCGAGTTCGGCGTGCGGGTGGCGGATTTCAGCAAGGAAGAATATACACGCTACTACTTTATCGATAAGGTTCACTTGGGATGGAAAGGATGGCTGGATGTAGATGAAAGCATTTACGACTTTGCGGCAAAAACTAAAAAACAGTAAAGTGTGGGCGTACGGTAAATATGTGCTGCTCTTTTATGCCTTGATGATGATCATTTACGGATACTTTATGCTGGCCAATCTGTCAACAGCACCAAAGTTTATCTACGCACAGTTTTAAGTTTGGATATGCAATTGAAAAAACTGCTGCCTGAAGCAAGATGATTCGCTTTGTGCAGCAGTTTTTTTATGGGTAAAAATGGGCGGGCGGCTCATATAATCTTAGAGGATTTGCCGGCAATGTTTTTTGAGCACATCAAAGGTTTCATCGCTGATGTGATGTTCGATCTTGCAGGCATCGGTTCGGGCCGTTTTTTCGCTGACGCCCAGGTGAGTGAGAATTTTAATCAGCGTATTATGACGGTCAAAGATGGACTCGGCGATTTGCTTTCCCGGAGGGAGCAGAGAAATGTATCCGGCAGAGTCCCGTTCAATATATCCGTTTTCCTCCAACTGCTTCATAGCCACACTGACGCTGGGTTTTGAGAAGCCCAGCTCATTGACAACGTCGATGGAGCGAACCTGTCCTTTTTCTTTTCTGATCATTAAGATGGCTTCCAGGTAATTTTCTGCTGATTCCTGTATTTTCAATGGTTTCCCTCCTTAAATCCTTCAATTTCATAAACTAAGTATACCACAAGGACCCTATAAAGAAAACCAACAAATCCATTGACAGAGGGTTTTTATTGTGCTATTGTATTAATTGATTAGTACATAAGGACAAACGAAAGAACTTGGAGGAGGGAAATGGATAAAAAATTAAAGGATAGCAGCCCTATTTACGTTCAGATTATGGACAAAATACGCCAGAGCATCATTGCAGGAGAATTAAAACCAGGCCAGAGAATCCTGTCGGTCCGGGATTGGGCGCTGGAATTCGGAGTGAACCCCAATACGGTACAAAGATCACTGACAGAACTGGAACGGGAGGGAATCATCCAATCGGAGCGGACCATCGGCAAATTCGTGACTAAGGATATGAGCCTGATCCAACGGGAGCGGCAAAAAGAAGCTGAGCTGGCTGTCCATCAATTTCGGGAGCGGATGCAGGCCCTTGGATTCACGGAGGAAGAAACGGCTGCTTTTTTTCAAACGGAATGCAGGGAAAGGATAGGCTGATATGGAAACAGAAAGAAAATTGACCCTGGTTGAGGAACCGCCGGTGGCGGTTATTGAGGGACTGTCCAAAACTTTTGGAAGTATCCGTGCCTTGAGAAATATTTCTTTAGAGCTTCCCCAAGGCCGTATCATTGGTTTGCTGGGGCCCAACGGAAGCGGAAAAACGACCCTCATTAAAATCCTGGCCGGTCTTTATGTTCAGTATGAGGGCCAAGTGCGGATTTTAGGGGAAAAACCATCCCACAAAACGAAAGCTTTGGTCTCCTATGCGCCGGACAGAAACTGTTTTCCAGCTCAAATGACATGCCGCCAGGCCAGCGATCTTTATAAAACCTTTTTTGAAGATTTTAATGAAGACACCTGGGAGCATTTGCTGGATTGCTTTAGCCTTTCACCGCAGGCCCAAATACGGCAAATGTCCAAGGGTATGATCGACAAATTGCAGATTTGCCTGGCCATGTCCAGGAATGCCAGACTCTATCTTTTGGACGAGCCCCTGGCGGGGGTGGATGCGGGAGCCAGAGACGTGGTTTTAGAACAGATTCTGGAAAGCTTTAATCCAAAAGGCACCATCTTGATCGCTACCCATTTAATTGCGGAAATTGAGCGCTTGTTTGATACGGTTATTTTTCTCAGTCATGGAGAACTGGTAGAGTTTGGAGAATGCGACTGCATCCGGCAACGGCATGGAATTTCGCTGGAGGATCTGGTTAAAGAATTGTCTTAGGAGGACAGAAATTATGTGTGTATTGAAAAAGATAAAATGGATTTATGTTGTTTTGGCGGCTTTGATTGCCATCACAGCGGGAACCAGCGTATATGCGGGGGTATCGGCAAAACGGATCGATCAAGAGCTGGAGCTGCTGAAAAAGCAGGAATGGGTGATCCCTCTTGGAAAATATGAACAGATATCGGTCATTGAAGGCGCCAAGGGGCTTTATGCAGCGGGCAGTGAAAAAGAAATCGGTCTCATTGACGCACAAGGGAAGGTGATGCTACCGGAAAAGTATCAGGCGTTTAACCCCGTCTGTGTCAATGATCGAATTCTGGTTGTTCAAAACGGGCTCACCGGATACGTGGACCAAGAGGGTAAAGAAGTGATTGCGCCCCAATATGATGCGGGCTATCCATTTAGAAATGGCTATGCATCCGTAAAAAAAGATGGGATTAGAAAAATAGTGGATCCCCAGGGAAAGGTCATGTTTGAATGCCGGTCTGCCGAAGACGGATCGGATGAACTGTATCCCAGCAATAAAGAGGATTGTATCATCATGCAGAGTAAACCGGATGAGGAGTCCGGGACCAGGCAAATTCGCGTGATCAATATTAAGTCCGGCCAGACGCTTTTTAATTCGGATGAATATGCTTATCTCGATGATTACAGCGAAGGGTTTTGGAGCGCCCAAACCGGAAGCGGCTATGTCCTTCTCAATGAAGACTTTCAGCCTGTCAAAGAAATGGAAGAAGCGGCGGCTTTCCATGAGGGGCTGGCCAAAATCAAGGAAGGAAAAACACTGACCTACATCAATAAAGAGGGGAAGGCCGTTATAAAAAAAGAGGCGGGGCTGGGAAGCGACTTTTCAGAAGGCATCGCTTGCATCATACGGCAGCAAAAAGGGATCTTTTTTGATCAAGAGGGAAATACGCTGTTTACGGTGCCTTGTTATAGCAGGGGCGGGTTTGCAGATCCGGAATACCCGGTTGGATTTCAGGATGGCTATTGTCTGTGGCGCGGCGAAAACGGAAAGTACGGATATTTGGATCATAAAGGAAAGTATGTGGTGCCTCCCTGTTTTGATCAGGCGGGAGCTGTAAACCAGGGCGAGGCAGAAGTGACTTATGGAAAGCAGTCAGGCGTACTCAAGCTGCCTGCCAGGTAAAGGGGGAATTCACATGTTATATAAATGGATCGCTTTAAATATTCGAATGACCAAAAGAGAATTCACCGCATCGATGCTGCTGCTCCTTGCAGCAGTGATCATACTGCTTATTGCGTCGGGGCAGAGTTCTCTTGAGACAGACAGCCGCCTGTTTATAGGAGTTCTTTCGGCAATCCTGGGAGGGGCAGTCGCGTTCTTTCTGATGGGAGCGGCAAAACTCTATTACAGCAGCATGCTGGGAGAAAACGCCAGCTTGTATATGGTCCTGCCGGTTTCGTACCGGAAAATGGTCTGGGGTAAGGTGCTGACCGGAGGCTTTCAGCTCTATCTGCTCCAACTGGCGGGACTGTGCGGACTTGTTCTGGCTTCGGCCTCGGCGGCTTCCTATGGAATGAGGCTGCCGGTCATGCTCGATATGGATTTAAAGTCTGTAGTTATGGGAGGGATTTTGGCAGAGCAGATTGGTTTCATCTGTCTGGAATTATTTGGGATTCTTTTGCTGGCGGACATGGTCTTTTGCGCTTCCATTCTATTGGCAGCAGCGATCGTTCACTCCATAAGGCCGCATGGAATAAAGGTGCCCTTGGGCATATTGATCTATGGGGCTGCTCTGGCAATTCCAGTATCTGAGACCTGGCTTGGGGTTTTGATCATAGAAAAAGCCGCCGGACCATATGTGCTGCTCAGCCTGACTGGAGTAGCTTTAATGGGCGCGGCGACACTGATATTTCTAATCTATTTGATTCTTCGACTGCTTTCAAAACGATTGGAAGTAAATTAGCAGGTTATTCAACAGCCATTTCCAGAGCCAATTTCATCATATCGGTAAAGGATTTCTGACGCTCTTCGGTGGTGGAGCGTTCACCGGTAACGAAGTGGTCGCTGATGGTCATCATGGCCAGAGCGTTGACCCGATTGTAGGCAGCGTTCATATAGAGAGCGGCCGCTTCCATTTCTACGGCTAAGATGCCCATTTCAGCCCATTTTTTCCACCAGTCGCCGAACTCGTAGAAGACGTCGCAGGAGACGATGTTTCCGGCTTTAAAGGGGATTTTGAGCGCTTCCGATGCATCGCGCGCTTTGGATAGGAGCTTGTAGCTGGCGCAGGGCGCATAGTTTCCCGGCACGTTGAAGGCATGAATATAATTGGAATCCGTGGAAGCGGCTACGCCGATGACCAGGTCTTTGATCTTGATGTCCTCATGGAAGGAACCGGCGGTGCCGATGCGGATCAGATTCTGCACGTCATATTCTGTGATCAATTCCCAAGAATAAATCCCCATGGAGGGCATGCCCATGCCTGTTCCCTGGACCGATACCGGAACGCCCTTATAGGTACCGGTGTATCCCAGCATTCCCCGCACCTCGTTATAAAGCCTGGGGCTTTCCAAAAAGTTTTCGGCAATGAATTTCGCCCGCAGCGGATCGCCCGGCAGCAGGATTGTTTCCGCGATATCGCCTTTGCTTGCGGCATTAATATGTGTACTCATAAGTTTCATCCTTTCTCAATTTCGTATACGTTTATCATACATCATCCATACCGGATCTTTCAAGAACTTCTGTCCTTTCTCAGAAACAGGGCAGAGACTGCTCCGCCTGCGGCCGCAAAGATCATCCAGCCAAAGCCAAAATCCGAAAGAGGCAGATGGGATACGAACTCAAAAGAAACTCCCAGACTGTAAAGGACTTCGCAGAGGCTGCCGATAATGGCGCCTATGACAGCTCCCCGTATGATATTGTCGTTTCGTATCTGCCTGGGGAAAAAGGACAGAAAGATCAGCGTGAGCGCGCCCGGATAAATCAGACTGAGAATCGGCTGGGCGATGGTGACGATCTGATCGATGCCGAAATTAGCTGCAAACGCGCTGAAAAGGCAGATGGCGATGGTTAAGCTTTTGTATCCCAGCTTTCCTTTTGATAATTGGGAAAAATAGTCGGCGCTGGCGCTGACCAGGGCCACGGCTGTGGTCAAGCACGCTAGAGCTACCACAATTCCCAGAACCACCACTCCGGTTTTTCCCATCAAATGTTCAATGATGTCGATGATCAGCTGGGAGCGGTTGACATCCAAGTTGTAAAAGGTGGATGCGGCTGCGCCCAGGTAAGTAAGGCCGCAATAGACCAGCAGCAATCCCAGTGCCGCAATCAGGCTGGAATTGCATACGACTTTATATTTGAGCCGGGTATCGGTATATCCTTTTTCTGTGACGGTTTTGACGATGATAATGCCAAAGGCCAGAGCCGCCAGCACATCCATGGTCTGATAGCCGGCGTTGATTCCGTCAACGGCCACATTTTCCAGCATAGGCGTCTCGGAGATGGGGCCCATGGGGGTGACGATGCCCTTGATAATCAGAATGATCAGGCCGATAAACAGAGATGGCGTCAAGAATTTGCCGATAATATCAATAACAGAAGACTCACGGATCGTCAGCAGGAGAACGATCAAAAAGAATACGGCGGTGGGAAGCACAGAACCGATGCGGCCGAAAACAGGGGCCGCAAACATCTCGTAGGTAGTAGCTCCGGTCCTGGGAATGGCGATCAGGGGGCCGATACACAGGATAATGGCCGCGAACATGATTTTTCCCGGAATACGCCCGATGCGGCCAAGGATCCGGTCCACATCGCCGCCGTTGCGAATGATGGCAAAGATCGCAAATACGGCCAGGCCGATATCCGCCAGATAATAGCAAAAGAAACCGCTGAACCAGCTGCTGCCCGATCCCATGCCCAGGTAAGGCGGAAAGATGATGTTTCCTGCCCCGAAAAACATGGAAAAGAGGGCAAAACCTACGACCAGCTGATCGGTAAATCGTTGTTTCATAATGTCGAAGATCCTTTCTGAATTGGATGTGATGTCTAAAGTCTTAGTATGTACAGTTTCAATACCGTTAACCAAATTACGGTATCATATACAGGCATCAAAAGCAATAAGAAAATTCATTGCTTTCACAAAAGAAAAATGATATATTTGTATAAACCCGGCGAAACTAAACATGAATGCCGGGTTTTTCAAAACGGCAAACGAGAGGAGACAAGAACTATGACCGAAGAATTGTACCAGGTGCGGGAGATCAAGGATCTGCGGGACATGATCCGCACAGGAGCAGAATTATATAAGGAAGCACCGGCTTTTCTCATTAAGAGGCAAAAAGGGGGAAAGTATCACGAAGTCACTTATAAAAAATTGGAAAAGGATATGAACGCCCTGGGAACCAGGTTGGTGGATTTGGGGCTTGTGGGTGAAAAGATCGCCATAATTGGAGAGAATTGCTACGAATGGATCCTTTCCTATTTTGCCATCGTAAACGGAGTGGGGACCGTTGTTCCGCTGGACAAGGAATTGAGCCGGCAGGAAATTGCCAATTTAGCCGCTGCCGCAGGATGCAAAGGAATCTTTTACGCTTCATCTTATGAAAGCTATGTACAGGATCTGGATATTCCCGTCAAGATGAAATTTGAACTGTACCGCAATGAGGATGTGCCCTTTGATGAAAAGGATATGGCAAGCCTGCTCTTTGAGGGAAGAAAGCTTTTGTCAAGAGGAGACCGGAGATATCTGGATGCTCAGGTTGATTCTGAAGCTGCGCGGATCATGCTCTTTACATCTGGAACAACGGGGGTTCCAAAAGCCGTGATGCTCTGCCATCGCAATCTTTGTTCCAACATTAAAAATATCAGCAAAGTGGTGCAGATTCGGCCGGAGGACAGAACCCTTTCCATTTTACCAATCCATCATACCTTTGAATCAACGGTGGATATCATGACCGTTTTGTATCAGGGCGGGTCGGTGGCTTTCTTTGAAGGACTCAAGCATGTAACCAAAAACATGGTGGAAGCGCGGGCCAGCATACTGGTGGGCGTGCCCCTGATCTTTGAATCCATCTATGCCAAGCTGTGGAAGCAGGTGGAAAAGACCAAACGTGTCAAAGCACTGAAGGCAGCCATTAAGCTCAATCGATCCCTGCAGAGGATAGGAGTCGATAAACGTCAGAAATTGTTCCGGGATATTTACGACAATTTTGGAGGGCGGCTGAGGATGATCATAACCGGCGCCGCAGGTATCGATCCAAAAGTATTGAGAGGGTTTCATGATCTGGGCCTGGAGGTGGCTCAAGGCTACGGGCTTACAGAAACAGCGCCGATCATTGCCGGAACGCCGGACGGCGAACAGAAGTATAAAAAAACAGGTTCTGTGGGCAAGGTGATTCCGGAGGGCGAGATTAAAATCATAGATGCCAATGAAGAGGGAATCGGTGAAATTCTCTATCGCGGACCCAATGTCATGCTGGGCTACTACGGCATGCCTGAGGAGACGGCCCAGGTCCTGGAGGACGGTTGGTTTCACACCGGAGATCTGGGATTCATGGACCCGGAGGGGTGGCTTTACATTACCGGAAGAAAGAAAAATGTAATAGTAACCAAGACCGGAAAGAATATTTATCCGGAAGAACTGGAGCAGCTGGTGAGCGAAATCCCCTATGTGGAAGAATGCATGGTCTATGGCCTGGAAGGTGTGGAAACGGGGGACGGAACCACGGTGGCCGTCCAGGTTCGGCCTGATTACGAGGCGATTAAAGAAGCCTTCCCCAATGGGGCCGACGATGAACAGGTCTACGATCTGATCAAAGGCATCATCTCAGAAATGAATCAAAAGCTTCCTAATTACAAACGGATCCGCCATGTGGTGATCCGGGACAGCGAATTCGTTAAAACGACAACCCATAAAATCAAGCGGCAGGACAACCTGTAAAGGCCATACCAGCTCAGCCTGAAAAATGAAGGCTGAGGCGGTCAGTATCAAAGCTTGCCTCCGCTCCCAGAGGGATGGTGATCTGGGGGTCAATGTGACCGGCCCGCAGGTTGTAAAGGGTAGGCTTTTCCCATGGTCCTATGATTTCTTTAAACATATTGGTAAGATGAAAAGAGCTTTCGGCAGTTTGCATGCGGTTTGAATCCGCTGCTGCCGGGGGCTCTTGACATTTTGTAAAGGAGCCTAAAAGAATGCCGCTGCAATCGCGGAGCTTTCCTGACAGCGAAAGAGCAGTGAGGGCGCGATCCAATCGGTAAGGCTGCTCGCCGACTTCTTCGATGAAGAGAATTTTGTCCTTAGTATCCACTTCGTAAGGAGAACCAAGAGTGGAGATCAGCAAAGAGAGGTTGCCGCCGACCACGGCGCCGGAGGCTTGGCCGGGGAAAAGGACGTTCAGAGGATGGCCCGGCGGGTTGATGACAGCTCCCTGGGGCTGGTCTGAAAATAGATTTTTCTTCAGGCTTGCGACGGAAAAAGGATCGAGCCGGTTATACCCGGCGCCGGGCATGGGACCGTGAAAGGTGACAAAGCCGCACAGCTGGTTGAAAGCCAGGTGAAGCGCCGTAATATCGCTGAAACCGACAAAGACTTTCGGATGCCTTCGGATGGCGTCAAAATTCAAAAGGGGCAGCAGTCTGGCGCAGCCGTACCCTCCCCGGATACAAAAGATCCCTTGGACAGCAGGATCGGTGAAAGCGCGGTTGATGTCATAAGCCCGCTTTTCATCCGGGCCGGAAAGATAGCCGCAGGAGAGAAAGCAGCTTTCCATAATCAGCGGCTCAAGTTCCAGGTATCGGATGGAGTCTGCGGCCAGAGCTGCGGCCTCTTTTGAAACCGGGGAAGATGGCGCGAGGACGGCGATCTGATCGCCTTTTTTTAATGGCTGGGGTCTTCTAAGCATAGTTCAACACTCCTTTTCTTAATATTTCTAATTATATTTTTTTATGGTGGAAAATAGAAGATGAGAGTAGTATAATAGTCAAGATATACTGAAATGAGGTGATAGAATGGAACAAAACAGAAACTTTATTTACGAAGAATATATTGATGTGACGGAAGATGACAAGGGAGCGCTTCAATCCATTCAGTTTAAAAATTACGATAGATTCAACTTTGCCTTTGATATTGTGGATAAATTGGCTCAGAGCCAGCCGGACAAACTGGCCATGCTCCATATCGCAAAGAACAAGCGAACGCGGGAGCTGACCTTTGATGACATGAGCAAGTATTCATCAAAAGCAGCGGCCTATTTCCAGTCCCTGGGCATCAAAAAAGGGGATCGGGTGATGCTGGTTTTAAAGCGCCATTACCAATTCTGGTTCGCGATCCTGGGTCTTCACAAGCTGGGGGCGGTGGCGATCCCGGCTACCAACCTGATGAAACAGCACGACTTTGAATATCGTTTCGAAGCGGCGGGAGTGAAAGCCATCGTCTGTACGGCAGACGATAACGTGGCCTATCAAGTGGAGCTGGCTCTGGAAAACACGAAAAACAGTGTGATAAAAATCATTGCCAGAGGAAAGCGGGAAGGCTGGGAATCCTTTGATCGGGGGATTCAGCAGTTTAGCGAGCCCTTCGTACCGGAAGAATATGCGGGAGGCACGGATCCATCCATTATGTTCTTCACATCCGGCACCACTGGCTATCCCAAAATCGCCACCCATACTTTCCAGTATCCACTGGGTCACTTTATAACGGCCAAATATTGGCATCAGGTGGATCCGGACGGACTCCATTTTACCATTTCCGATACCGGATGGGGCAAAGCACTTTGGGGAAAGCTTTACGGCCAGTGGCTGTGCGAAGCGCCGGTATTTACCTATGATATGGACAGTTTTGATGCGGGAGAGATCATGGACATGATCGCCAGATATAAGATTACAACCTTCTGCGCGCCGCCGACCGTCTACCGGATGATGATTAAAAAGGATTTTTCCAAATACGATTTCAGCGCCTTAAAGCATGCCACCACAGCAGGAGAAGCACTCAACGCCGAGGTGTTCAACCAATTTAAAAGCGTAACCGGGCTGTCGCTCCACGAGGGATTCGGACAGACGGAAATGACGCTGGCCATCGGAACCCTGAAAGGTACCAAGCCCAAAGCCGGTTCCATGGGAAAACCAACCCCTCTTTATGATATCGATCTCCTTGGAGAAGACGGAAAACCTGCCAAAACGGGAGAAACGGGAGAAATCGTAGTCCGCACCAATAAGAGAATCCCAATCGGTCTTTTTGACGGTTACTATCAGAACGAGGAAATGACTCGCCAGGCTTGGCATGATGGGATTTACCATACGGGAGACACGGCCTGGCGGGATGAGGACGGTTATTTCTGGTACGTGGGCCGGGATGATGATGTCATCAAATCAGCGGGATATCGGATTGGACCCTTTGAGATTGAAAGTGTCTTGATGGAGCTGCCTTATGTGCTGGAATGCGGAGTCACTTCCGTACACGCAAAAATCCGCGGACAGGTCATTAAGGCATGTATTGTACTCATTGACGGTGTTGAGGGTACGGACGATTTGAAAAAAGAGATTCAGCGCTATGCCAGAAAGAAGATGGCAAGCTACAAATATCCGAGAATTATCGAATTCTGGGAAGAACTGCCCAAGACCATCAGCGGAAAAATTCAGCACAATAAACTTTAGAGGAGACCATGGTTTTACTTACATGTGAGCATATTAAAAAGAGTTATACAGAAAAGCCTTTGATTACGGATGTGAATCTGACCATTTCTGACACCGATAAAATCGGTTTTGTCGGTGTCAATGGTACGGGAAAATCCACCCTTTTGAAGATCGTTTCCGGCGCGCTGGAGCCGGAAGGGGGAACCTTGATTAAATCCAGGGAGCTGATGATCGGATATCTGCCTCAAAACCCCGATTTTGACGGATCGATGACGGTTTTGGAGCAGGCGTCTTTCTATGTCCGCCGGGCTGAGGCAAAGAACGGACCTGGCCGGGAAAAGACGGAAGAATATCAGATCAAGGCTATGCTGGGGAAGCTGGGCATGCAGGATACGGAGCTGAAAATGAACACCTTGTCCGGCGGCCAGCGCAAACGGGTGGCGATGGCCGCTGTGCTGGCGCAGAAAAGCAATCTTCTCATTCTCGATGAACCGACCAACCATATGGATAACGAGATGATCGAATGGATGGAGGGCTTTCTCAAGAAATATAAAGGCGCTATTTTTATGATTACCCATGATCGGTATTTTCTGGACCGGGTGACAAATCGGATCGTGGAAATGGACAAGGGCAGACTCTACAGCTGCGAGGGTAATTACAACGCTTATCTGGAGGCCAAGGCGGCCCGCCAGGAAATGGAACTGGCATCAGAGCGTAAGCGGGCGGCGATTTATAAAAAAGAACTGGCTTGGATCCGCCGGGGAGCACAGGCCCGGAGCACCAAGGCCAAAGGCCGGATACAGCGCTTTGAAGAGCTGAAAGAGGCCAAGCTGGAGCTGGATGATTCTTCGCTGGAGCTTTCTGCTGTCAGCAGCCGATTGGGTAAAAAAATCATCGAGCTTTCGGATATTAGCAAGAGCTATGGAGATAAAACGCTGATCCGGGATTTTTCCTACACAGTACTGCGCAACGACCGCATCGGGATCATCGGCCCCAACGGATGCGGCAAATCCACTTTGCTGAAAATCATTATGGGACAGGCAGAGCCGGATGGGGGCAGGGTGGAAATGGGCGATACGGTAAAGATCGGATATTTTTCACAGGAAAACGAGGCGCTGGACGAGGACAAGCGAATCATCCAGTTCATTGGGGAGATCGCAGGCAGCGTTCGCACGGAAGAAGGGATCTTTTCCGCCTCCCAGATGCTGGAACGGTTTCTCTTTCCGCCCCATATGCACAGTGTAAAGGTGGGAGCATTGTCCGGAGGTGAAAAAAGGCGGCTCTATCTGTTGAGCATTTTGATGCAGGCACCCAATATCCTGGTCTTCGACGAACCCACTAATGACCTGGATATCGATACATTGACCGTACTGGAAGATTATCTGGACGGGTTTTCTGGGGCCGTGATCCTGGTTTCCCACGACCGCTACTTTCTCGACCGTCTTGCGGTACGGACCTTTGTCTTTGAGGGCGAGGGAAAAATCGGCCATTATCCGGGAGGTTATACGGACTGGCTCATGCGGGAAAAACCATTGAAAAAATCAGAAGCTAAAGAAGAGCGTCCCAAGGCCAGACCCCAGCCTGAGAAAAAGAAGAAATTAAAATTCTCCTATAAAGAACAGCGGGAATATGATTCCATTGAGGATGATATTTCAAAGCTGGAAGAAGGCATCGCAGAAGTACAGCGGCAGATGGCGGCAAACGCCACCAATTCGGGGGAGCTGGCCAGGCTGGACAAGGAGCAGCAGGAGCTTGAGGAGCAGCTGCTGGAAAAAATGGAGCGATGGGAATATCTCAGTGAGCTGGCAGAAAAGATTGAAAATCAAAGAACAGAATAGAAGAAAAAGGCTGGAAGACGCGGCTATCAAAAGTATAGCTGCGTGCTCCCAGCCTTTTTCTTCTTTTATTTATAACGATCACCGGCCGACTCGGATGGAAACCTTGGTTACGTGATCCTTTTCTTCAGGAGTCACGTGGTTGCTGATCAGTTCATCCACATAAAGGGGGCCGGATGGTTCCAGATTGAGAGCTCTCAGCTCTTCACACAGCCTGCGGCAGGATTCCGCTGCGGTGTCGATGCTGCCATAATGAAAGAGCATCCCATAGCGGCCCGCCCGCTTGGTGTGGATATCTTGCTTTTCAGAAGGTTCATCCAACTTTCCGGCGATGTATTTGATGGCGTAATCGCCCGCCGAATAGCTTTCCTCAGGGACCACGTAGCTGTACGGATATTCGCCGATGAGGGGATTTTCGGCAGAGTGGGCCCAAAATTGCGAGAAGGCGTCCAGCAGATTTCTTTTGTTTTCATAGTCGGATTCTTTAATGGGTACAGTCAGATAATACTCCGTTTTGCAAGGGACGATTGTCAACTGAGTTCCATCGTGGGTGAGTCCCAGGCTGGCCAGAGAAACGGTGTTTTCCACCACTCGCAGCATATTTTCAATCTTTGCCTTTTTTCTGAGAAGGCGTTCTTTGCTGCTGTCCATCAGCTTTAGAAAACGCTCTGTGCTGTGGGCCTGGAGATATTCGCGGATTTGTTCCAAACTGTTGCCGGCATAGATGAGAAGGCCGATTAAATCGAACTCAAAGAACTGCCAGGCTTCATAATAAAAGTAACCGTTTTCCCCCTTTTTTTGGGGCATGAGAATTCCCTTGTTATGGTAATGGCGCAGCGTTTCTTTGGTTGTGCCGCACAATTTGGCAAATTCTCCCGATGTAAAATAAATTTTTTCTTCCATCTTTCCTTTTCCTCTTGACTGCGTTGTTACAACACACTCTATAATACCATTTGTCCGTGACGGATGCAAGATTTGTTATTGGAGGGAATAAAGATGAGTGTAAATTATTTGACAGAGGGAAATGTGTACAAAAAGTTAATTCAGTTCGCAGGGCCGTTCTTGCTGGCCCAGCTGCTGCAATCGTTATATGGCGTCACTGATTTGCTGACCGTGGGCAATTTCGCCTCCACGGCGGATGTTTCGGGCGTAACCATAGGCAGTCAGGTGATGATGATTTTTACCCAGTTCATAATCGGGCTGACCATGGGCATAACCGTTCTCCTCGGCCAATATATGGGTTCGAAGAATGAGAAGGCCTTGCGGGAAACGATGGGCATCACCATCATTACCTTTGCCCTGATCGGTGCAGTCCTTACAATCGGGCTGCTGGCAGGCAAGGATGCCATCGTTTTATGGATGAATACGCCCCAGGAGTCGGTTGCAAATACGGGAGATTATCTCTTCTACTGTTCGCTCGGCGCCTTTTTTATTACCGGCTACAACGTGGTCTGCGGAATCATGCGGGGTCTGGGCGATTCCAAATCGCCGCTGCTCTTTGTGGCCATCGCCTGCGTTGTCAATGTCGTACTGGATATCGTACTCATTCGCTATATGGGTATGGGCGCGGCCGGCGCTGCGATTGCTACCACCTTTGCTCAGGCAGTAAGCTTTCTCTTCTCCGTAGTATTTTTGCTCAGGAGAGGGCTGGGATTTTCCTTTTCTGTAAAGGATATCCGCTTTCATAAAGAGCAGTTTCAGCAGCTTTTCAAAGTGGGAATTCCCCTGGGAATACAGGATATTCTGGTGGGCGTATCCTTTTTGCTGATCGTGGCCATCATCAATCCCTTTGGCGTGGTGGCATCGGCTTCGGTGGGTGTAGTGGAGAAGCTGGTTGAGTTTCTCTTTCTGGTGCCCATTGCCATGAATGCGGCAGTATCGGCCATGGTAGCGCAAAATTACGGCGCCGGGGAGTATGTGAGAACGAGAAAGTGTTTGAAGGCTTCCTTATGGATGACCGGGACCTACGGGTTTTTGGTGGCGGCTTACTGCCAGTTTTTCGGCACCACCTTGACCGGAATCTTTACCCAGGATGGGGAAGTCATGCATTTGGCAGCAACCTATCTCCAATCTTACTCCTGGGATGTTTTTCTGGCAGGGATCGTTTACTGCCTGGGAGGCTATCTCAATGGATACGGCAGGACCATCTTCAATATGGCCCAGAATCTGGCCGCTACTTTCCTGGTCCGGGTTCCTTTGGCGCTGCTCCTCAGGCAGGCCGTGGGCACGTCCTTATTTGCAATGGGGATCGCTTCACCCGTCTCAACGATCTTTTCATTGATTATCTGCCTGATTTATCTGAGAAGAATGAACGCCAGATATGACGATAAGGCGCTAGATCGGCTGCCCCAGGCCGCATAGAAGAACTTCTTGACAAAAAAAGTTTGTATTGCTAAAATAAAAATACCGAGTGGCAAAGAATGCGTAAGTCCAGGTAAGGACCGGCGCATTCTTTTTTTGTACAAAAGACAAGGAGGATAAAGGAAAAATGCCTAAAACAAAATTTCAGAAAGTGATCTTCGGTATGATGATGGCCCTGGCAATGGTCTACGGGATGGAGGTTTATAACGCGTTGCTGAGAAACAAAGGCTTATCTGCGGATTCATTTGTTGTTCCTGTATGGGAGATGGCGGTGTTGATGCTTATTGTGATTGGTTTGGAATCGATCATAGCGGGGCCTTTGGCCAGATGGATCGCTTTTAAAATTGTAGATGTGAAGAAAAGCCGGGAGATTACCGTTATTCTTGCTGTTTCGATCGCGACAGTATGTTTGATGTGTCCGCTGATGAGTCTGACGGCCACAATCCTGTTTAACGGTTTGAGTAAAACGATGGCGACAGTCTGGCTTCACACGTTTGTACGTAATCTGCCGATGGCTTTTCTCTGGCAGCTTTTGATCGCAGGGCCGGTGGTGCGCCTTGTTTTTCAAAGCATATTTAAAAGACAATTAAGCTGCGGGCAGGAGCAGAACTTGACTGTCAATTAAAAATGATGCACGGATCAGGAACACTGGACGGGCGATCGGCATAGTATAAGGTAAGTGCTTGAATCTTTGACATTTTGCACTCCTTTAAATCAACGAGCGAAAACTCCTCAGCAATGGGGAGTTTTTGCATTGAATCATGCGGCTGGCGTGGGCAATGTTCCGAAGCCAGCCGCAAGAGCCCGGAGCCCGGAAAATTTTTATGAAATTTTTTGTTTTTTTCGCAAAGTTATTGGTTAGCGGGGCCTGATCTTGGCAAAAAGTAGAGTTTCCTGTTTCAAGCCGAGTTTGAGATGGCTCAATCGTTGAAAACAGTGTAAATTTCGTATATATTTTTTGCCTCTCACGCAAAAACTCCCATTCCTTCAAAAGTGGCATCTTTGCTCTCATTAACAAGAGATTTACATAAACTTAACCGGGGTTTAATTGTAATTGAAACCGCCCGGCAGTATAATTGCCTCGAAAAGAAGATCAGAGATCAGGGGAGAGGATTTCCCTGTTGGATATAGCAAAGGAAAGGAAGAACAATTATGCTGATACTGGAACATGTAAAAAAGATTTATGATAACACAGTGGTATTGGAGGATATCAATCTGGAAATTGAAGAGGGAGAAATCATATCCATTCTCGGACCATCCGGATGCGGCAAGACCACCCTGCTGAACCTGATTCTAGGCATCACGGAAAGCGACGGGGGAAAAATTATCTTTGACGGCAAAGATCTGACCGATGTGCCTATGGAGAAACGGGGCTTTAATATCGTTTTTCAGGATTACGCACTCTTCCCCAATCTCAACGTATATAAGAACATTACCTACGGATTGAGAAATAAACCGGATATTTCCACAACAGAAGAAGTGGGGGATCTGATCCGCTTGCTTGAACTGGAGCCCCATCTTGATAAAAAAATCGATCAGCTTTCCGGAGGGCAAAAACAGAGAGTGGCACTGGCAAGGACGATGGTAATGAAACCCAAAATTTTGCTGCTGGATGAACCGCTCAGCGCTCTGGACGGGGTCATCAAAGAATCCATCAAAGATAGAATCAAAACCATTGCAAAGGAATACCATCTGACTACGATCATCGTTACCCACGACCCGGAAGAAGCCCTGACCCTGTCCGACCGGGTCATGATCCTCAACGAAGGCGGCATTTCACAGTTCGGCAGGCCGGAAGATATTATCATGGCTCCGGAAAATGCCTTTGTGAAAAACTTTATTTTGAATCAGCTGGAAATCAAAAAGAACAATATCTACCGCCTGTTTGCCGCCCAGATAAAGGCAGCCCAAAGCCAGACCCAGGTGCAGGCCAAGCTTCAGGGAATCCGGGCAATCTAAGGGGGCGGCGGAAAAATCATGGAAACAAAAAAGAATCGTGAATTAAAGCTGATTTTCATCGCCCTGTGCATCGTCTTTGCCATCTTTTTGGCCGTACCGATGATCCAGCTGCTGATCAAGTCCTTCTATGGAGATGATGGGCTTTCTATCCAAAGTTACATGGATGTTCTGTCGGGGAAAGGATTCTTGGAAGCGCTGGGCAACAGTTTTCTGGTAGCTGCCAGCAGCGCGGCGCTGACAACCTGTATCGCTTTCTTTCTTTCCTATACCGTGAACTATACCAGAGTCGGACAGCGATACAAAGACCTGATCCGAAAAGCTGCCGTACTGCCCATGCTGCTGCCGACCATTACCTACGGTTTCGCGATTATCTATTCCTTCGGCAAGCAAGGTCTGCTGACTCGGATCTTCGGACATCCGTTCTTTGAGATTTACGGTTTCAACGGCCTGCTGCTGGGTTATACGATTTATACATTGCCAATTTCCTTTATGCTCATCAACAACACGATGGGATATATTGACAAGCGATTTATGATCGTATCCAGGATCATGGGGGATTCACCGCTGCGAACCTTTCAGGCAACCATACTCCGGCCTCTCTTGGGAACGTTGGCTGCTTCGTTTATTCAGACCTTTTTTCTGTGCTTTACCGATTTTGGTATACCGGCCTCAGTGGGCGGGGAATTTCAGGTCATCGCCAGCCTTCTTTATAATGAAATGCTAGGCAGCATCCCCAATTTCGGTAACGGTGCCGTAGTGGCTCTGGTGATGCTGGTGCCTTCCGTGGTCAGCATTACAATCCTGCGGTATCTGG
This sequence comes from Hominibacterium faecale, assembly GCF_020734085.1. Classification (NCBI taxonomy): domain Bacteria; kingdom Bacillati; phylum Bacillota; class Clostridia; order Peptostreptococcales; family Anaerovoracaceae; genus Hominibacterium; species Hominibacterium faecale. Next base: position 357,925 of record NZ_JAJAGH010000003.1, read on the forward strand.
AACGTTATAACGTCCGTTATAATAAAATTTCTGCCATAGAAATCCAGCCCTGTAAGGGAAGAGATGTGGTCTGCGGTGTAATGAGCGGGTTTCTGCTGGCAGGTATCCTATCCATCTTTGCGGTCATCTTGATCATTCCCTTTGTAAAAGACTGGCCGTATTATACGGATTTCACTTTGGAACATTTTCAATCAGTTTTTAGTGATCCCAGCCTTTCGGGCGTGTATGTCAATTCGCTGGCAGTTGCCCTGGCCACAGCGGTCATAGGAACTGTGATCGCATACGGTTCAGCGCTGCTGACGGCTAGAAGCAGCGTCAGCCAAAGGCTGAAAAGCATCATTGAGGGAATTGCACTGATAACCAATACCATACCGGGCATGGTGCTGGGGCTGGCGTTTTTATTCAGCTTTTCCGGAACCTCCCTGCAGAATACGTTGATCATTCTGATCATCTGCAATATCATTCACTTTTATTCCACCCCCTATCTGATGATGAAGAATTCCCTTTCCAAGATGAACGCTTCCTGGGAAACGACGGCCATGCTCATGGGAGATAATTGGCTTAAAACCATCGCCAGAGTGGTGACGCCCAATGCGGCGGCGTCCCTTTTAGGAGTTTTCAGTTACTATTTTATCAATGCGATGGTAACCGTCAGTGCCGTGATCTTTATCGCCGGCGCCAGAACGATGGTCATCACGACAAAGATAAAAGAACTGCAATACTTTAATAAATTTAATGAGATTTTCGTACTGTCGCTGCTAATTCTGGCAACCAACCTGGTCTTCCAGATCGTATTCAATCGACTGGCGGAGAGATCACAAAACACTGAAAAAAAGGAGAGAAAAACAAAAATGGTGAAATCAAAATTGTTAAAGAGGGCAACGGCTGTAATGCTGGCGCTGATGGTCGGAACCGGTGCCTTTGCCATGACCGGATGCGGCGGAAGCAGTGATGAACAAGTAATCATCTATGCCAATTCCGATGATGAGGCTGTAGAAGTTATGAAAAAGACTTTGGATGACAATGGCTTTGAAGGCCAATATCTGTTTCAGACATTCGGTACTTCTGAGCTGGGAGGCAAACTTATCGCAGAGGGAGCAGATATGGAAGCCGACCTGGTAGCCATGAGTTCCTACTATTTGGACAGCGCACAGGAAAAAAATAAAATGTTCAAGGATTTAACCTTCGAAGCAAAGACCATCGACGAGCATCCGTCCTACGCGGCTCCAATTATCTGCAATGCCGGATCGATCATTGTCAATACGGAAGAAATGAAAGCCAATGGCCTGCCTGTTCCCAAGTCCATCAAAGACCTAGCCGACCCGGTATATAAAGGAAAGGTTTCCGTAACAGATGTGGCATCCTCCTCTACAGCTTGGCTGCTGGTTCAGGCGCTGGTTTCGGAATATGGGGAAGAGGAGACAAAAACAATTCTGACTGGTATCTACGAAAATGTCGGACCTCATCTGGAAGAATCAGGATCCGGCCCTCTGAAGAAAATACGAGCTGGCGAAGTATCTCTTGGCTTTGGACTGCGGGCTCAGGCTGTGGCAGATAAAAAGGAAGGGCTTCCCATCGATTACATCGATCCCACAGAAGGGAATTTTACTCTGACTGAGTCGGTAGCTGTTTTAGATAAAGGTGACCAGTCCAAGGAAAAAGCCATGGAGATGGCCCAGTGTATCGTAGAAAAGGCAAGAACAGGCCTTATGGAATACTATCCGGTAGCGCTTTATGAAGGGGAAACGGTAGATTCAGAGAATAAGCTGGGTAACCCCAAAACCTATAGTCAGCCGCTGACAGTAGATTTGCTGGAGCAGCATCAAGCCTTATCGGAGAGCTGCAAATAATCATAATGCTTTAAGATTGACAAACAAGGAGAGACAAGATGTACAAATTATTAACGCCCGGTCCGCTGACAACCACGGAGTCTGTCAAACAGGCCATGATGATTGACCATTGTACCTGGGACGACGATTATAAATCGATCACCCGGACGATCCGTAAAAAATTGCTGGAGCTGGCCCATGTGGATGAGCAGGAATATACCTCTGTTCTGATGCAGGGCAGCGGCACCTTCGGAATAGAATCAGTACTCACAAGTACTGTCGGTACAAAAGAAAAATTGCTGATCGCAGCCAATGGAGCTTATGGTCTGAGAATGGCGGATATCGCCGGTCATGCGGGGCTGCACTGGGAGCTTTACTTGGAAGAAAACGATCGCATCCCGAATGCCGGCAAAGTGGTGCAGATCTTACAGCAAAATCCGGATATCACTCACGTGGCTATGGTCCATGGAGAAACAACCAGCGGCATCCTAAACGATGCCCGGGCAGTGGGCCAAGCGGTGAAAGACAATGGGCGTACCTTTATTCTAGACGCCATGAGTACCTTTGGCGGTATTGATATTCCAATGTCCGACTGGGGAATTGACTTTCTGGTCAGCAGTGCCAATAAGTGTATTCAAGGCGTACCTGGATTTTCTTTCATCCTGGCGCGCAAAGACTCCCTGCAGGCGGCGAAGGGTAAGGCAAGAAGCCTGTCGCTGGATTTGTATGCCCAGTGGGAGGCCATGGAAAAAGACGGTAAATGGCGTTTTACATCGCCAACCCATACAGTGCTGGCGTTTGCGGAAGCATTGAATGAACTGGAACGGGAGGGCGGAATCCCGGCCAGAAATAAACGCTATCGGGACAGCAACCGCCTTTTGATCAGTAAAATGAAGGAAATGGGCATGCGGCCGTATATTGAGGAAGCCCATCAAGGGCCAATTATTACAGCATTTTATTACCCGGAAAATCGTGAATTTTCTTTTCAGGAGATGTATACCTATATTAAGAAACGGGGTTATGCCATATACCCTGGAAAGGTAACAGAGGCCGATACCTTCCGCATCGGCAATATTGGAGAGATCTATAGAGAAGATATGATTAAGCTCTGCGAGATCATAAAGGATTTTTTGGAGGAAAGTAAACATGCATAAAGTCGACGCAGTAATACTAGACTGGGCCGGGACCACAGTTGACTATGGCAGCTTTGCTCCGGTACAGGCCTTTATGGAGGTTTTTAAACAATATGGGGTCCTGCCTACTATAGAAGAGGTCCGAATTCCTATGGGTATGCTCAAGATCGATCATATCCGTACCATGCTTAAAATGGAAAGGATTCGAAATGCATGGGTGAACTTACATGGAAAGGAACCTGGAGAACAGGATGCGCAGGCTCTGTATGCAATCTTTGAAGAAAAGCTGATGACAATTTTGGGTCGATTTGCCGATCCCAAGCCGGATGTTCCGGCTGCGGTGGAGCGGCTGCGGCGGATGGGAATTGCCATTGGCTCCACCACCGGCTATACGGATCAAATGATGGCGGTCGTTGCCCCGGCTGCAAAAAGAAAGGGCTATGCTCCCGATGTGTGGTTCAGCCCTGATTCCACGGACAAGAAGGGGAGGCCATATCCTTATATGATTTTTCGAAACATGGAAGCGCTCGGTTTGGGCGATGTACGGAGAGTATTGAAGATCGGCGACACCATTTCCGATATTAAGGAGGGGAAAAACGCCGGAGTTTTGACAGCGGGTGTAATTGTCGGCAGCTCGGAAATGGGCCTTTCCCATGAGGAATTCAGCAGCCTGCCTGCCGGCGAGAAAGACAGGCTCTGCAGACAAGCAGCGGCCAGTTTCCGCCGGGCGGGTGCAGATGAGGTGTTTATGACTTTGAAGGAAATGGTTGATTTTGTTGAATAGACGATTAAGCCCTTTTAAACTGACTTTTCAAAAGTCAGTTTCTTTACATTTGAGGTTAAGGGATATTCTGACAAGTTCCCCTCCCATTCTCATGAATACTATGAGTTTGGGTACCTCATATCTGAAGGCACACGAAGCGTTACCTATATGGGAAACCGTTTTCACTGGCAGAATGTTACCGTAAAGGATGACGGCCAATGGCATATAAATGCGGAAATATATGCCGAGCGCATATAAGAATCATGTAAAAGGCTTTTTTCTTTTTCAGCGATTCCCAATACTGGCACATACCCTTTCTTACGGCCACATATATTAGTGGATGGAAAGGGGTGTATGAATATGATTATACAAAACCTGCAGGAATACATTTTGGAGGCGGAGCGGGTCGCCAAAGAGGTTTTTGAGGAAATACACAGCTGGCCGGAATTGGGCAACGAAGAATTCAAGACATCCACTTTGATCGGGAGAAAATTGAAGGATATGGGACTTGCGATTTATCGCCCTCTGGCAACTGCGGTGGCGGCGGATATCCAAGGCAGTGGGGATTATAAAGAAAAAAGAACAATCGCCTTTCGCGCTGATATTGATGCGCTGCCCATCTCAGAAGAAGCCTTGGTCAGCTATCGATCAAGAAGGGCAGGGCTTATGCATGCCTGCGGTCATGATGCCCATGCGGCCGTCTTAGTTGGACTGGCCCAAGTGCTGTGCAGGATGAAAAACGTGCTGCCGTGCAATGTGCGGCTGATTTTCCAGCCGGATGAAGAGGGCGAAGGCGGCGCCGACCGATTGATCGATGTGGATATTTTGGAAGGGGTGGACCAGATCTTCGGCTTTCATGTAAAACCGGAGCTGGCTGCGGGAACCATCGGCATCCAATATGGAACTGTTCACGGCGAATCGAGGATGATGGAGGTTTGCGTCAAAGGAACGCCGGCACACGGAGCAAAGCCGGATTTGGGGCGTGATGCTGTTTATGGAGCCGCAGAATTTATATCTTTATGCCAGGGAATCCTGTCCCGGGATTTGGACCCAGTGAAAGCAGGGCTTATTTCCTTTGGACGCATACAGGGCGGCGAGGCTGGAAATATTTTAGCCAGGCAGGTTAACCTGGATGGTATCGTTCGGGGTGAGGATTGTCAGGTCTGTGATCTTTTGTGCGAGCGGATTCGTATCATCGCCAAAGGGTTGTCGCAGGCTATGGGCCTTGCCATTGATGTGAACTTTGCCCAAGGCTATAAAGGGCTGGTCAACGACCGTCAATCTGTGGAACAGGTTCGGGCAGCAGTACCCAAGCGAGTGATCGAACTCAATCGGAAATCGATGACGGTTGACGACTTTTCTTCTTACTTACAGGTTGTTCCGGGGGCCTACTTCTTCCTGGGATGCGGATTTGAGGGCCGAGAGAACAGCGGCTTACATACCAGCAGATTCCAAGTAAACGAAGAGTGTCTGGCTGTGGGCATTGAAACTCTGGTAAGAATCTGCATGAATACCCTATATCAGTAAAAAAGTGTCGAAAATTGCAATATTCTTGTGCCTCCCCGGGGAAAAGGCTAAAATTATTCCGGAATAAACCTGTACAAAATAGGAATAAGGAGGAAAGCGGAATGACACCGATAAGCACCAGAAACCATATTGTCCTGGACAAAGAAAGCCTGCAAAAATATGCGGCTTCTCTGGGATCGGAGTGTATTGTGATTTTTGAGATTGATCTGAAAGAAGATGTATTTGGGACGCTGGTCCAATTAGGGGGAGATTATTTGGCCATTAAAAGCGGTTTCTGCAAGGGTTTTCTTGAAGAAGCAGCAAGCCGGATCCATAAAGACGACTTGCAGAACAACAAAACATACAAAAAAGAAAAAACGATGGGAGACACTGCCATCGTTTTTATTTGCTCATTTGCATGTGTATTTAACTTATACACGGGTGGGGACGGGTGAGACTTTACTGTGCGGCTTTCGCCTGATTGAATCTCTTTGTTAATCTGGATACTTTTCTAGATGCGGCGTTCTTATGAATCGTGTGCTTTGCAGCAGCCTGCATAAGTTTTTTCTCAGCCAGCGTCAGCTTTTCAGCTGCTGTTTCCAGATCGCCCGCTTCGATTGCCTCATCAAAGTTCTTTAAGATTGCTTTCAGATGGGATTTGATCCTTCTGTTTCTTGCAGTCTTTTTGTCGATAACACGGATTCTTTTCTTTGCGGATTTAATATTTGCCATTAAAAATTACCCCACTTTCATATTTTTTAGCTAAATTCGCAAGTTTTAGTATATACGAATAAAATAGGATTTGCAAGGGGAAAATAGAAAATACTCAGAAGTGACATAGAAAAATGCGGCATATTTCGTAAGGTCGTCCACTGTGGCCAGTTCCAACGGTACTTGTTGCAGATGGTGTTTCTGGTGTAAATCCAAGCCTGCCATGTTTCCCATACATATCTAAAAAAGAAAGGCGGTACAAAATGAAATACAGAACAGACCTGGCCATCGAGCGCAAAGAGCTTCTCGATGAAGCCAGAGGCAGCGCCAAGGATATCGAAGGCGTTTCCCTGGAAAAGATCAAATACGATGAGGATATTACATCCACCAGAATTAAAATTTTAAATCCAATCGGTGAAATGCAGCTGGAAAAGCCTATGGGCAATTATATTACCATTGAGGTGGACGGTATTCTGGAAGAAAAGGATGAAATCAAAGAACGGGCGGGCAAAGCCCTTGCCAAGGAATTGGCGGAACTGATTAAATTCCACTATCATCTGAAGGTTTTGGTAGTTGGCCTGGGCAACGATAAGGTCACACCGGATGCGCTGGGGCCGTATACAGTTTCCAAAATTAAAGTGACCCGTCATTTTTTCATTATGTATGAGGCGGACGGGGATGATGAGCTGGGCTGTGTCAGCTGCTTTATTCCCGGCGTCACAGGTTCCACCGGTATGGAAACTGCAGAGCTGATTAAAGGCGCCGTGGAGCTTTCCAATCCGGAAGTGGTTATTGTGGTGGACTCTCTGGCAGCTAGAAACATAGACAGGGTCAGTACCACCATTCAGATCAACGATACCGGCATTGATCCGGGCGGCGGCATGGGAAACGTGCGTACCGGCCTTTCCGAACAGACCCTAGGCCGCAGAGTCATTGCCATTGGCGTACCGACGGTCATCGATTCGAGAACGATCATCCGCGAAGCTTTGGAGGCCAATATGCCCCAGGCCCAGAAGGTGGACGATTACATCGAGGAAAAGGGCCAGGATATGATCGTCACTTCAACGGATATCGATCAAATTATCAAAGATTTTTCCGATATAATTGCAAATGGCATAAATAAAACCCTTCATCCCGGCATATATTCGTAAGAGCAACTGATGGAGGAAAACGATGAACAAAAAAACAATGGCGGTCATATGCGGAGTTTGCTTTCTTCTTTCCACCTTATTTTTCTGGCAGCGTTTGCAGGAAGGACGTCTGCCGGAATTGAAGGTGAGCGGATCCGATCTGGGAAAGTTATGTGTTTCCCAGGTCTACCCGGCCATTGACCGGGGCGTGGAAAGAAAAGAGACCAAGACTTCGCAAAAAGCCACAGAAAAAACCGTGCAGGAAACCGCCCGGCCGGCAGAGGAAACGAACCAGCCTGAAAAAGAAACAAAAAAGGCTGATAATAGCAAGCCTTTGGTAATCATATACCATACCCACAGTACGGAATCCTATCAGCCTTATTCGGAAAGCAATTTTCACAGAGAAAAGGAAGAGGGGACGGTGCGGGACGTGGGCAATGTGCTGACTTCAGAATTGCAGAGCCTGGGGATCGGCGTGGTCCACGATAAAACCATCCACGACAGGCCGTCCTATAATCAGTCCTATGACCGCTCTCTGGAGACAATTACGGCACTGATGAAAAAATATCCAACCGCTAAATACATAATCGACCTGCACAGAGATGCTGCCGCATACGCAGGGAATGTAGGCAAGACTACGACAATTAATGGTGAGACCGTAGCCAAATTCAGTCTGGTGGTCGGTCAGAACAATGCAAACTTCAGCAAGCTCAAGTCTTTTGCAAATAAAATTAATAACAAGGCAGAGGCCATGTATAAAGGGTTCGGCGGCAGAGCTATTGAGAAAACATACCGATACAATGAATATATTGCCGATAAATATCTTTTGCTGGAAATCGGAAACAATCAGAATAATATCAAAGAAGTAAAAGCCACTGGCAAATATTTTGCCCATGTACTGGCTGCTGTTATCGAGGAGGATGGAAAATAGCATGTTAAAAAAATGCATCGCGATATTTATGGTTTTTTTTCTAGGGACAAGTGCATTGATCGCTGTCGATCGATCATGCAGCGAGACGACCGGCCGCGGAGGAAACAGCGGACTTGCAGTAACCAAGACGGAAGACGGCAAAATAGGCGTTTCCTTCTTTGGGCTGGAGGGCAAGCTTTAATAGAAGTTTCCCCGGATCTGTGACTTATGGTGTGGCCCCGGACCCCGGCGCCAGCTTTTTTGAATTTTCAGATGCACTCTCCCCGAGGAGTTTCTACAGCCGCAGAGAGGAAGTATCAGAAAAGTCGCTGCTGATCGTGAATTCTGACAGTCAGCCGGTGGTCTCCTGAACGCAGCTCTGGATAGTCACATAATAGGCCAAAAACTGTCTGAAATGAACGCGGTTTGGTAAAATTTTGATCGTGGACATGCAATTGCTGGCGAGCAGGTTGCAAAAGCAAGTTTAATTAAGAAGGTAGAATTGATCGCTTTGTACCTTGAATTTGGACCGTTTTTCAAGTAAAATGAATGAGAACTTGAAAAGAAGAGAGGAAACCATGAATTCATATCAGAAATACATTCGAAATTTTAGTATTATTGCGCACATTGACCACGGAAAATCCACTTTGGCAGACCGAATCATCGAAAAGACCGGCCTTGTTTCCCAAAGAGAGATGAAGGAACAATTTCTGGACAATATGGAACTGGAACGGGAACGGGGAATTACCATCAAACTGCAGACCACGCGTCTGGTCTACAAGGCGAAGGATGGAAAGGAATATATTTTTAATCTGATTGATACGCCGGGGCACGTGGACTTTACATATGAAGTCTCCCGCAGCCTGGCTGCCTGTGAAGGGGCAGTGCTGGTGGTGGATGCCACCCAGGGGGTCGAGGCCCAGACCCTGGCCAACGTGTACCTGGCTTTAGACGAGGACTTGGAGATCCTGCCCACCCTGAACAAAATCGATCTGCCCAGCGCCAGACCTGACGAAATCAAAGCGGAAGTAGAGGAAGTGATCGGAATCGATGCTTCTGCGGCGCCGCTGGTTTCTGCCAAGGAAGGTATTGGTATCGAAGACCTTTTGGAGGAAATCGTGGCCAAAATTCCGGCGCCGTCTGGGGATTTGGACGGGAAGCTAAAAGCGCTCATCTTCGACTCCTATTATGACAATTACAAAGGAGTCGTCATTTATACCAGGATTTTTGACGGCAAAGTGAAAACCGGTGATTTTATCCGTTTGATGAACACCGGAAAAAAATATGAAGTGACAGAAGTGGGCATCTACTCACCCGGTCCAGTTGCCTGCAAGGAACTGAAAGCCGGCGAGGTAGGCTATATCTGCGCCAGCATTAAACGGGTGGCCGATGCCAGAGTGGGCGATACCATTACCTTAGATGAGGATCCGACGGACAAGCCTTTGCCCGGATATAAAAAAGTTCAGCCCATGGTTTACTGCGGAATTTACCCCGCAGAGGGTGAAAAATACGAAAACGTAAAAGACGCTCTGGAAAAACTCCAGGTCAACGATGCAGCGTTTCACTTTGAACCGGAGACGTCCACTGCGCTTGGATTCGGATTCCGCTGCGGATTTTTGGGACTGCTCCACATGGAGATTATCGTTGAACGGCTGGAACGGGAATTTGACCTGGCGGTCATTACCACTTCGCCCAGCGTTATCTATAAAGTGATCATGAATGACGGTACGGAAGAAATGGTGCAGAATCCGTCCAATTTGCCTGATCTGATGGAGATCGACCACATCGAGGAGCCTATTGTAAAAGCCGACATTATGATCCCCAAGGATTATGTGGGCAATATCATGGAAATCTGTCAGGAGCGCCGGGGCAAGCTGATTCACATGGAATACATTACTGAAAGCAGAGTGCAGCTTCATTACGAAATGCCTCTCAATGAAGTCATCTACGACTTTTTCGATGCCCTCAAATCCAAAACCAGAGGATACGGCTCCCTGGACTATGAATTCCTGCGCTACGAAAAGTCCAATGTGGTTAAGATGGATGTGCTCCTCAATAAAGAACTGGTGGACGCGTTCTCCATGATCGTACATGAATCAAAAGCCTATGCAAGAGGGCGCTTCGTCTGCTCCAAGCTGAAAGAAGTCATCCCCATGCATCAGTTTGAGGTGCCCATTCAGGCGGCTATCGGGCAGAAAGTCATTGCCAGAGAAACCGTGCGCGCATATCGTAAAGACGTAATCGCCAAATGCTACGGCGGCGATATCTCCCGAAAGAAAAAGCTTCTGGAAAAGCAGAAGGAAGGGAAAAAACGCATGCGTCAGTTCGGTACGGTGGAAGTACCGCAGGAGGCGTTCACAGCGGTACTCAAGTATGATGAAAATAAATAGGGAAAAAAAGCCGGCAGGCCTTTATATTCACATCCCCTTCTGTTGGAAAAAATGCGCATACTGCGATTTTCTCTCCTTCGGGGGATCGGATGAAGCGCTTCAAAAAAGATATACGGAGGCTTTGATCCGGGAACTTTCCCTGTACCAGGGGAAGCATATAAAATTGGATACAGTGTTTATCGGAGGGGGAACTCCGTCCCTTCTTCCGGCAGACCATATAGAGCGAATCATGGAAGCGGCGGAAGCCGCTTTCTGCGTTGCGGATACGGCGGAAGTGACCATGGAAGCAAATCCCGGCACCTTGACCGCAGAGAAATTGAAGGTATATCGCAGGGCCGGGATCAACCGCCTCAGCATGGGCGCTCAGTCTATGGATGATGGGATGCTTTCCCTGCTGGGAAGGATTCATACCGGCAGGGATTTGACAGAAAATTTTTTGGCAGCCAGGGAGGCGGGGTTTTCTAATATCAATGTGGATCTGATGTTCGGCCTGCCAAAGCAAAGCGGGCAGGTGTGGCGCGGCTCGCTGAAACAGGTCCTGGAGCTTTCGCCTGAACACATTTCCTTTTACAGCCTGCAATTGGAAGAAGGCACGGAGTTTTGCCGCATGTATCGTGACGGGAAAATGGACTTGCCGCCGGTGGAAGAAGACCGGGCTATGTACCATGAGGGGATCCGTTTGCTGGAGGAGGCTGGATATGAGCATTATGAAATTTCCAACTGCGCCAAACCGGGCTTTGTCTGCCGCCATAATATGAAATATTGGAATTTTGACGAATACTACGGAGCGGGACTGGGAGCCCACGCTTTTTCATACGATCAGGGCAGACGCTGCAATGTTTCTGATTTAGACTCATATTTTGAACAGATCCGTGAGGGACGGCTGCCAGTCGATCCATCGAGCAGCGGAGAAGAAACTCGGCAGGAGCTGATTGGCGAGTACGTGTTCACAGCTCTGAGGAAAATGGAAGGTTTGGACATGGCGGATTTCCGGCGGACATTTGAAGCTGACTTTTTTTCGGTTTATAAAGATCAGCTGCCGGCGATCCAGGAATACGAGGAGGCGGGATATCTGACCTTGACCGATATGCGTTTAGCGTTAACTGAGGCGGGCATCGACTGCTCCAATGAAATCATGGCGGAGTTCTTATAAATGTTCGCTTTTATAATAGTTTCCCGGCGGGCCAGTTGCGCACAGGCCGGTTTTGAGCTGAAAACTACAGGAGGTAATCATGAAAACATACATAATGGCATTGGACCAGGGAACGACCAGCTGCAGGTGCATCCTGTACGATCGTCAGGGACGGACGGTAAGTGTGGCCCAGAAAGAGTTTCGGCAAATCTACCCGCAGCCCGGGTGGGTGGAGCACGATGCCATGGAAATCTGGTCCACACAGATGGGGGTGGCTCAAGAAGCGCTTTTAATGGCAAACGGAACTTATGAAAACGTGGAAGCCATAGGGATCACCAATCAAAGGGAAACTACAGTGGTATGGGACAAGCATACCGGAGAACCGATCTATAACGCCATCGTCTGGCAGTGCCGCAGGACAGCCGAATACTGCGATGAGCTGAAGGCGCGGGGGTTGACTAAGAGCTTTCGCGAAAAGACCGGTCTTTTGATCGATGCCTATTTTTCAGCTACAAAGCTGCATTGGATCCTGGAGCATGTTTCCGGAGCCCGGCAAAAGGCTGAAAACGGAGACCTTTTATTCGGAACCATTGAGACCTGGCTGATCTGGAAATTGACTGGCGGAAAGGTACATATTACGGATTATTCCAATGCGTCCCGAACCATGCTGTTTAATATTAAAACTTTAAAATGGGACAAGGATATCCTGACGGAACTGTCCATACCGGCTTGCATGCTTCCCGAGCCGCGGCCATCCAGCGAAATTTACGGCAAGACGGATCCTAATATTTTTGGAGGACAGATTATCATAGCTGGTGCTGCCGGAGATCAGCAGTCCGCGCTGTTCGGACAAACCTGCTTTAAAGACGGAGAGGCAAAAAATACATATGGGACAGGGGGCTTTCTCCTTTTAAATACAGGAAAGGAACCGGTGTATTCAGAAAATGGCTTGTTGACGACGATTGCATGGGGGCTTTCCGGTGAGGTATATTACGCGCTGGAAGGTTCAATCTTTGTCTGCGGAGCGGCAGTTCAGTGGCTCCGAGACGAGTTGGAAATCCTTCATAGTGCGCCGGAATCGGAAAAAATGGCCAAAAGCGTGAAAGACAGCAATGGTGTCTACGTGGTGCCCGCATTTGTCGGACTGGGAGCACCCTATTGGGATCCCTATGCCAGAGGAGCAGTCCTTGGCATAACGCGAGGAGCCAATAAAAACCATCTGGTTAGGGCCACACTGGAATCCATGGCTTATCAAACCCACGATTTAATCCATGTGATGATGCAAGATACAGGCAGGGAACTGGTAACCTTGAAAGTAGACGGAGGAGCTTGTGCCAACGATTTTCTCATGCAATTTCAAAGTGATATGCTTAACAAGACTGTTCTCAGGCCCAAATGCATTGAGACCACGTCCTTGGGGGCGGCTTATCTGGCAGGCTTGGCTGTTGGTTATTGGAACGGTACGGAGGATATTCTCAATAACTGGAAGATTGATCGTGAGTTTGAACCATCGATGAAAGATGAAACGAGGAAGAAATTATTAGAAGGCTGGGAAAAAGCTGTAAAATGCGTTCTCGGCTGGGCTAAGTAGGAGATTAGAAATATGGCAAATGAAACACTTAACAACACAGCGACGCAGGCAGGAGGAAAGAAGGAACGAAGCTATTTTTTCGATACGTTTCGCGGTCTTTTGATTTGGACCATTCCTATTTCCCATTTTACAATGGTGGGAGGCAATTTTCATCAAGCATCCTTTGGAGGCGTAGTATATATTACGATAAACGTCTTTGTAATGCAGGCATTTGTTTTTCTTTCCGGCTATTTTTCAAAAAAACCGCAGAGAGCCAGGGAAACGGCATTTAAAACTTTTATTTTTCCTTATATTGTACTGGTACCGTTTTTTTTCGGTGTCCGCTACCTGATCAATGGGGGTGCCCATCTGACCTGGATCGATCCGCCGCTGGCCCTTTGGTATTTGGTGGCGCTGTTTGTCTACCGATTTTTTCTTGTGGACTTTATTAAAAGTAAATATATTGTGCAGATCAGCATCATCATCTATCTTATCGCCGGACTGATTCCATGGCTGGACGGAACTTTGGCCGCAGGGCGGGTAGTCAGCTACTTCCCGTTCTTTATGCTTGGATATTTCTGCCAGAAAGAACATATCGCCAAGATTCAGAGTCTAAAAAACTGGCATTGCGTAATTTTGGCAATCGTTCTTGTCGGCATTAATATTCTCTTGGCATATAAATGTCCCGTATCCGTTGAATTTTATCTTCTCCGCGGACCCGGAGCCGCCTTCGGACTCACCTGGTATTTAGACATCATAATGCGGATCGCAGACTTCATTATCCCATGCGCATGGATCGTTCTCATGCTGAATATCCTGCCCAAGGGAAAGAACTATTTGACCTACGTAGGCATGAACACCATGTCTGTTTACATTCTCCATTTGATCGTCCGCCAGCTGGTGAAAAAGTTCGATCTGCCGGACCCCAACATGTTTGTTTATTATATCTGCCTGTTTGGATTGGCATCCTTATGTGTTGTGGTATTTTCCAGCCCGCCGATTTCAAAAGGGTATAACTGGATCTTCGATTTTCTTTATGACAAGGTTTATCTCAGCCTAAAGAAATTTATAAAATGGATGCTGGGGATCGAAACGAACCGGGATAAGGCGTTGAAGGAGGCGGAAAAAGAGAAATAAATTTGCTATGCCTGTTAGAGATTATCATAAATACATAACAAATAATTATTAATATATAAATAAATATAATTTCAAATTATTTATATTTGATGGTATGATACTAGAAGAAAAAGAAAGTGAGGTACTTATCAACTATGGAATTTTTTAAAAAAACCGGTCCAGGCATTCTTCTATGTTTATGTATCGCGATTCCCTCTTGGTTTCTCGGCAGCCTGGCACCGGTTATAGGCGGTCCTGTTTTCGCAATTTTAATCGGTATGGTCGTGACTCAGGTACTTAAGAAAAAGGAACCCTTTAAAATAGGGGTTGCGTTTACATCGAAGAAGATCCTTCAGTATGCAGTCATACTGCTGGGCTTCGGTATGAATCTTTCGGATATATTAATGCAGGGAAAACAATCGCTGCCGATTATTGTCTCCACCATTACCACGTCCCTTATTATTGCCTTTGTTATGTACAAAGCGCTGAAGATGCCTTCAAAGATCTCCATCCTGGTGGGGGTGGGCTCTTCCATCTGCGGCGGATCTGCCATAGCGGCCACTGCGCCGGTTATTCGGGCGGACGATGAAGAGATCGCCCAGTCTATTTCCGTAATTTTTCTTTTCAATATTATCGCGGCATTGATCTTCCCCACCCTGGGCGGGATTTTAGGCCTTACGGATCAGGGATTCGGACTGTTTGCTGGTACTGCGATCAACGATACTTCTTCTGTTACAGCGGCAGCTACTGCATGGGATGGCATGCATGGGAGCAATACGCTGGATACAGCGGCGATCGTAAAATTGACACGGACGCTGGCAATCATTCCAATCACATTGATCTTAGCTTTATATCAGACTAAAAAAGCAAAGAATGCTTCCGACGGATCCAAGGTAAGCATGAAAAAGATTTTTCCTTTTTTCATCCTGTTCTTTGTTCTGGCTTCGGTGATTACTACGGTATTCAGTCTTCCCGCAGCAGTTACCGATCCGATTAAGACATTGAGCAAATTCTTTATCGTTATGGCCATGTCCGCAATCGGACTCAATACCAATATTGTAAAATTATTTAAGAACGGGGGTAAACCGATTCTTATGGGCCTTTGCTGCTGGATCGGAATTGCAGGCGTCAGCCTCTTACTGCAGCATGTACTCAATATATGGTGATTTGGAAAGCGAGGGTAATATGAATAACTATGTGATTACAATTGGAAGACAGGCAGGCAGCGGCGGATCGATTCTTGGGCGCAACCTGGCAAAGCATTTTGGATTTCATTACATTGATAAAGATTTGATTAAAAAAGCAGCCGAAGAGCTCAATGTCCCAGAAGAGGAGCTGGCGCGGATGGATGAAAAGGAATCCATTGCTGACCGCCTTCTCCTTCAGACTGGAGGGTATCCAATGGCGTATATGTCGGAGGATTGGAAGACTTCCACCGGCGAAGATGTCTTCAAAACAGAATCCAAACTCATCAGGCAAGCGGCTGAGCAAGCTTCTTGTGTAGTCGTTGGACGCTGCGGATCCTTCTTATTTACAGGATATGAAAAACATATAAGCCTGTTCTTATACGCGGAGGAGGAAGCGCGCGCCCGGAGATTGGGCGGCCATCTGGGAATGGCTGATGAAAAAACCATAAAGATGATTCGAAAGCTGGATAAAGAACGAGCACGCTATGTCCGTACTTACACGGGACAGGAATGGCAGGACCCCACCAGCTATGATCTGACCATTGATACAGAAAAACTGGACGATCAGCAGCTTATGGACGTAGCGATTCATTATATTTGCTGCAGATTTCCTGAGCTGAAAAAATAGCTGGGGATCATAAGGAAAGGAAGGACGGTTATGCTGGATTTTAGACTGAATACGTTTCTGACTGTATGCAAATACATGAATTTTACCCGTGCGGCGGAAGAACTTAATATCACCCAGCCTGCGGTCTCTCAGCATATCCGATATCTGGAGGAACTGTTTGAAGTTAAATTATTTGATTATCATAACAAAAAGATCAGCCTGACAGAGGCCGGAACCTTTCTGCAAAGCACGGCGACGACGATGGTTCATGATGTGATGCATCTGCAAGACAAGCTGCGACAGTTGCAGGGAGAAAAAAGAGAGCTGGTATTCGGTGTGACCTTAACAGTGGGAGAATTCGTAATTCCGGCGCCGGTCGCCAGCTATTTGAAGGCCCATCCTGAGGCAGCTGTTCACGTGACCGTTGCCAACACTCAAGAGCTGCTGAAAAAGCTTAATGACGGGCAGATTGATTTTGCACTGGTAGAAGGCTTTTTTGCCAAAAGTGAATATGACTCCAAAGTCTATTCCAATGAACCTTATATTGGGGTATGCGGTCCCTCGTATCAGCCTGCGAAAAAAATGATGCGGATCGAAGATACTTTTGATGAACGGATTATTGTGAGGGAGGAAGGCTCCGGGACCAGAGAAATTTTCGAACGTTACCTTGAAAGCCGCAATTTTTTAATCAGCGATTATAAAAGTATATTGGAAATTAGTAATATCAACGCTATTAAAGCCTTGGCCGCGGCTGGATGCGGAATTACCTTCCTCTATGAGGCAGCGGTAAAAAAAGAGCTGGAAACAGGAGAACTGATAAAAATTCCTCTGCTGGATTTCGACCTTACACACGACTTTACATTTATCTGGCGAAGAAACAGTGTTTTTTCGCCAGACTATATTGAGTTGTTTCAACAGTTAAAAGATGCCAGAGAAGGCTAACATACAAAGGAAAACAGATATAGTGCTCCAACTCCTATGATGGCACAGATTACGGACAGGCGCCAGATCCGGTATTCCCGGTCCATCTTTGCCTGTTCTGCATCAGAAGGCACATCAAACTCATGGTCAGTAAAGAGAAATTCGGTTTTCTCTTTTTTCGTTTGCGCATTTTTTTGCAAACCATTTCTAGCGAAAAACAGAACCAGGCCAGCTAAGGACCACATAATGCCAGCAGCGATGGCTTCCGGGGAAAGCTGTGTCATTAAAAGTAGATAAACGGCAATACTGGCCCCTGCGCCTGCGGAAAGGCCGGGCGTGCGGAAAGGCCGGGAAAGATCCGGGTATTTTTTTCGAAGCCCCAGAGCCGACAGCATGCCGATCACATAATAAAGAAGGGTCGCAAAGAGAGACAGGGAGGCGATATAGGTGATGGAACCAGTTGATACTAAAAGGATCATCAAAAGGCCTAGGCAGATCAAAGCGATAAAAGGGCTCTGAAAGCGGGGATGGATTCTCCCCAGAATGGGAGGAATTGCGTTATCTCTGGCCATGGTGAACAGATAACGGGCCGGCGCGGCAATGGCGGCGTTGAGGGTGGAAAAATCACCGCCAAAGGTAATCCCCAGGCATAAAAGTATCAGCGGGAGCCCTACGATTCCGGCTGTTTTCATGGCGTGAGCATAAGGCGCATCTGCAGTCGCCAAAGCTGCCAGGCTGTCAACAGGCGTGATGCTGACCAAGGCCCATTGGAATAATGCCGTTACAATAAAGACGATGAACGGCGCTAAAAACAAAGCGCGGGGCAGATTGATCCGGGGAAAACAGATCTCCTCTCCCATGGCACAGCAGGTTTCAAAGCCGGCAAAGCACCACCAGATCATGGCTACACATGGGAAAAAGTCTTTAATAGAAAGGCTGTCGCTAGCTGTGGATATGGAAAAAGAATCCAAGTGGAAGACCGGCAGCATGGTGATAAACCAGATAATAGTGATTCCCCAAAAAAAGAACAAAAAGCCATTTTGCAGCCTGCCGCTCATCTCCACTCCGCGGACAGCAAGGACAACGAAGAGTAAGATGGCAGCAGAGGCGATCACCGGATCGCTGAAGGGCAGCGAGAATCCCAACGCTTCGAAAAGCGTACGCAGATAGAAACTGAAAGCCAGCGCCTCCCCGCTGGCAACTGATACCATGGAGATGATAAAGTTCCAGCCGGCCAGCATCCCAAAGGGCCTTCCAAGTCCAAGGGATGCGTATTGGTAAGTTCCGCCGGCAAAAGGCAGCGCTCCGCCCATTTCGGCATAGATCAGAGCCGGGTAGATACTGATGATGAGCGCGGTTAAAGTGGCGAAAATCACTGCCGGACCTAGAATGCCGGCCGCGCCGGAGCCGACTGTAAAGAGGCCGACGCCGATGACGGTTCCTACTGTGATTGTAACGGACTCGCGCATGCCGAAACATCGTTTCAGTGATGCGGTTTTATTGATATGTAAGTCTTTCATAATTCAATCCTTTCATTATAGCTTCTCTTTTTATGCTATGTAAAGTCAGAAAATTGGTGTTTGCCTTTGACGAATGGAAAATAAAGGAGTAAAATAAAGAAAAAGCACTGTTTGGAAAGTGGGGTGGAATCATGAATAATTATGTTATTACCATCGGCAGACAGGTTGGCAGCGGAGGCTCGGTTCTTGGAAAAGCTATCGCAGAGTATTTTGGATTCAGCTACATTGATAAAGAGCTGCTGAAAAAGGCAGCTGAGGAGCTGAACATTCCACAAGAGGATCTTGAAAATCTAGATGAACAGGAGTACCGGGTAGGAAAGTCTCTGTTCCAGTCCAGCATTTACAATTTGCCCTATATGACAGATGCATGGCTGGTACCGACGGGGGCAAATCTCTATCAGATTGAATCGGAGCTGATCCGTCAGTCGGCAGATGAAGGGCCTTGCGTAATTGTGGGACGGTGCGGATCTGATTTGTTCCGCGGCTATAAGAAGCATGTAAGCTTTTTTCTCCATGCTGACGAGGATGAAAGATTGGAGCGGCTGGAAAACACCCTGGATTTTTCCCACGAAAAATCACTGAAAATGATCGAAAAGGCCGATAAGGCAAGAGCGCGGTATTACAATACGTATACCGGAAGGAAATGGCTGGATCTGACCGGATACGATTTGTGCATCGACACCGGAAAACTGAGTGATGAGCAAGTGAAAGAAATCGCAGTAAACTACATTTGCACCAGATTTCCCGAACTGAAAAACAGACTTTAATACTACCGTCAAAGGACGGGCCGGGCTTGCGGCCCGGCAGGATTTATGGACATGAAATATTACACCAGGCAAGGGACTGCCGCATGAGGCAGTCCCCTTTTTGCGGAGTGCCGCCGGTGTTACTTTATCAGTTTACATCAAACTTGTGCATGTTCAGCCCGTGCGTCCTCAATTTTCGCCTCGAATCCCGGCCGATGGGAAATCGGGTCAGCCCATTTAATTTTCGGGAAAACCCTAAGAAAAATTTTCAAGAAATTTTTTAAAAGAGTGTTGACAATACTACATAAGAGTGGTAAATTTAAACTGTAATTAGCACTCACTTATAAAGAGTGCTAACAGGAGGGGCTATCATGGATTTAAGTGAAAGGAAACTGAAAATATTACAGGCTATTATCAGCGACTTCATTAGAACAGCAGAGCCGATCGGTTCCAGAACACTTTCCAAAAAGTTCGACTTGGGGATAAGCCCGGCAACGATTCGAAATGAAATGGCTGATCTGGAAGAGATGGGATATCTGACTCATCCCCACACATCAGCAGGTCGTGTTCCCTCTGAGCTGGCATATCGTCTTTATGTAAACGATATGATGAAAAAATATGAATTGAGCGAAGATGAAAAAAATGCCATCGCAAGCAAGCTTTATGAAAACGTGACGGAACTTGAAAAAACGGTACAGCACGCAGCGAAAATTTTATCGGATATTACCAATTTAACGTCGTTCGCCCTGACACCGTCGCCGGATGAAGATACATTAAAATACATTAACCTGCTGCCGGTAGACGAACATACCGTTGTTCTGATGATCGTTTCCCACAGCGGTAAGGTATCTAACACAGCCCTCAAGCTGAAGGTACCTTATACAGAGGATGGTCTGGAGCTTTTAGCCAAGACCATGACTTATAATTACCGAGGCAAGACCATCAGCGAAGTACTTACCTTAGATATTATCGAAAGCTTTGAGACGGATATCGAAGCCATGAGCACTTTGGCAAGGAAGGTCGTACCTAACTTCATCAAGACCCTGGAAGATATGCTCAACGTCAACTTGTACATGGATGGACTGACCAACATCTTTTCCATTCCTGAGTACAATGACTTGGATAAAGCAAAAATGTTTCTGGAAATGCTCAATAAAAAAGAGGACTTTACAAAGACATTGATCAACCGGGAAAACGGTGTAATCATAACCATTGGAAAAGAGAATGCCGAAGACATCATGCAGGATTGCAGCCTGATTACCGCCACTTATCATGTGGATGGAAAGCTGGCCGGCAAGATCGGCGTGATCGGGCCCACGCGGATGCGATACGGGCAAATTACTTCGGTCGTTGAATATTTGACGGAGAATATAAGCAATACGTTTAAACTGTCAGGAGGAGGTAAGGATGACGACTAACGAGCAAAAAGAACGCGAAATGGCTGAAGAAATAGCCGAAGAAAAAAAGGAGCAGCAAACAAAGGAAGCTGAAGCGTCCTGCGATGACGAAGCAAAAAAGGAAGAAAACCAATCCCAGGAAGGCGAGGAAGCGGAGAAACAGGAAGAATGCAAGGAACCTGAGGAGGACGAAAGTTCCCGCTATATGAGGTTGATGGCTGATTTCCAGAACTACAAAAAACGAGTAGAAAAGGAAAAAAGCGATATCTATTCCTATGCCAATGAAAAACTGGCGATTGAACTTCTGGCCGTCCTCGACAACTTTGAGCGGGCGCTGGAGCATAATGCCGATGACGCAAGCTTTAAAGAAGGCATGGAAATGATTTTCAAACAGCTTTTCGATGTGCTTGAAAAGGCAGGGCTGAAAGAAATACCTGCCCTTGGAGAAGAGTTTGACCCTAACTTCCACAATGCGGTGATGAATGAAGAAACCGATGAATATGAAAGTGGTAAAGTTTCCGGCGTCATGCAGAAAGGTTATACGCTCAACGGCAAAGTCATCCGCCCGTCCATGGTGAAGGTGGCCAGCTGATTAAATGGTTAATGTTTAAAAATTTAAATACATGAGAAATACAATATAAAAGGAGAGATTAACATGGGAAAAGTAATAGGTATAGACTTAGGTACAACAAACTCGTGCGTAGCAGTATTAGAAGGGGGAGAACCTGTCGTAATTGCCAACGCAGAAGGAAACAGAACCACTCCATCCGTAGTTGGCTTTGCCAAGAACGGTGAAAGATTGATCGGTGAAACCGCCAAAAGACAGGCCATCACCAACCCGGACAGAACCATTGCTTCAATCAAGCGATACATGGGTACTGACCACAACGTAGAAATTGACGGTAAAAAATACACACCGCAGGATATTTCCGCAATGATTCTGAGCAAACTGAAGGCGGATGCGGAAAGTTATCTGGGCGGTACAGTAACAGAAGCCGTCATCACAGTTCCCGCTTACTTTACTGACAGCCAGAAGCAGGCTACGAAAGATGCAGGTAAGATCGCCGGACTTGATGTAAAGAGAATTATTAACGAGCCGACGGCTGCTTCCTTAGCATACGGTCTTGATAAAGATGAAGCGCAGCATAAAATCCTGGTATATGACCTGGGCGGCGGCACATTCGACGTTTCCATTCTGGAGCTTGGCGACGGCGTATTCGAAGTACTGGCTACAAACGGAAATAACAAGCTTGGCGGCGATGACTTTGACGAAGCCGTGCTCAATTATCTGGCAGATACATTTGCGAAAGAAAATGGCATTGATTTGAGAAATGACAAGATGGCGCTGCAGAGATTGAAAGAAGCTGCTGAAAAAGCGAAGAAAGAATTGTCCAGCGCGCAGACCACCAATATCAACCTGCCGTTCATCACTGTAAATCAGGACGGACCGCTGCACATGAACATGGACCTGACAAGGGCCAAGTTCGAACAGCTGACCGCCGATCTGGTTCAGAAGACCATCGAACCAATGCAGAAAGCTATGAACGATGCCGGTGTTAACAACAGTGATATTTCCAAAGTAATCCTGGTCGGCGGTTCCACCAGAATCCCGGCTGTACAGGAAGCAGTTAAGAAAGTGACAGGAAAAGACCCGTTCAAGGGAATTAACCCGGATGAATGCGTAGCAATCGGCGCTGCTATTCAGGCAGGCGTACTGACCGGTGAAGTAAATGACGTACTGCTGCTGGACGTAACTCCGCTGTCCCTTTCCATCGAAACATTGGGCGGCGTAGCGACCAAGCTGATTGAAAGAAATACAACGATCCCCACCAAGAAGAGCCAGATCTTCTCCACAGCGGCGGATAATCAGACAGCTGTCGATATCCACGTCATGCAGGGGGAACGTGAAATGGCGGCCGGAAACACCACATTGGGACGCTTCCAGCTGACCGGTATTCCTCCGGCTCCCCGCGGAGTACCTCAGATCGAGGTTACCTTCGACATCGATGCCAACGGAATCGTAAATGTACACGCAAAGGATATGGGTACCGGCAAAGAACAGAGCATTACCATCACTTCTTCCACAAAACTGTCCGACGATGAAATTCAGTCTAAGGTAAAAGAGGCTGAACAGTACGCGGAAGAAGACAAGAAGAGAAAAGAAGAAGTTGAAGTTCGCAACCAGGCAGAAACGCTGGTATATGAGACAGAAAAGAACCTGAAAGAAATCGAAGGAAGTCTGTCAGAAGAAGAAAAAAATGCAGTAAACGCAGCTAAGGACGATCTGTCCAAGGCGCTTGAGGGCACCAACATCGACGAGATCAAGGATAAAACGGAAAAACTTACTGAACAGTTCCACGCTATTTCAGCTAAGATGTACCAGCAGGCACAGCAAAACGGCGGAGCAGGCGGCGCGGGATTTGACCCCAACATGGGCGGCCAGGCAGGCGGCGGCGCAGAAAACGGCCCTGCAGGAGACAACGTAGTAGACGCTGACTATGAAGTAGTGGATGAGGACAAGAAAGACAACTAATCCAACTCTGACAGAGCACTCCTTTTACAGGGAGTGCTCTGCCCGAGTATAATACTTAAAGTGAGGAAAAGGCTATGGCAGAGAATAAGAGAGATTACTACGAAGTCCTTGGACTGCAAAAGGGCGCCAGCGATGATGAAATCAAAAAAGCCTTCCGAAAGATGGCCATGAAATATCATCCGGACAAAAATCCCGGGGACAAAAAAGCCGAAGAACAGTTCAAACAAGTCAATGAAGCATACAGCGTTTTATCCGATCCTGAAAAGAAAAGCAAGTACGACCGTTTCGGACATGCAGGAGTAGATCCCAATGCCGGATTCGGCGGTGCGGGCGGCGGTTTTGGAGGCTTTGGCGCGGGCGGCTTTGAGGATATCTTCGATATGTTCGGAGGTATGTTCGGCGGAGGCGGCTCCCGACAGAGGCGGAGAAACGGCCCCATAAAAGGTAATGACCTGCAGAAAGCGATGACCATTACCTTCGAAGAAGCTGCTTTTGGTACAAAGAAAGAAATACAGATTAATAAATATGTGGAGTGCGAGACCTGCAGTGGCACCGGTGCACAGCCCGGTACTTCAAAAAAGACCTGCGGCAAGTGCGGAGGAACCGGAGAGGTTCATACGACACAGAGAACACCGTTTGGTACATTCCAGAGCTCATCCCCATGCCCGGACTGCGGAGGTACCGGACAGATCAACGAGCATCCGTGCGGCGACTGCGGCGGAACTGGGAAAGTGAGAAAGTCTGTCACCATTTCTGTGGATATTCCAGCCGGCGTTGACAACGATTCGGTCATATCCATCAAAGGACAGGGCGAACCGGGCAGCAACGGCGGCCCCAACGGAGATTTGTATGTTGTATTGACCGTAAGGCCGCATAAACTATTTGAACGAAAAGGCCAGGATCTGTGGCTGGAAATTCCCATCACTTTCGATCAAGCGGCTCTTGGAGACGATATTACCGTCCCAACCTTAGAGGGCAAGGTGTCCTATAAAGTTCCGGCGGGAACACAACCGAATACCGTGTTCAGGCTGAAAGGAAAAGGCGTAAAATCCGTACGCTCAAGTAGAAAAGGTGATCTGTATGTAAGAGTGATTTTGGAGGTTCCAACCAAACTGAGCGGCAAGCAGAAGAAAGCGATTCAGAACATGGCAAAAGAAGTGAAGAACGATTGCTATAAAAGGAAAAGCGGATTTTTAGACTCCATGAAGGAGTTCTTCAGTTAAAAAGATTATATAAAAGAGACTGGGTGCATTTGTTGCCCAGTCTCTTTTACTTGATATTATTGTTGTAATTTTTGCAATTTTGCAACAACTATTGACTATATGGTAACCGGATCGTTTATAATAAACTTGTTGACTTTATAAAAGGAAGTGTCAAAATGAAATTAAATCTGAAAACCAAAATTGCATATGGCCTTGCCGGTGTGGGAGATTCGGCGCTTTATAGTCTGGCGGGAACATTTTTGCTGTTTTTTCTGAGCACAGTGGTCGGTATTAGCCCCGGTATTGCAGGAACGCTTGCAGCCATCGGCTCAGTGTGGGAAACGATCTGCGGTGCTATCGTTGGTTATCTTTCCGATAATACCTATACCAGATTCGGAAAGAGAAAGCCTTATCTTCTGATTGCAGCCTTTCCACTGGCGGTATTGACAGGCCTTTTATTCACGACCATCAATGCTAGTGAAATTGTCCGCGTACTCTATTATGGAATTGCCATACTGCTTTTTTGGACCTCGTTTTCGACCTTCTTTGTTCCCTATTTGGCTTGGGGAGCGGAATTGACCCAGGATTACGATGAACGGACGGTTTTGCGGGGATATACCTATTTTTTTAATACCCTTGGTATGGCCATCGGTATGATTCTTCCCAACATTATCGTTGATTTCCTTTTGAATCAGGGTAAAAGTTCGACCCAGAGCTGGCAGCTGATGGCTGTGTTCTGCGGAGTTTGTTCAGCTCTGACGATTTTAATCGGAGCGGCAGGGATCAAAGACCGATATGAGAAGGAATACGCTCAGAAAAAAGCTGCCGGCACGCTGCCGGAGAAGAAGAGGAATAAGGTAAAACCAAAGGAACTTTTGCGCATGGCCTGGGATATGGTGCGAAACTATGGACAGATTCTAAAGCTGCGCTCCGTTCGTTTTATTGTTGGCACCAGTGTTTTTTACTTGATCGCTTACGCCATTTTCTGCGCCGACAGAATGTATTTCTTCACTTATAATATGGGACTTTCCGCGGCGGGAATTACCTTTATCCTGGCCGTTATGACCTTTGCTTCTGTGGTGTTTGTGCCGGTTATTCTGCGGGTCAATCAATACTTTGATAAACGAACCATGTTTATTTTCGGTATGGGGTTCTGCGCCCTCATCATGGCCTTGTTCGGCATTACCGGCGTTTCATCCATGATCATGCTCTGCCTCTTTTCCCTGGCATATTGCGTGGGGAGCATTTGCTACTGGCAGCTGGTGCCGGCTATGATCTATGATGTCTGTGAAGTGGATCAATTGGCCAACGGAAAAGAACGCGCCGGGCTGGTGATTTCACTCCAATCCTTGTCAGAGTCTTTGGCCAATGCGGCTGGTATGCAGATTTTGGGCCTGATTCTTCAATTTGCCGGATTCAACGGTGAAGCCGAGGCTCAATCGGATCTGACACTTGTTTGGATGCACTTATCCTTTACCGTGATCCCAGCGTTTTTCATGGTGCTGTCAATCATTATGGTCATAAAATACCCGATCACCAAGACGGTATACAATGAGGTTTTGGAAGCTTTGGGACGCCGTCAAAAGGGCGAAGATATTGATCTTGAACCCTTTAAAAAATTGATCTGATCATGCTTTGTAAAGAGGTAGAGATAACTTTACCGTGTAATTGTCATATCCGTTAGCGGACATTTCATCCAACAAAAGATCTTCATAGATATGCGTCCCCGGCCGATATCCGCAATCGTCTGCATATTGCAGCAGGCGGGCGCAAATGGTTTCTACGTTATCATAGTCTTTATTATCACAGCAGACAGCGAAATCGCCCGCCGGGCAGACAACTACCTCACCCGAATTCGAACAATCGGTGCGGGTATAAAAATGGGAATAGATATAGCTCTGGCCGGGGACGATGCACTGGATGGGAATCATGCCGCCGATGGCGTATGCACTGTAGATATCCAGGCTGTGGCAGAAGTTGAGATGCTCTGTAACCGCGGCAGCGATATCCTTGTCTACGTCAGCGCCCACATACTCGGTGGCAATCAGATATTCCTCAGGCCGCGTTTCTAGAAAAATTTTGTTGATCGGCACAGTTAATCCTTCCCTGGTAATGTCCAGCTTGGTGTTAATAAAACGCTTGAGCCATAGAAGGTCCTGAATTTTTTCTTCAACCTCCAGCTGCTGTTTTTCCAATAGGTCAATAAAGGCTCTTGGGCTGCGGTGATCCAAATATTTTTTGATGTCGGATAGAGGCATTCCCAGCTCTTTGAGCATGGAGATGGTGTAGAAAACTTCCAGCTGCATATAGGAATAATAGCGATAGCCATTATCGCCCACAAGCTCCGGACAAAGAATGCCAATATCATCATAATGGAATAACGTCTGCTTTTTTACATTACAGAGTCTGGCGAATTCGCCGGTGGTAAAATAATCCTTTAGATTTTTTTCCATTTTTTTGTTCCTCCTATTGACTATATGGCTACCATATACTTTATCATATTTTGAGTAGAAAAGAAATGAGGTTTTAGCATGTTTGATTATACCAATTTTGAAGAAGCATCGTGGCTCAGATGGGCTGCTGAGGATAAAAGTCAGGCAAAAGTCTGCATTATGGGAATTCCATTTGATAATGCGGTGAGTCTGAATAAAGGCGCTGCTAAGGCGCCGGAAAGGATCCGATCGCTGTCGGTGGACTTGTCCGATACCACGGAAGACTTTAAGGAAATTAAAGAAGGCATCCTGTATGATTTCGGCGATCTCCATGTTCAGCTGGATTGGGAGAGCTATTTTTCCCAGGTGGAGGAGAGCGCGCTTACTGTCATGGAAACAGGGGCTTTTCCACTGTTTATCGGCGGAGATCATTCCGTGACCATACCTCTGCAAAAGGCATTCGCCAGGTACAACCAGGGCAAAAAGATCGGTATCATCCATTTTGACGCCCATTATGATTTGTGTCCATCTTACGACGAACATAAATGGTCCCATGCCTGCACGGAAGCCCGGGCTTTGGAAGATGTCTGCGGCGGCGGGGATCTCTGCTTTGTGGGCATTCGAGTGGCAGAAATACAAGAACTGGAATTGATGAAACAGCATCCTGGGATTACAACCTACCGGGCTGTCGATGTGTACGAAAAGGGCGCCGTAAACGTAGCGAAAGAATTGATCCGTAAATATACAGATTACGATGGGATCTATCTGACTTTGGACATTGATGTCCTGGATCCGGCCTTTGCGCCGGGGACGGGTACGCCGGTGGCCGGCGGGCTGTCCAGCAGAGAGTTGATTGAGATTTTTAAGCGGCTGATCAGGCAGGCGCCTGTGAAAGCGATGGATTTGGTAGAAGTTGCTCCTCCCTTGGATGTAAATGACGTGACATCCTGGGCAGCGCTTCGAATTATACATGAGGTGCTCGCCAAAGCATCTGAGTAGATATCAAGGAAGAGGTGTGAATTTATTATGGAACATTTATTTGATAAAGAAGTAAAGCTATCGACGTTTGTCAAGTTTGTAACGCCGTCTGTGATCATGCTCATTGTCATAGGCCTTTACTATATCATTGACAGTATTTTTGTAGCCAATTTCGTGGGTTCCGACGCCTTGGCTGCCATGTCCATCGTCTACCCGGTTCAAGGGCTGGTCTGGGGTGTATCGGTCATGCTGGCCGCTGGCTCCAGCGCCATTGTCGCCATCAAGATGGGCGAAGGCAAGCAGCGGGAAGCCAACGAAAAATTTACATTGATCTGTATTGTCTCGGCGGTGATCGGCGCGGCTATGATTGCGATCGGATATCTGTTTATCGATCAGTTGATTAGTTTTCTGGGGGCCACTGACCGACTATGGGATATGTGCAGCGGCTACATTCGCATTTTGATCCTGGGAGCCCCGGCAGCGTTTTTGGGCGTACTTTTTGAATATTTTATCCGTGTTGACGGCAGGCCCGGCTTTACGCTGGCCTTGTATTTGTCCGGCGGTATTGTTCATCTGGCACTGGACTATGTGTTTATTGTGGTTTTAAATTGGGGCATTCAGGGCGCCGCATGGGCAACCTTGGCGGGTCTGGTTACGGTTATGCTTTTAGGCGCTGCCTATTTTGTGGTCAGAGATACTAAACTGAAGATCGTCAAGCCTAAATGGGATGGACGCTACATCGCCCATTCCATGCTCAACGGTTCATCGGAGATGGTTTCAGAGGCATCTGCAGGAATCACGACTTTTGTATTCAATATGATTGTGATCCGCCTGGCTGGAGAGGACGGCGTAGCGGCATTGAGTATCGTACTCAATTCCCACTACCTGCTCATATCGGCTCATTTGGGATATATCACAGGAGTGGCTCCGCTGATCAGCTATTACTATGGTGCCAAAGAATATGTGAAGGTCAATATCTTCCTCAAGTATTCGAGAGTATTTATCCTAGTATCATCAGCAGCTATTGCCGTATTATGCTTTATCTTTGCTCCCCTCATAGCCCAGGCCTTTGAACCGAAGGGAACGCCGGTCTATGAGATGGCGGAAACAGGAGTCCGCTACTTATCGGCGGCATTCCTTCTTACCGGTGTCAATATCTTTGCGTCAGGGTTCTTTACTGCTTATGGAAACGGACAGATTTCAGCGCTGATCTCTTTCAGCCGGGCGCTGATTATGGTCATCATCGGCGCTGTTGGGCTGTCGTGGCTCTTCGGTCTCCATGGAGTATGGATGACGCTGGCCTTTGCGGAAATTACCACTACCGGTCTGGCGCTCTTTATGTTTAAGAAATATAAAGACAAATATCATTATGATCTGCTGTACCGGGGAGACGGAAGCGAGTTGTTATCGTCTGCAGGCATCAAGGCGAAGACGGTTGAATAGGCGGACGGCTGTTAAAGCGTTTGTTGAAAATAGGGACTGCTGTATGAAATGATTTGCTTCATGCAGCAGTCCTTTTTTAGACCCGATTGATTAATTCGAGCAAACGCAGCACCTTGCCTGACAGCAAACTTTGTCGTATAATAGAAAAGATAATATGAAAACAGAAGAGAGGGTAATATGAAGTACATCAAAGTAAAGATTTATACCAGCCAGCAGGGGATCGAGCCTCTGACAGCCATGCTGATGGAAAAGGGCATAACTGGCGCAGTTGTGGAGAATCCCGCTGACATCGAAGACCTGTTGAGCAAGAAGAAAGAATATGAATGGGACTATATCGACAAGTCGGTTCTCCAAGGACAGGACCAGGAGCCGGTCGTCTCCGTTTATTTTGAAGATACCGACGAAGGCCGTGAAAAGGTCCAGGAGCTGAAGATCGCGGTCATGATGCTCAAGAGCAAGGAGATGGAAGGAGTCTTCGGCTGGGACGCCAATCTGGGCAGGTTGTACGCAGAGGATGTGCTGGTGGACGACGAGGACTGGAAGGATAAATGGAAAGCGTATTTTAAGCCGGCAAAAGTCACGGAAAAGCTGGTGGTAAAGCCGACCTGGGAGGATTACCAGGCATCCCCCGAGGAACTGATCATTGAGATTGATCCGGGAATGGCCTTTGGGACCGGCACCCATGAAACGACTGGCTTGTGTCTGGGCCTGATCGAAAAATATTTAAAAGAAGGGCAGAGCCTGATGGATATCGGATGCGGTTCGGGAATTCTTTCCATCGCGGCAGCCAAGCTGGGAAGCGGCCCTGTTCTGGGCGTGGAAATTGATCCCGACGCAGCACGTACAGCTGAAGAAAATGTAAAAGCCAATCACGTGGATGATAAAGTTACGGTGAAGATCGGCGATCTGACAAAGGACGTGGATCAGAAGACGGATCTGATCGCGGCCAATCTCATCGCTCCGCTGATCATTGAGCTGTCCCAGGCCGCCTTTGATCATTTAAGCGACGGCGGGGTGTTCATTTCCTCCGGTATTCTGACCGAGAAAAAAGCTGTCGTTGAAGAGGCCATCGTGCAAGCCGGATTTGAAATTTTGGAAACACAGGAAAAGGGAGAATGGTGCGCCGTCGCAGCCCGGAAGGCGTAGCCGATGAGCAGGTTTTTTGTCGATGCCTCCGATGTGGGAGAAGGGACCATTCAGATTGTTTCCAAAGATGACATCCGTCATATAACGAAAGTCCTGCGCCTTTCTGCAGGAGACCGAATCGAAGTGTCCGATTCGACCCAGTGGGAATACGAAGCGGAAATCGTCTCTATCGAGGATACTTGTGTAGAGGCAAGAATTCTCGATAAACAGAAGTTTGCCAGAGAACCGCAGGTGCAAGTGACCTTGTTTCAAGGTATACCCAAACAATCCAAAATGGAGACTGTGGTTCAAAAATGCGTAGAGCTGGGCGTCTATTCCATTGTACCGGTCTTTACGGAACGGACGGTTGTGGCGGATAAGGGCAACTTTGACAAGAAGCGTCAGAGGTGGCAGAAGGTCTCGGCAGAAGCGGTCAAGCAATGCCGCAGAGGCATCGTTCCCCAGATCGGGCAGGCCATTGGATTTCAACAAATGACAGAGCACCTCAGGGATTTCGACCTGGTGCTCTTTCCCTATGAAAATGAAACAGGAAGGACGATAAAGGAAAGCTTGCGGGGACTGGCCGAAAAGCCAAAGAATCTCGCCCTTATCATTGGGCCGGAAGGCGGATTTTCTGATACAGAAGCTCAACGCTTGAAAGCGTTGGAAGCCGACTGCGTCACATTGGGAAGAACGATTTTAAGAACGGAAACAGCCGGCCCTGCGGCGTTGTCCATGATTATGTACGAATTGGAGCTATAGAGGAGGGAAAGGTATGATTTTTGGTTTACTAAAAGATAGAAAAAACGGAGAGTACCGTACGATTGCCACGCCCACAGAGATTTTGACCATCGCAGGGGCCGGTCATACGGCGCTGGTCCAGTCGGGGGCCGGTGAAAAGGCCGGATTCGAAGACGAGGCGTATAAAGCCGCCGGCGCCAAGATCGTCGAAACGGCCGAAGAGATATACGGGCAGTGCGATCTGGTGACCAAGGTCAAGGAAATTGAACCGCCGGAGTATGATCTTTTGCGGGAAGGTCAGATTCTGCTGACCTGCATCCATCCTGCGGCGCACCCGGAAGAGGTGCAGGCTTTGCTGGACAAAAAGGTGATCGCCTTTACAGCGGAGGATTCACATCGATACGGCTCCCCCAACTGTGAGGCGGCGGGCAAACAGGGAGCGCTTTCCGGCCTCCATGCCATGCTGACGACAAACGGCGGCAAAGGAAAATTTGTCAGCGGCCTTGCGGGAGCGCCGGGCATGAACGTGGTGATTTTGGGAGCGGGTGTGGTCGGACGCTCGGCCCTGGGCGTGCTCCATGCTCTGGGTGCCAAGGTGACGGTTATGGATATTAGCCTGGGCGTGCTCCGGGAAATCGAAGCCCAATATCATAATGCCGTGGATACGATGTACTGTACCAAGGAGAACATCCGCCGTCTGCTGCCTGCTACTGATATGATTTTGAACTGCGTAAAATGGCCGAAAGGCAATCCGGAATTTCTGGTGGACAGAGAGATGCTCCAGCTGATGGAAAAGGGCTCGGTTCTTGTGGATATCAGCAATGATCCGGGCGGCGCCATTGAATCCTTTCACGAAACCACCCACGAGGATCCCACCTATGTGGAAAATGGCGTGATCCATTACTGCGTCAGCAACATCCCGGGAGCGATCGCAGGATCGACCACCGTGGCCTACGCGGCCGCGATGCTGCCGCATTTTATGAAAATCCTCAATGACGGCGTGACGGAAGCTTGTGTCAAAGATGGTTTCCTGCGCAGGAGTCTGACGGTATACAAAGGCTTGCTGACCCATGAGGAAACCAGCGCTCTCCAGCAAAGACCGTGGATACGGCCGGAAGATGTTCTTGGAATTGCAGAGCGGGATCTGGATCCTGCGCCTCCGGCCACGATTACTCGTTCTAATAACTTTATTGTTCTTTAAGATCCGATTCGATTTTTTTAAAAAAGTCTTTGCTCGATTTTTTAGGAGTCCGCAAATAGCGCTTTATTTTATAAAGACTGCCTTTGTCTCCTTTTGTTATGGTATTAATCCCTTCCATACAGCCTAATGAGGCCTTGAAGCCCAGCTCTTTGACTACGTCCATACTGCTGTCGCTGACAGCGCCAAAGGGATAGGTGAAGGTGGTCGGCGTGACTCCAGTCATTTCCTGCATGCGCTTTTGCAGTTTCAGCAGATCTTTGCGCAAGAACTTTGCGTAAGCATCGTCGCTTTCGCCGGAGAGCTTTAAAACGCCCTTTCGGCCCCCCTTATTGTCGTGGGAATCGTAGCTGTGGTTTTGAATCTCCACCAGCCCCGAAGCCAGCATCTCCTGAATCTGTTTCCAGGTGACATGGGAATAGGTCGCGTGATTGTCGTCCACCTTGCTGAAATCGTCCGTATGCTTGCCGATGATGGATATAACGGCTTTCATTTTATACTTTTCCAACAGAGGAAAGGCGTAGAGGTAATTGTTATAATAGCCGTCGTCAAAGGTGAGCAGGACCGGTTTTTCCGGCAGCGGCGCGCCTGTTTCCACAAAGTCGATCAGATCGGACATGAGAATGGTCGTATAACCATGTTTTTTCAAATATTTGAGATCCTTTTCAAAGAGATCCGGACTGATGACATAATCGTTTTGCATCTTAGGGTCTTTCAACAGACCGTGATACATGAGGACCGGTACTTTAACCTGGCTTTTTTTATCCTCCTTGGCCGAGGCCAAGTAATAGCTTTCCTCGGAAAACCCGTACTTGCGCACATATTCCTTCCCCTTTTTGACCACTGTGGAAGGATGATTGGATAGAAGTCCAGTTATGGCATAGAGATCGATCCAGACTTGATTGGGGCTGTCCTTGGCCTTTTCGTCCAGAACCAGCTGCATGCCGAAATGGAGATGGGGCGTATCGATGTTATTGGTGTTTTCCTTCAAGCTGTAACCGGTCTGGCCCACGTAACCCACAACCTGCCCGGGAGAAACGGTCTGGCCGATGGTCAGGTTCTCCGCATAAGGATGGTCCTTGCGCAGATGAGCGTAATAATAGTAGCGCTCCTTGTCAAAGCTGCGGATGCCCAGCCGCCAGCCGCCGTACTGGTTCCAGCCCAGGGCTTCCACCACGCCGCCTTCCACAGCGACCACGGGGGTGCCGGTGCCGGCCATCAAATCGTGTCCCAAATGCTGCCTGCTGTAGCCATAGCTGCGGTTCTGGCCGAAGTCATCAAAGTGGGTATACCAAAAGCCTTCAGCGATGGGCGAAAAGGCTTTCAGTCCGTACCGCTCCACCCAGCGGGTGCCGCCCGCCTCATCGGGAACCTCCAGCTTGTAATAGCCCAGGAAGCCGCCCAGAACAGCGCCATAAGCTTTCTTGTAATAGGGAAAGTATTTCATGTTTTTTGTGAAGTCTTCCAGATCCTGGCCGCTCATCAGCTTTTCTTCAAATTTCTTTAGATCGGATTTCTGGTAGCTTTTAAAATCTCCGCCGTATTTTGCTCCCAAATAAGCCAGAGAATCGATCCAATCGATATGGATTTCCTGGTCGTGGGTCCTGATATCGCTTTCCATAGTATCTTTCAGCGCCTCGTAGGTAACGTTAAAATCGACCCATTTGATGCTGCCGCTGCTTGTGGCGGCAGGCTGGCGGTCCGAATGAAAAACGAAAAGAAAAACGCCTGCCGTAAGCCCGAGGACGATCAGGGCCAGTATTTTCAGTGTGCTTTTGCTCAAGAGAAACCTCCTTTGTATCATAAACTTGCTGCCGCAAGCAGTATGCGGTGTTACTTTTTTTTCCTGTGTAACGCACAAAGCATCAGGCTTGCTTTCTTAATTGTATGTTGAGACGATTTACAACATGAGTCGGGCATGGTAAAATACAAAAATATTGATTGTGCATGATTGAATTGTCAGAAAAGCGTGTATAAACCAATAACTGGGAAGGAGATAAAAAGGCAATGAAGGTAGCATTCCATACTTTAGGGTGCAAAGTAAACCAATATGAAACAGAAGCGCTGCGCCTCAAGTTCAGAGAGCGGGGCTATGAAATCGTTGGGGAAACGGATCCGGCGGATATCTATGTGATCAATACCTGCACAGTGACTTCTCTTGCGGACCGGAAATCACGCCAGTATATCCGTAAGATGAAAAAGCAGAGCCCTCACAGTGTGGTTGCTGTGACAGGGTGCTATGCCCAGATCAGCCCCGATGAGGTTAAGGCTGTCGAAGGCGTCAATATCGTTGCCGGCACCAATGAGAAGGGGAAGCTGATCCAATATATTGAGGAGTTTTTATTAGAGCGCAGGTCTCAGCTCCATGTGAAGCCGTATGAAGAATTGGATCGGTATGAGGAAACCGGGCTGGTGACCGCTACCGAATCCAGGACCAGAGCTTATATCAAAATCCAGGAGGGATGCGACCGGTTTTGTTCCTATTGTGTCATTCCTTATGCCAGGGGCAGCGTTCGCAGCAGGGAACCGTCGGATGTGCTGGCGGAAGCAGAAGGACTGATCGGTCAGGGATTTAAAGAACTGGTTTTGACTGGAATCAACACAGCCCTCTATGGAACGGAAGAAGGATTTTCGGGCCGGTCGGACAACCTTTCGGGGATTGAAACGATCATCAGCAGGCTGGACCGGCTGCCGGGGGATTTTCGTATCCGTCTGAGTTCGTTGGAGCCTGCAGTGGTCAATGCGGACTATGTGAAACGGCTGCTTCAATACAAAAAACTGTGCCCTCATCTGCATTTGTCCGCCCAGAGCGGCAGTGACCGTATTCTGAAAGCCATGAGCCGGCCCTATAACAGGCAGGATTACCTGGATATCATTAAGACGGTGAAAGCCTTTGATCCGGGCTATGGGATCACAACCGATCTCATTGCCGGTTTTCCCGGGGAAACAGAAGCGGACCATCAGGACAGCGTGGACCTGATCCGGGAGGCGGGTTTTTGTAAAGTCCATGCTTTCAAATACTCCCAGCGGCCCTTTACCAAAGCGGCCTCTATGGCGGATCAGATTCCAGCGCCTTTGAAAAAAAGCAGGACGAAGGAACTGATCGATGCGGGAGAGCAGGCATCGCACCGCTTTTTCCAGGAAAACCAGGGACGTGTCAGAAGCGTGCTCATAGAGGAGCACGCACAGGATTACGGCTGTTTAACCGGCTACACGGACAACTATATTCGTGTTTATCTAAAAGGCGGAAACAAAAAGATGATGAACTGTTTTCAGGAGGTTAAGCTTCTGGAACCGTTCGCCGATGGAATGAAAGGAGAGATTCAATGAAACGTAAAAAGGGGAAGCTGCTTTTTGCAGTGATGCTTCTGACGGTGACCGTGATGGTTTTATCAGCCTGCGGCGATCAAGGCGGGGAGGATAAAAGCGGCGGTGATCAAAGCGCCGCGGCGCAGCAAGCCTGGACGCTGCCTGAGGAGCAGACAGAGGGGAAAGATTTGACCAGCTTTAAAACACTGGACTTGACGGGAACGGAAACGGATCAGAGCGTTTTCGCAAATTATAAGTACACGTTGATCGATGTTTGGGGTACTTATTGCAACCCTTGCATCCGCTCTATGCCGGACAATGAAAAATTGTATCAGGCGTTTAAGGATAAGGGCCTTGGCGTAATGGGAATCGTAGTGGATGCGCTGGATCAATCCGGCTCTGTGGATATGGATCAAGTGGATTATGCCAAGGAGCTTTTGGATAAGCAGGGGGTAACTTACCCGGTTCTGCTGCCATCGGAAGGAGTGATGAAAAATCTGGTCAATCGTATATCGGTGATCCCGTCGTACATTTTCGTGGATAGTAAAGGCAATATCACCAGCACGGTCTATGAAGGCGGCCGGAGTTATGATGAGTGGGTGAAGATCATTGAAGAGGAAACTGGTATTTAGCTTGCTGCTGATCCTGGCGGCAGGTTTCATTGCCGGAGGCTTGATGCGGGGCGAAGGCGCGCTCGTACTCACAAAAGCAGTCAACGTATGTTTGGAGTGTATCGGAATTGGATAAGAAGCGGGTAAAAAAGCAGGAACGTTTTCGGACCGGCTTTCAGCTGGCGTTTACTGCGCTGACAAATGGATATGTACAGGGGTTCGTACAAGGCAAGATTTATCAGGGGCCGTCCAAAGAAGTTTGTCTGCCTGGGCTGAATTGCTATTCTTGTCCGGGCGCGCTGGGGGCCTGTCCCATCGGAGCCATGCAGGCGATCGCCAATGATCGGAATTTTACCATGCCCTTTTATGTTTGGGGATTCTTGATCGGGGTGGGCGTGCTGCTTGGCCGTCTGGTCTGCGGATTTATGTGTCCCTTCGGACTGGTGCAGGATTTGCTGTATAAAATCCCGATCCCCTGGAAGTTCAGAAGGATTAAAGGCGACCGCTTTTTGAGATTCTTAAAATACGGAATCCTATTGGTGTTTGTCCTGATTTTGCCCATGTTTTTCGTGGGCGCTTTCGGGCAGGGGGATCCCTGGTTCTGCAAGTATATCTGTCCTTCCGGTACGCTGATGGCGGGCTGGCCGCTGGCGCTGTTTAATGAGGGATTGAGAACGGCTCTGGGCTTCCTATTTGTCTGGAAATCTGTTATACTAATAGTACTAATTCTATTGTCCCTGATGATCTATCGGCCCTTTTGCAGATATCTTTGCCCGCTGGGAGCCGTATATGGTTTGTTTAATAAGTTGTCGCTTTACCGGCTGCGGGTGGATGAGGCCCGATGTACGGGATGCGGGGCCTGCAAAGCAAGCTGCAGACTGAATATCGATCCCCGCAAAACGCCCAACAGCTTAGAGTGCATCCGCTGCGGCAGATGCGTGAAGGCCTGCGATGCAGGTGCTCTTCGGAGGGGGATAAAATGAGGAATAAAAAAATAAGAAACATTGTTCTCTGCCTGGCGATCGTAGTTGTGGCAGCGGTGCTGATCAGAGCCAGCGGTCTGGATAATTTGCAGGGCGTGGCAGCTCCCAAATGCGAGGGCAACGGCACCTGTGGTATGAAGTATTTTAAAAAATTGCTGGATGAAAAGCCGGGAAGCTTTTAGCCGCAGCTCCATTAGGAGGAGAGACGATGAATAAAAGGATAATGAGAAACGTGACAGTCGGGCTGGTGCTGGTAGTCGCTGTGGTTACAGCGGTGCAGCTGAGCGGACTGGGGGATTATTTGAGAAGCAATGTGATGCTCAAGTGCAGCGGCGAAGGCACCTGTGCTATGAAGTATTATAAAAACTATGTAAAGGAGAAATAAACGATGGGAGATTGTATTTTCTGCAAGATTGCGCAAAAGGAGATTCCGTCCAGCGCAGTTTATGAAGATGATCGGATCCTTTGTTTCCACGATCTGGAGCCCCAGGCCCCGGTTCATGTTCTGATCATACCTAAAAAGCACATCGAATCGCTGGATGCGGTTACTGATGAGGACAGGGATCTGCTGGGCTATATTATGACAAAGGTGAAAGACATCGCACAGGAGCTGGGCCTGGAAAACGGTTACCGGCTTGTGAACAACTGCGGCGAGGATGGATTTCAGACCGTGAAGCATCTCCATTTCCATTTGCTTGGAAAGCGGAAGATGACCTGGCCTCCGGGCTGATAAAAAGGGGAACGCCAGGATGGAGCAATCCTTTTTTCGATGAATTAGGCATAACATTCTGACCAGTGAGTGCGGCGTTGCCGAGAGTGATGTCGAAAATTGTCCAATGAGAGAATTGATTCAACAATGTATTAACTTTGGCTTATTGTTGAGATTTTTCCAACGCTTACAAGCTATACTTTCTGACAAAAGCTTTATTATACAAGGTGAATTCCTCAATGCTTAATTTCGCAACTTTGGCATTTTCATTCTAGGGGAGGCCCAGTTTTTTTATTCAATCGCCAGACTCTGATCGGTGACAGGCTTTGTACAAAAAAACCTTGCATAATTGTGCAGAAAATAGTATAATAGCAATGTTATAGATAGGACCGTTCTCATAGCATCTATGTGATTTCAGAACACGTCAGGAGGTGAAACGGAATATGGCACAGGTAATTGTTAGAGAAAACGAAAGCTTGGAAAGTGCTCTCAAGAGATTTAAGCGCTCTTGTGCGAGAGACGGCGTTATGTCGGAACTCAGAAAAAGAGAACACTACGAAAAGCCGAGTGTAAAAAGAAAGAAGAAGTCTGAGGCTGCAAGAAAAAAGGCTAAGAAATACTAAGCTTTTGCAGTAGGGATTCGAGGTGTTTTAAAAGTGACCTTAAAAGAACAACTGATGGCTGACTTCAAAGAAGCTATGAAAGCAAAAGATGAAGTCAAAAAAAATACGATCAGCTTTGCTCGTGCTGCTATTAAACAGTACGAGGTAGATAACAGGGAAGAGCTGGATGATGAAGGCATTATTGCTATTTTATCAAAACAGGTTAAGATGAGAAAAGACGCCCTCGCTGATTTTGAAAAAGCTGGACGAACGGACTTAGCTAATGACTATAAGGCAGAAATTGAAATTCTGAAACGTTACTTGCCCGAGCAGATGGATTCGGCCAAGATCAAGGAAGTGGTACAGGCTACCGCGGCAGAGCTTGGTATTGAAGGTGGCAAGAAAAATATGGGCAAGCTCATGGGTGCTGTCATGAAAAAGGTCAAGGGCCTGGCTGACGGTAACGATGTGCGCAAAGCGATTGAAGAGTTTTTAAGTGAATGACTTTACTTAGGAGCAGGCGACGAGCCTGCTCTTTTTGTTATGCAGGAGCGATTGCCGGCAATCGCTCCTGCATAACAGCAAAAACCGCTTCTTTTATGAACAGGCGGAAACCGGCTGGATTGGATCCAGACTAGTGGGACTTGGAAGCGGGGATGGACTTGTGATTTTGCAATTGAGAGCGCCCAATATCATAGTTCCGATCATAAGCCTCCGATTCTTGTAGTTTTTGGCTCCACACGCATCGGATACGAGCTGCTCCAAATCGAAAGTATCGTAATTAGTTCGAATTTGCTTGGGTTTGATAGTTTGCCAATCTTTATAAAACTCTCCCAGAATAAGAATATCAGAATCCTTTATAAGAACACCTGTTCCTGATAATTGCCTGAACGAAAAAGATTGACCTTCATTTGACGAAGCGTTTCCTGAGAGAACCTGGCATGGATTTTCAAAAAAAAGAGATAAAACAAAAATTTAACTTGCAATCAGGACAACTTTTAGGTATACTAAATCTTGTCGGTTAGGAAAGTCGACCATATGCGGATATGGCGGAACTGGCAGACGCGCACGGTTCAGGTCCGTGTGAATATTACTTTCGTGGAGGTTCGAATCCTCTTATCCGCACCAATGTTAAATAACGCTCGTATGAGCGTTATTTTTTTATAACGCAGGAAATTATCGATGCAATCGATATTGACGGAGTTTTAAAGAACGTACCTCATATGGCAGGCATTACAGCCGAGACAGCCGTTTACTTCTTCTTTTAAAAGCGACACGATTTCAACTTGATGTCCGGCCTCTTCTGCGCCCCTTACAAACTGCTCAACCAGCTTCGAAGTATTTCCTTTCGGCCGCCCGCCGCCTTGAACTACGAATATCCTTTTCATATATGAGTGCTCCTTTCCAGGTTGTTTTAGATAGTGTAGAATATCAGCGGCGTTTTGTCAATCGTGATTGGAATTTCGGGCGGCATAGGGTTTTGGGGTGTTGGAAGGTTTGGGAAAATAATTAAATCCAATCTGGTGTTTGGCCGCTTTGACGATCACATTCATCACTCATTTGATGCGATCACCTTTTCACACCAGCCCGATGAGCGCGGATGCCACACCGGCCAAAAGCGTCAAAAGGATCGGGCCCATCCTGGTTTTGTAATAGAGGCAAAATGTCAGAACAAAGAGAGTGATCTGTATCGGATCAAGCCGGGACAGAAAGCTTGCGGACAAAATGGGCCCGGTGAACATGCTGCCTTCCGCCAGAAAAAATCCGGAAACCCCAATCAAAGCAATGCCGGCAATCTTCATCTTATGCAGGATCATATTCATTGCAATGGCGCTTTCATTTTTTTTGAGGACGGTTACAGCGATATAAGTGAACAGTGCGCACGGAAGGCAGACGGCCAGACTGATGAGAATGGCGCCGGGCCAGCCGTAGGCGGCAAAGCCGGCATAAGTCGCCGTATTGATCGAGACTGGACCGGGAGTGATTTGCGAAATGGCTACCAGGTTGGAAAAAACCTCCTTTGTCATGATCCCATATTCGGCTACAGCCTGATAGATGATTGGCAGCATGGCGTAACCGCCGCCCACACTGATGCTTCCAATTTTTAAAAAAGCGATAAATAGCTCAAACATGATCTTTGCTCCTTATCCGATTGATTGAGTAATGTATGACGCCCAGCAAGGCGAAAAACAGGACTAACAAAATTGCGTTTGTATCAAAGAACATAGATGCAGCAAAAGCTGCGGCGAAAAGAAATAGATCCAATTTTGTCGATAGAACTGCTTTCCCCATGCGGATGACCGTACACACAATCAAGGCAACGGAAGCCGATTTGACTCCTTTTAATCCATCATTTAAAACAGCCTCCAGAGGAAGCGCATCCAGCAGCGCAACGACCAGCAGGATACCCAGTACTGCGGGGATGACGGAAGCGGTGACTGCGACTATGGCACCGCAGACCCCTTTCATGCGATGACCGATAAAAACCGCAACATTCACCGCAACCACTCCCGGCAGACTCTGAGCCAGAGCAAAACACTCCACCAGCTCATCCTCGGTAATCCAACTGCGCTTCTCCACAACCTCCTTCATTAAAATAGGCGCCATGGTCACACCGCCGCCGAAGGTGACAGAACCAATCTTAAAAAACAAAACAAATAATTTGAGTAACAATTTACCGCTTTTCATACCTTATCCTTTATTAAAGAAAACTCAAGTTGATATTTCCATTGAGCTCAACAAACCGAATTAAGAGCTGGGTTGTCTTAACTGCATCGTTGATGTTAAGAAGCTCAATGGGCGTATGGGAATAGCGACGCGGAATGGCCAACGTTGCCGCAGGAGTTCCCTGACCGCACATATGCATAATACTTTCTTCAGTAATATACACATTTTCACTGATGACCAGCTCCTGCAAATCCATACCCAAGGTTTCCGCCGCATCGTAGAATCCTCTTCGGATTTGTGGATGCATACACGAATAGCGCATGATCGTCGGATCTCCTTGAGCGATGATCAGGACTGGCCCTCGATCCATGTAAACGGGAAGCTCTTTTGCTGTATCCACATCCGGAACATCGCCGCAGGGGACGGTATCCAATGCGATTACATAGTCGGGCTTGATATGGTTTACCGGTCCGATCATACCGGCGATGGTCGTTTCCTCCAGCACAGAAAAGACTGCTACCAGTTCGCCGCCCAGCTGAGACTTGTCGACCGATTCCAACAGACTGAGAATAATCGCACAGCCTACCCGATCGTCCAGAGACTTCGTACAAACCAAATCCGGATTGGACATTTCCATAAAATCGCTTTGAAGGACAATCTTATCACCCAGCCGAATACCGTAGGATTCGGCTTCAGCTCTGGAAAAGGCGCCTACATCGATATAAGATTGTTTGGCTGTCTGAGCGCGAACGGCTTCTTCCGGAGTCATAATGTGAGCGGCCCGCAGCCCGATCACTCCGGGGACTCTGCCTTTTTCCGTCTGAATCCATACCTTT
Organism: Hominibacterium faecale; assembly: GCF_020734085.1. Taxonomy (NCBI): domain Bacteria; kingdom Bacillati; phylum Bacillota; class Clostridia; order Peptostreptococcales; family Anaerovoracaceae; genus Hominibacterium; species Hominibacterium faecale. Next base: position 399,862 of record NZ_JAJAGH010000003.1, read on the forward strand.
CTTGCGGGAATAACCTTGTTGGAATAATCGCCAACCTTTTCAAAGAGAATGAATCCATCCTCAGTAATGTTTTTTACCATAAAGCCGATTTCATCAGCATGGGCAGTAATCACGGCCCGTTTACCGGGAAGATCGCCTTTCAAATAACCGATCACTGTCCCCATGGGGGAGACTTCCACCTGATCGCAGACGGATTCCAGCCGTTCCTTCAAATACCGGCCCACCTCCGCTTCGGAGCCGTCTACGCTGATCATTTGTGTCAAATTGTGAATGTCATTTAATAATTTTTCTTTCATATTCATTTCCTATGTAACCTTTCTTTTACTAGTTTTCCGCACCGTCCTCTTTGCCGAAGAAGCCTTTTTTATAGAGGAGGCGTGCGAGCAATACCGGAATAATGACAGCTGTAATCATCATCAAGCCGTAAATGTGTGCCAGCAGCAGGAAGATCACAGTTGTAATTGCAATGATAAAGCTGAGCTTTGGTTCAAATTTGCAAAATTGAATGTATACGGCACTGAACACTGCCGGCACAGTATATAATTTAACTGCAGTGAGCAGTTTTTCGGGAAAGATTTCGATGATGGAGGTTCCAAAGACCGCGGTTATAAAAACGACGACCAGGGTTGTGAAAACAGACCCGGCTACGCCGATCGTAGAAACGACCGCGCCTTCATCGGAACCATATGGAACCCCTACGGCTTCCTGCGCTACTGCGGAAGCGGGCATCCGGATATCTGAAATACTGCCCGAAGTAAACGCCATGTAAGTGCCGGAAAGCCCCAAAATCGGATAATAGGACAGCGGCTCAATAATATAATAGGCTCCAAATGCGGCGGCAATGGTTCCCCAGGAGGAAAGGGCGATGGACCATTCCGGAAAAACTCCGTAGCGCACTTTCAAGTAGATGACTGGCAGGAACATGCTCAGCATGATAATTGGGATCATGATCGTACCAATTCGAGTTACTTTTTTCCTCCACAATTCGTTAAAGGACATATTGTTATTCATGATTGATTCCTCACTTTCTGCTCTAAAGGATCTGTTTTACACATCAAAAGATCATGGATGAAGCAATGCCTGCCACCATGGCCAAGCCCAGAGAATACTCTTTGAGCCACTTGTAGCGTTTTGACAGATACAGGAGCGCCCACATGGAAAGGGCGGACACGGCCATGACCAGAAGAACCTTAAAATCTGTGCTCCGCACGCCGTTTACCATATATTCGCTGCAAAAGGCGCCGAAGATTCCCAGGGTGGCTGCGCTAGAAAAGATTTCCATCCAGCGGCTGTCCCCGCCGCCGATTTTGTGCCTCACTTTTTCCATCCTGCTGGCAAATACCCAGGTTACGATCAGCCATCCGCAGGCATTGATGGTCATCGTCCACCAGGCATTGGAAAGTTCCACCATGGATAATGCCTGTGTGATATCGCCGCCCAGAGCCTTGACTCCTACTGAGGCGGCGGTCAGCTCCGTCGTGGCCCCGCCAATGACGGACAGACGCAGCCAGGAGATTGGCCCGCCCAATACGGCCACAAGGCCGATCATGACAATAAATACCCCAAAAGCAGGTCCGATCGCCGAGACGACCCCGGCCCGCAGCGCTCGATTGCACTGCTTTTTAGTCAGATTGACTTCTCCGATTTTCGAAGCCCTTCTGGCAAGTCTAAAGAATAAAATGATTTCAACAAAAACCGCAGCAACTGCGATGGCTGCCAGACCCCATATGGCAGGGCTGTTGGCAACTTCTAAAGCATTGATATTTTCCATAACATCGATTCCTTTCTTTTGCAAAGGGTGTAAGGCGTATCAAATAATTCCTGATTTTTTCAAATCATCCAACTGCCGGACGCTAAGTCCCGCCAACTCCTGATAGACATTGCTGTTATCCGCGCCCAGCGAAGGCGCAGCCTTGTAGATACTTCCCGGAGTCAGACTCATTTTTATGGGAATCCCGGCAATTACATTTTTCCCTGCTATGGGATGATCCACTTCCACGATCATATCTCTGGACTGAATCTGTTCGTTTTCCAGCACCTTGTCGATGGTATTGATCAGACTACATGGTACGCCGGCTTTATCCAGTATTGCCGCCCATTCCTCAGCCGGTTTTTCTGCAAGCCGAAGGCAGAGCAGCGCAAACATTTCATCGTGATTGAAACCCCGTTTTGGGTTGGAACAAAACCGTTCGTCCTCCGCCAACTCCGGACAGCCAAGAGCGTCACACAGTTTACACCAAAGCACATCGTTTCCGGCAGCGATCATGATATCCTCCGTTTTGGTAGGGAAGGTCTCGAAGGGAAAGATGGACGTATGGGTATTGCCGGTTGGCCCGGGGACTTTGCCAGTAACCGTATATCTGGAAATGGCATTTTCCAGGATTGCAACCTGAGAATCCAGCATTGCCACATCGATATACTGTCCTTCACCCGTTTTCTTCAGATGGATATATGCCGCCAGGATTCCAGTTGCACAGAACATTCCGGCAATAATGTCGCCGATGGATGAGCCGATTTTAACAGGCTTTCCGCCTTTTTCTCCCGTAATGCCCATGATCCCGCCCATAGCCTGGACAATCCCGTCATATGCGGCCCTTCTGCTGTATGGACCGGTCTGGCCGAAACCCGAAATGGACGCATAGATAATTTTGGGGTTGATCTGGGAGATCGTTTTATAATCCAAACCCAGCTTTTCCATAGTGCCGGGCCGGAAATTTTCTAAAATCACATCGACCTGTCCGGCCAGAGTCTTAAAAAGCTCCTTTCCTTCCGGTGATTTCAAGTTTAGGGTAATGCTTTTTTTATTGCGGTTCACACTCATAAAATAAGCGCTCTCCTCATTGGAAAAAGGGCCGAAATGCCTGGAATCATCGCCGATTTTGGGCTGCTCCAGCTTGATTACCTCCGCGCCCAAATCCGCCAGCATCATGGCGGTATAGGGGCCGGAGAGAACCCGGGTCAAATCCAGAATACGGATGTCAGTCAAAGGACCTTGTCTGCAGGTGCCCATAAATATCACTCCTCTCTATGGTTCAAAATCTGTAAAAGCGTTTAAGGCAAAACCGGTTTTGCTGTTGACGCAATTATAAATAATGGAGGCAGGTCCACCGCAACTGGTAAAATTTAAATCTTTTGAATATTTTGTTAAAAATTTTAGGGATAGGAAGCAAATGAACAAATCAAAGCAAAAATCTTCAGTGCAATTTAACTTTTATAAGATTCTGTTGCATTTGTAAAAAAACTTATAGTAGGGTCTAAGTTTCGGGAAAAAACAGGCACCATAATAGTCAGAATTTTATTGAAACATAGTATGCACTGTTATATATTTAAACAAGTGTTTGAGATGATGGTTTGGAGGTGAATGTGTTGAAGATCGGTAAATTCTGCGAGAAATTTGATATCTCACCGACCACGGTACGCTTCTATATTAAATCTGGGATTTTGGCGCCCAACAAAAAGAATTCTCAATACGACTTTACCTCTGCGGACATGGCGGAAATGGAAATCATCTGCAAGCTGAAAGAACTATCTTTTAACTTGGATGAAATAAAGCAGTATTTACAGATTATCAGAATGTATGACATTCAGGACGAACATATCAGAGAACATCTTTTGCCTCTCTATGAGCTGAAACAGCAGTCCCAGGAAAAAGAAATACAAGTAATCAGAAGGTCCATCGCTATTCTTCAAAGTGAAATAGAAGCCTTGCGGGAAGAAAAGGAAGTCGCCACGTTTTTCAGCGGCATTCCCCTGGATTTTTCGCCGTTTTTCGCATGTCCAAAATGCAACAGCCTTTTTAATTTATCTGATCTGCAAGTCAGGGGGAACAAGATTTACAGCGGGAAGCTCAAGTGTCAGTGCGGCTATACGGCGCTGATTGAAGATGGGATTTTACTGGCAGAAGCCGAGTCTGAATACTATCAGAGCCCGGAATTCCATGTGCTCCACTATCGGGAGAGCCATGTGGATGAACCTGATTTCGTTTTTTTTCAATACATGCACGATATTACTTCTGAAGCCACATCTCTGATCTACAAATCCTACCTGTGGATCGATTCGGTTATCAAACCCTACAGCTTTAAAAACAAGGTGATCTTTGTCCCTGATTTGGCGAGCCATTTTTTGTATAAGCACATAAAAAAACCATACTTTCGAGATGCGTTTATTGTTGTGTCCGGTTTCTCCAAGGAAACTATTATGTCCATCAAATCCCATATTGATTTGATTGCGCCGGATGCAAAAATCATCTACATCGCCAACACAATTTATGATCTGCCCATTAAGAAAAAATTGTTCGATTTATGGATTGATGCCATATCTTCCTATAACTTTTCCTTTTTTCATAACGATTCCCTTCACAGGAAGATCGATCCGTATATGAAGCAGGATGCCCGTACAGTAGGGCTGACAAAGTACTATGAACGGGGCTGCCGATCACTAGCCAATATTGCAAGATTGTATCCCAATGTCATGAAAGATCAATCTTTGCTGGACACATTTAAAACCATCATGGACGAGATGGGATATCATTTTCTAAAAGAATCCCTAATCGGCGAAACCGTGGACCCGGGCCCTTACTACGAATATCATGCACCGGGGGATCATCATTGTTATTATGCATTCTTTGCTGAAAAAAAGTAGGAAACCCCAATCAAAGCTAGCTATGAAATTTTTCTGGCGCCGCTCTTGGCGACAAAATTTTCTCAGAACGACATCTAGGATAAAAGGTGAAAAATTCGTAACCTTTCGTTATTTATTTCTTCTTTATGGTATTATTGTTAAGAAATGGGCGCATTCAGAACAGAAAGCTTTTCAAATCAAAAGGCTTTCTGTTTTCTTTCTACTATAGAGAAATCAATTTAATCTGCCTTTGATTATATTGCTATGCTAGTCGCTTCTGCTCTTACATATTCCCATATACCTGAGACGGTGAAAGATTCGCTTGCGCAAAAGCCTCGAAAGGCGGCGTTCGAGTAAATATGACAGATAACGGCGAAGGCATTGTAGCAAATTTGCTGCCCATGTGTTCGAACGATTCAGCTGGCAAAGGAGGAAATTTGGGATGAAACAGACGGGCGTAATTTTACTGGTGGAGGATGATAAAACGATACTGCATACCAACCGGCGTCGCTTGGAACGAGAAGGATTCACAGTGTTGTGTGCCCGAACGGTCCGCGAGGCGCGAGCTTTATTGAAAAAGCATTCACCCGACGCCATGGTTTTAGACGTTATGCTTCCCGATGGCAGCGGTGTTGCTTTTTGTGAGGAACTCCGGCAAGTTACGTCTGCGCCAGTATTATTTTTAACAGCGCGGGATGAAAAGCGCGATGTCATTGAAGGGCTTCTGGCCGGCGGCAGCGATTATATTTCAAAACCCTATGATATGGATGAGCTTCTAGCTCGCATCAAGGTACAAATTTATCTGGCGCAAAGGAAGCGGGCAGCCCGGTGCAATCGGCTTCAATACGGCGATTTAGTTTTGGATTTAGTGGCGCAGCGAGCCTATCTCAATGGTGAAGATCTGCTTCTGACCCAAAAAGAATATTCGCTACTGCTTCTTTTAGTCGAAGCCAGAGGAAAGATTCTTTCTGGCAAATATCTCTATGAGATGATATGGAAATCACCTATGGCTGGAGATAATCGTACTTTAAAAAAACACCTTTCCACTGTGCGAAAAAAGTTGGAAGACCGAGAGGGCGGATATACGATCAGTGCTGTATATGGGAAGGGATATTATTTGGAGAAATTAGTATGATGTATAAATTTGCAGGAGGTAGAAGATGATCGGGACTGAACTTTTAAAGCTGGTGGAGGAAAAAGAACGTTATCGTCGGCTGGCGGAAGAGGATCGCTTGACCGGGCTCTATAATCGGGGCGCTACAGAAGAAAAAATAAATGAACGGCTGGACCAATACAAAGAAGGCGTTTTGTTTGTGATTGACGTCAACCATTTTAAAAAGGTCAATGACCGGTACGGACATCTGATCGGAGACGGTCTTTTGCAGGAAATTGCAAGACGTCTTCTTTCCATGTTTTTAAAATCCGATGTAATTGGCCGTATCGGCGGTGATGAGTTCGTTGTTTTTCTGTCTGTAAAGCAAAGTGAAAGCTTTGCCACTGAACGTGCCAAGCAAATCAAGAGATTAATGCGGAATATGGAAGTAAAAACATGTCTTCTGGATATAACGGTTTCAGTGGGCTACAGCGTATACAGGAAAGGCGATCATTACCAAAGCCTGTTCGATCGGGCGGATCAAAAACTGATCGCGGAGAAGCGGGATCGAAAGAAAAGCGGCTTTCGCAAGTTTACGGCAACAGAAGGAATTGAAATGGATGTTCTCCGCATTCAAAGTGAACTAAAAGAGTATAAAAATCCCACAGGCGCTTACTTTCAAGGCTATGACAGCTTCAAAAATATTTATCGATTTGTGGATAGGCGGCTCCAGCGTTTAACCGGGAGCGCTTATATTGTTCTTATGACACTTACAGACACAGAGAAAAATCTTTTGCCTCTGGATGAGAATACAAAGTGGATGAAATGCCTAAAAGAAATCATCGGCGGCCAGCTGAGGGCAGGCGATGTTTTTGCACAATATAGCAGCTGTCAGTATCTGATCATGCTGGCCGATGTATCGGCCGATGAGTCGGAGTCGATTGCAGATAGAGTAACTGCAGCCTTTTATGAGCAAGCAAAGAGCGTTCATCAAAAACTGCTGCTGCATCACTGCTTTCCGCTGGACGGGGGAATCGCGGGCGGTACCAATCTCGATTAGCGGACAGGCTTGTAATGATCGAAGCAGCCTGCGCGGGTAAGTGGATTTTGCTGGAATTCAGTCTCGACTTTTCTGCCGTTTTCGTGTTAAAATAGCATCTATGCAGAATACGCAGGAAAGGAACACATGGGCTTTGAAAAAACTGATCATCGCAGAAAAACCGTCTGTAGCGCGGAACATTGCTGACGCCTTGGGAATCAAGGGGCGAAAGAACGGATATATGGAGGGGGAGAAGTATGTTATCACATGGGTGTTCGGCCATCTTCTCCAGCTTTATGATGTCAAGGACTACGATGAGACCAGGAAAAGCTGGCGCATGGAAAACTTCCCCTTTATACCGGAAACTTTTCGCTATAAAATAAAAAGCGACCCTCGTAACAAGAATAAGGTGGATGAGGGGGCGGAAAAACAGATTGGAATCATTAAATCACTAATGGAACGGGACGACGTGGAAGGGGTAGTTTCTGCTACGGACTATGACCGGGAAGGGCAGATTATTGCAGACGAAATTTTTCTCTATACGGAAACCTCCAAACAGGTGGAGCGGCTGCTGCTCAACGAATGGACCAAGGATGAGGTGCTGGCCGGTTTGCAGCGGCTGTGCCCCAACAGCGATCTGAAGCCGATGCAGGATGCGGGATTCGGCAGACAGCTGGCGGACTGGCTCATCGGCATCAATCTGACCTCCGTAGCTACCGTTAAATACCGCAATGCCAACCATGATCAAGTGCTCAATATCGGCAGGGTGCTGCTGCCGACTTTGAAGATCATTTATAATCGGGATAAGGAAATTGAAAGCTTTCAAAAGTCCAAATATTACAAGCTGATAGCGCCTTTCCTTACGGAAGAGGGGGAAATCATCGAAGCCCTTTATATGGAGAAGGACAGCGAAAAGTTTGAAGATCAATCCTATTTGGAAACGATCCTTGACAAAATGAAGGGTCAAAAAGGCTTGATTACGGAAAAGGAAGTGGAGCGCAAAAAAGAATATGCACCCTATTTGTTCAATCTTTCCAATCTCCAGGGATTTATCACCAGCAAGTTCAAGGGCTGGACATCGGAAAAAGTTTTGAAAACAGCCCAGGATTTATACGAAAAAAAGATCATTACTTACCCGAGAACGGCCAGCAGCGTTTTGGATGAAAGCTTAAAGGAAAAAGCGGCTAAGGTTCTGCAGGCCGTAAAACGTGGGATGCCCTATGAAGAGGAGATCAAATTCAGCGATTCCAAACGGATTTTCGACAGTAAAAAGGTGGAGAGCCACTCGGCCATTATTCCCACGTATGTGCTCCCAAAGAATTTGACGCCGGATGAACAAATCGTGTATGAAGCAGTGCGGAACCGGTTTTTAGCTCAATTCCTTCCGGTGTCGGAGAGCGAAGAAACCCGTCTGGTCATTCGAGCAGAAGGTGCAGAGCTTCCGGGTACTTTTACGGCCAAAGGTAAAGTGCAGCTGGTGGAAGGCTGGAAAAAGGCGGAGTCCGTTTCCACAAAGGAGGTCATGATGCCGCCGCTGGAGAAGGGAGCACTTTTGCAGGCGGGAGAACTGGCGGTGAAGGAAGTGGTCCGCAAACCGCCCAAACACCATACGGAAAAAACTCTGCTCCGGGTCATGGAAACCTGCGGCAAAAGCTTTGAGGAAGAGGATTCGGAGGAAATGATGATGGCCATCCTCAGCGGCTTCAGCATTGGAACCCCGGCAACCCGGGCCGAGACCATCCGTAAGCTGAAGGATGTGGGATACATAACGACTAAGGGAAAATCCCTGCTCTGCACCCAGCTGGGGAGGATGATGGTGGAAACCTTTCCTGTCAAGGAACTGTTCGACCTGGAGTATACTGGGCGCCTGGAAAAAACCCTTTCTGATATTGAGAAGAATAAATTCCAGCAGCAGGATTTTCTGGAAATGATCAAGGCATTTACTGCCAAATCCGTAGAAGCCATCAAAGGGGATAAAGTGTTTGCTTCTAAGGTCAGTCTGCCGGATTCGGTAGAGGTTCTGGGAATGTGTCCAGAATGCGGCAATCCGGTCATCGAATCTGAGAAGGCCTATGGCTGCAGCAATTGGAAGAACGGCTGCCGCTATGCTATTTGGAAAGACGACAAGTTCATCGAATCCCTGGGCAAAAAGGTCTCTCCGGAAATGGTCCGTCTGCTATTGCAGAACGGCAGGGTGGGGTTTCACGGACTCCAGAGCAAAAAAGGCAATCGTTTCAGCGCTTATCTTCACTATGAGAAGGATCCTCAAAAAGGATTTTACAGCTGGAAATTGGAGTTCATCGACTGAGAAAAAATTGTGGATTTTTAGAAAAAAATGCAGCTTTCCGATTGACAAATCCACTGATTTGATTTATTATAGAAAAGCTGAATCAAGTCAGTGAAAGTTGTATGCGGATATGGCGGAACTGGCAGACGCGCACGGTTCAGGTCCGTGTGAATATTGTTTTCGTGGAGGTTCGAATCCTCTTATCCGCACCAATTAGTAAAAAAATGACGTCCAATTGGACGTCATTTTTTTATAGAAACGGATAAGAGGATTCGAACAACTGAAAAAGTACCACGGGCCAAAGGCCCTGTACTTTCTGTATGGCACCTGCCGCAATTTGCTATGCAGCAAATTGGGCTAGGATGCGCATGAAAAGGCGCGACCGTAAAGCGAGATGGTCCGGTGGACCATCGAGTAGGGAGCGGGTCAACATACGCAAGCGCATTCCAACATGCCTGTGGCATGTTGCTGTCCGTTTTTCCAATGCAGCTAAAGCTGCGGAAAAAAGGCAAGGCGACTGAAGGATGAGGCGCAGACCGGCAGATTTGTGAAGGAAATCTGTGTAAATCCTTATCCGCACCAATGTTAAATAACGCAGGAAATATCGATGCAATCGATATTGACGGAGTTTCAAAGAACGTACCTTGCGAAGCGTCGCTGCTTGTCAGCGACATGTGTGCATAGGAAGCTTTGATTCCGTCATGCACGCGTTTTTTACGGATAAGAGGATTCGAACAACTAAAAAATAAATTAGTGTAAATTTTGTGGGCGTCGGCCGCTGGTCGGCCGCCAAGGCTACACCAAAAACCATATGCCCGACGCATTTTTGGGTCTGCATCCCTTCTAAATTGCCTTTCAATACCTTCCTTATCGCCCGGCAGCGAATATCTGCCAATCTCGATCCAGCTGTTGACATCCTAATACGCGCTTCATATAATCGTTATAAATCACAAGTTACAAGAACATGGAGAGGAGAAGATTTTGAGAGCAGACAGCACATCAGCCAGGAATATAGACCCATTGACAAACGAAGGCCGGGAAGAGAATCGGAACCCGGACTGCCCGTGCAAACGAGCAAAATGCGAAAATCACGGAAACTGCAGGGCCTGCAAAAACAAGCACCATAACGCAGGCAGGGATACTCCGACCACATGTGAACGATTAAACAGGAAAAAAAGCAGGTCAAAATGGAAAGATAAGGGGTGAGAAAGATGAAGCAGGAGATACAGAATATTTTAAAAGAAATCGAAGAGCGTGAACAAGTAACAATCATCATGGCCGTAGAATCCGGGAGCCGGGCTTGGGGATTTGCTTCTGCAGACAGCGATTATGATGTGCGTTTTCTTTACATAAGAAAGCTGCGGGATTACTTAAAGCTGGAAGGCACCAGAAATGTGATCGAATGGCAGCTTGATGAGACCTTGGACATCAATGGCTGGGATCTGCAAAAAGCGCTGCGCCTTTTGATGAAATCCAATCCTGCTGTTATTGAGTGGTGCGCATCGCCGATCTTTTACCGGCAAAGCCATGCTTCCCAGCGCTTTTGCCAGCTGGCGCAGGACTATTTTTCTCCGAAAAAAGGAATGTACCATTATTATCATATGGCAAAAGCCAACCAGCAGGCGTTAAACGGGAAGGAGCAGGTTCGCGTAAAAAGCTATTTTTACGTGCTGCGCCCTGTACTGGCTGCCCGCTGGATCATGGAGCGGAAATCCGCGCCGCCTGTTCCTTTTCAGCAGCTGGTCGCCGACCAGCTGGAACCTCGGCTGATTCCGGTTGTTGATCAATTAATCGAGATGAAAAGCAAGGAGCCTGAAACAGCGGTGACCGGCCAAATTCCTCAAATAAACCAATATATTGAAGAACAATTGAAGGAAATTGAAAGAGCATTAGAAGTCATGGAAGAGGACGGACGCCAAGGGTATGATGAGCTGAACCGCTTCTTCTATGAATCGCTGGGCGTGTAGAGGGGAGACAAAGGTGGATATTATTCGAGAGATGTACAAAGACGAAACGATCCGAAAAACAGTGTGCTTTATCTTTGAAGCCCACGAAGGGCAAAGGGATAAAGCTGGCGTACCATACGTTTTTCATCCCCTGCACGTGGCCTCTGCCGTGGGAAAAGACAGAGATTGCATCCTGACAGCGCTTCTCCACGACGTACTGGAAGATACGGACTATACGCAGGAAGATTTAAAGGGGCTTGGCATATCCGATCAAGTCCTGGAGGCCCTGGCGCTGCTGACCCATGATCCTCAGACTCCTTATCCGGAATACATTCAGCGTCTGAAAGATAACCCGATCTGCGCAGCGGTTAAAAAGGCTGATCTGGAGCATAATATGGACCTGGGGAGGCTGAACCAGGTGACAACAGAAGATAAACAGCGGGCAGCAAAATACAGAGAGGCATATCAAATTCTAACTGACGGCCAAGTGACAAAACTGTAAGGTTGGTGCAAGGTGATTCGATTTTATTTTCTGGCAAATCCCTTATACTTAAAAAGGAATCTGCTGAAAATAAAGGAGAACACAACATGAAATTAAATGGTTTTCAAATCAAACTAATCGCATTAGTCTTTATGATTTTGGATCATGTGAACAAGACCTTTTACGGAGTCTTGCCGGCGTGGGTGGAGTTTCTGCCCCGCTTTGTAGCGCCGCTCTTTGTCTATCTGATGATCGAAGGTTTTTTTCATACCCGCAGCCGGAAAAAGTATCAGATTCGGCTGTATGCTGCTGCGGCTGTCATGCTCTGCGGCAATGTAATCATTAACTTTTTTACACACACGACAGACCCTATGACCGGGAAAATGACCTTTTTTTCTCTGATGTCCGGAAATAATATCTTCATGACCCTGGCAGTGCTGTTTTCAATTGTCTGGCTGCTGGATTCCATGCGCCGGACGAAAAAGCTTGCTGCTGCCAAGGGACTGCTGACCCTGGGGCTGATGGCGGCGTGTCTGGTGTGCGAGGGCGGGATTTATTTGCTGCCCATGGCCCTGATCATGTTCCTATGCAAGAATAAAGCCCGTCTGCAATATGTGCTGATCCTGCTGTTTTGCGGAATTCTTCTGGCAAAGGCGATCTTCAGCTACGCAGGCATGACCGATATTTATTCCAGCCTTTATCAGTATCTGACCTTTGACAGTCAATTTATGATGGCAGCTGTCATTCCCTTTATGATGCTGTATGATGGAACCAGGGGATACAACGGACGCTTTGCCAAGGACCTGTTTTATATCATCTACCCGGCCCACCTGTGGCTGCTGATGATCATCGGCAATACGCTGGTTTGATCGATTAAACCGCCGTCAGTTCCTTCGCAACTTTTTTTCCGTGATCAGTGGGATGCGGGCAGGTATACTGTTTTGTGAGAGGAGGGCGACATGATAGAAATAAAAGGATTATACAATAGCGCCTGCGTATACACAGATGAACTGGAGGAAAATGCGTCGTCGCAGATTCGGACGCTCTGCGATCAACCGTTTGTCTCGGAAAGCAGGATACGCATTATGCCGGATGTTCATGCGGGCGCAGGCTGTACTATTGGTACCACCATGACCATCAGCGATAAAATCGTTCCCAATCTGGTGGGCGTGGACATCGGCTGCGGCATGGAAACGATTAAACTGGCCCAGCGGGAGCTGGATTTTGAAAAATTGGACCGGCTGATCCGTGAAAAAATACCGTTCGGGCGTGGGATACGCCAGACTCCGCATCCCTTCAATGACAAGGTCGATCTGGATCAATTGAGATGCAAAGATAAGGTGAGCCTTTACCGGGCAGTAAAAAGTATCGGAACGCTGGGCGGAGGCAATCATTTTATTGAAGTGGATAAGGACCAAGAGGGCAGCCTCTATCTGGTGATCCATTCCGGCAGCCGCCATATCGGCAAAGAAACGGCCCAATATTACCAAAAGGAAGCTGTAAAGCAGCTTTCCGGCAATACGAAGCGCGATGTGGATGCCTTAATCACAAAACTAAAAGAAGCGGGCAGACAGGAAGAGATTTCCTGGGAAATAAAGAAGCTGCGGCAGCAGACCCAGACCCAAGTTCCCTATACACTTTGTTATGTGACCGATTATCTCTTTGACGACTACATGAACGACATGGGGATTCTGCAAAGGTTCGCAGACCTGAACCGCCGGGCCATGGCCAGCGAAATTTTGGAGGGTATGGGGCTGACACCAGTGGAATCTTTTACTACGATTCATAATTATATCGACCTAGAGAGCCGGATTTTGCGCAAAGGGGCCGTATCTGCCAAGGCGGAAGAGACCTTTCTCATTCCCCTCAACATGCGGGATGGAAGCCTGATCTGCATTGGAAAAGGAAATGAAGAATGGAACTTTTCAGCGCCCCACGGCGCAGGACGGCTCATGAGCAGAAAAGATGCCCGCCAAGGGCTCTCGATGGAAGAGTTTGAAGCGCAAATGAAAGGCATCTATACCACCTGCGTCAATGGGGATACATTGGATGAAAGTCCGATGGCTTACAAGGGAATGGAAGAAATTATACGAAATATTGGGCCCACAGCCCAAGTGAAACAAAGAATCAGGCCGGTGTACAATTTTAAAGCTCAAGAGTAGAATTTTATTTGTAAACGCAAAAAAATATTGACACACTGTCTGCCGGATGCTATACTAAAGAAGTATTAAATGGATAACAGTGATTAACGTATAGTTTCGAGGTTTTTCTGTTGAAATGCCTAGGAACTATATTTTATTATATGAGATCTATGCGATATAATAAAAATAGGAGGTACCACTATGCATACAGGTACAGTAAAATGGTTTAACGAAGACAAAGGATTTGGATTTATCACAAACAACGAAGGCGGCGAAGATTTATTCGTACATTTTTCCGCAATCGTGGGAGAAGGATTCAAGACACTGAAAGAAGGACAGCAGGTTACGTTCGATATCGAACAGGACCCGCAGCGCAACAAGTTTAGAGCTGCTAACGTTTGCGCGGCATAGTTTTTCAAATCAGAGAGCTGCTTTCTTTTTAGGAAGCGGCTTTTTTGTTAGGAGGAGAAAATTTGGCAATCAATAAGTGGATGAAGGCGGCGCTGAAGGCGCTAACCTATTCCGAGCCGGACTTAAAAAAGAATTACAAGCTTTATCGGGCGGTCAACAACGTGGTGGTTACCCCGGTTAAAGGCATTTACAAGATGAACGATTATAAGATTCGACTGCGGGGGGCAGAAATCCCTGTGCGTATATTCACCCCCAAAGAACGCACGTCGGATGAAGCCTTTCTCTTCTTTCATGGGGGAGGATGGGTCACCGGCAACATCGACTCATATACCAAACCGTGCGCTTCCCTGGCCAATGCCACCGGAAGGCGGGTTTTGTCCGTGGATTACCGGCTGGCACCGGAGCATCCGTTTCCGTGCGGGCTCAACGACTGTTATCAGGCAGCGCGGACGATTTTTAAAAACAGCGGCGCATTTGAGCTGGAGAAAAAAGACATAATTTTAATGGGCGACAGCGCCGGCGGCAATTTGGCCGCTTGTGTCAGTCTGCTGGCCAGAAACAGAGGTGATTTTGCGGTAAAGCGGCAAATCCTCCTTTATCCGGCCACTGGCAATGACCACAGCGATGATTCGGAATTTTTGTCTGTCCGCCGCTTCGGCAAAGAATACCTCTTGACCTCAAAGCGGATACGTGATTATATAGATTTATACTTACCAGATAAACATGATTTGAACAACCCGTATTTTGCGCCTCTATTGGCTGAAGATTTGACCAGGCAGCCGCAGACGATGATCATAACGGCTGAATACGATCCCTTGAGGGATGAGGGCGAAGCATATGGAAAGAAGCTAAGAGAACAGGGTAATCAAGTCGTCATTCACAGAATGAAGGATGCGCTTCACGGCTTTTTCACATTGCCGCAGCGGTTTGTTCATGTCAAGAAAACCTATCAGATGATCGAAGATTTTTTGTTAGAGGAGAAAGAATGAAAAATAATTGGACCTCATTGGACAATGCCGCCAAAATCTTTCCGGCAGGTGTCCATAAAACAGAAACCCAGGTCTTTCGTTTTTCATGCGAGCTGCGGGAACCTGTGAAAGAAGGGTGCCTTCAGATGGCACTGGAGCAAACTTTGGAACTGTTTCCCACATACCAGGTTGTGCTCAAACGCGGTTTCTTTTGGTATTATCTTGAGGAGAGCCAGATCCGTCCCATTGCGGAGCCGGAGGTTCATAAGCTGTGCAAGGATATGGGATGTACCAATACGCAAAAGCTTCTTTTTGAAGTGACCCACTTTAAAAATCGAATTAATTTGGAAATCTATCATGTGCTTTCTGATGGAACCAGCGCTATGGAGTTCCTGAAGGTTTTAGTGGTTAAGTACTTGTGCAGCGTGCATCATTTGAATGAACCCGTGTCCGATCGGGATGCATCTTACAGCCAGAGCCGTGATGACAGCTACAACCGTTATTATTCAGGAGAAAAACAAAAACGGGAGAAGCAAGTGCCGGCTTGCAGAATACAGGGCGGGAGGTACGGCGAATCGATCCTGCGAAATATTACCGGGCAGACATCTGCCAAGGCGGTGAAATCGCTGGCAAAAGAGCACCAGGCTACGATCACAATTTTTTTGACCGCATGCCTGATCTGTGCCATTGGCGAACATGTTTCCCGAAAAGAAAAAAAGAGACCGATCGTTCTCTCGGTTCCAGTCAACCTGCGCAATTATTTTCCTTCTGTTTCCGCAAGAAACTTTTTTGGAACCATTACCGTCTCCTATGATTGGAGCCAAGGGGGAGGTGAATTTTCACATGTGCTGAAAAAAGTGGAGCGGGACTTTCAAGAAAAGCTGACGGAAGAGTATCTTTCCCGGCAGGTAGATTCTTATGGTACGCCGGCCAATAATCGTTTTGCAAAGATCGCGCCTTTGTTTTTAAAGAATTTAGTCTTAAAAGGCGTCTACAGGAAAAATATGAAAAGTGTGACTGCGACGATATCCAATGTGGGTAAAATGGAACTTCCGCCGGAAATGGAACCATACATTCGTTCCTTTGATGTGTGTGCTTCCACCAATAAATTTCAGGCGTGTATCTGTTCTTTCGGAGACAAGCTCAGTATCAGCTGCACAAATCCTCATATCAGTACGGATATTGAACGGAGTTTTTTCCGTATGCTGACGGCCCAAGGAGTGCCAGTAGAAATCATGTCTAATTTAACCGGGGAGGAGGATGACATATGAAATATTGCGATAAATGCAAGGTGACGGTCCGCGGCGATGTTAAGTGCTGTCCGCTGTGTCAGAGGACGTTAAGCGGTCAGGCCGAGGAAAGCATGCTGTATCCGAAAGTTCGCACCATGTACAGACAGTATCGGGAGTTTTTTAAAGTGTTGATCTTTTCTACGGTGGTAGCCGCTGTCGCAGCCTGCGCGGTCAATTTGATCCTTCCCTGGACCGGCCATTGGGCACTGTTTGTTGTGATTGGTATTGCCGGCTTGTGGGTGAGTATGTATTTTGCTGTGCATCAAAGAAACAGCCTTCCTAAAAATATTACCTACCAGGCCATTTTTATTTCTGTATTCAGCGTGATCTGGGACTTGGTGACCCATTGGCACGGATGGTCCGTTACATTTGCCATACCGTGTACTTTTGCAGTGGCGATCATTTCCATGACCGTTCTTGCCAAGCTGATGAAAATTCCGGCGGGCGAATATTTGATTTGTTTGTTCATCGATATCATTTTTGGCTTTATCCCGATTATTTTCTATGTAGTGGGAATGCTTCAAGTAAAAATACCTTCAATTATTTGTATTTCCTGCAGTATTATTTCTTTGGCAGGGATTATTATTTTCCAGGGAAAAGAAATAAGGCTGGAATTAGTTAGAAGATTTCATCTATAAAGACATATTTTATTTGACATTTTTCGATGATCCGTTAAACTAATATATGGCGGCCTTAAACAAAATGGCTGTGTCGGCAATTTTAGTTTATATAGTAAAGAGAAGGGTTATCATGAGTATTATTAGAACATGGAACAGCATTAGTCTGGTAAAGCGGATTATTGCAGGATTAATTGTAGGAATTATTTTAGGTTTGATTGTCCCCAAAGTGGTCGTAATCGGTATCTTGGGAGAGTTGTTCGTTGGTGCCTTGAAAGCGCTGGCGCCGCTTTTGGTGTTTTTCCTCGTTATGCATGCACTGTGCAGGCATCAGAAGGGAAACAGCAGCAATATGGGCAGGATCATCGTGCTCTATCTGATCGGTACGCTGCTGGCGTCGTTTACTGCAGTGGTCGCAAGTTTTTTGTTCCCGTCAACGGTGGTTTTGCCGGCCGGCGCTGAGGCAGCCGCGCCCGGAGGCATTGCTGAAATCCTGAAAAACCTGCTGCTGAATGCGGTGAGCAATCCCATCGGCGCCATCGTGGATGCAAACTATATCGGCGTACTGGTTTGGGCGGTTATTTTCGGACTGGCCCTCCGTGCAGCCTCCGATCAAACGAAAAACGTTCTTGAGAACATTTCGGATGCGTTATCGACGGCTATTCGCTGGGTGATAAACTGTGCGCCTTTTGGTATTTTGGGACTGGTTTTCACGACTATTTCCACTACTGGAATCAAGGCGTTCGCTTCCTATGGTCATATTATACTGGTTTTAGTGGGATGTATGTTCTTTGTCGCCTTCATTGTCAATCCCATCATTGTGTTCTTAAATATCCGGCAGAATCCATATCCGCTGGTTGTGAAATGTATTAAGGACAGTGGGATCATGGCTTTCTTCACAAGAAGTTCTGCCGCCAACATTCCGGTGAACATGTCTCTGTGTGAAGAACTGGGCCTGGATGAGGAAAAGTATTCGGTTTCTATTCCTTTGGGCGCGACGATCAATATGGCAGGCGCCGCCATCACGATTAACGTACTGACACTGGCCGCGGCCAACACTTTGGACGTTCAAGTGGATTTTGCGACTGCTTTGCTTTTAAGCCTGGTGGCTTCGGTAGCCGCCTGCGGAACATCGGGTGTTGCGGGCGGTTCGCTTTTGCTGATCCCTCTGGCATGCAGTCTGTTCGGTATTTCTAATGATATCGCTATGCAGGTTGTGGGGGTTGGATTTATTATAGGCGTTATTCAGGACTCCTGTGAGACTGCCCTTAATTCTTCTTCCGATGCGCTCTTCACTGCTACGGCTGAGTTCAGAAACTGGAAAAAAGAAGGAAAATCTGTATCTATAAAGCTCTAAGATGTGAGCCGGATCAAGCATCCATCCCAAAGCTGTTTTTTTAAAGGTTAAGCCCTCTCAAATTGGATTTGAAGCAGGGCTTTTTTCTTTTCTTCAAGATAAGGACCTCTTATACATCATATACCTTGCAATGCGCATAGCATTTCAAATTGACTAGCATACACCATTTGCGCGCTTATTCATAGAATAAAGTATTCACAAAAAAGGAGAGATTATTTTATGGATAAGCATATTATTGACAGTCGCGATTGTGGTAAGGGAATGAATTCCTGCCAGAGCTGTCAGCCTTGCTGCCCAAGGCCATCGGGCATCACAGGTCCAACGGGCCCAATTGGTCCGACAGGTCCTGCGGGAGAACGGGGGGCTACCGGTCCAACGGGCCCGCAGGGACCAATGGGGGCCCAAGGCCCAATGGGAGTTGCAGGAGAAAGAGGGATTGCAGGAGCCACTGGACCGACCGGACCGACAGGAGCCACTGGTTCGATCGGACCGACAGGAGCTGCTGGGCCAGCCGGAGTGACAGGAGCCACTGGTTCGATCGGACCGACAGGAGCTGCCGGGCCAGCCGGAGTGACAGGAGCCACTGGTTCGACCGGACCGACAGGAGCTGCCGGGCCAGCCGGAGTGACGGGAGCCACTGGACCGACCGGACCGACAGGAGCTGCCGGGCCAGCCGGAGTGACGGGAGCCACTGGTTCGATCGGACCGACAGGAGCTGCCGGGCCAGCCGGAGTGACAGGAGCCACTGGACCGACCGGACCGACAGGAGCTGCCGGCCCAACCGGCCCAACCGGTATTACCACACAGGCATTTGCCTCATATGCCAATTATGGCGAGCGCTATGTAGATGCTGCGCAAATCCCGCTTTATCCGGTGATAACTGATACAACAGGAAATATTACAGAAGCTTCACAAACGGCAATTACGCTTAATCCTGGGTACTATCATATCACGTTTCAGGTAAGTATGCTCCTTGCAACACCGGGTTATGCTCAGATCACCCCCTTCTACGATGGCGCGCCGCATATCGAATTTGGCATTTATGCTAAGACGGGGGACAATAACGTGACGGCCGCCGGTTCGACGACCGTGATTGTTGGTATAACCAGTCGTTCGAATTTTTCACTCACGTTTAATTCGCCGGTTACCAATTCGGAGGCACAGCTGACTTTATCCATTGTCAAGATGGAGCGATAGTCGAATCGTGTAAAGAATCATTTTCAGCATAGGAACAAATAAATCCTCTCATGATTATTCTTATGGTCGTGAGGGGATTTTTCGTTTGTACTGCCATGTTGCTGCCGATCTTTTCTTATTGTAGAATACAATGGATTTCTGGTATAATACATCTAATAAGAAGGGAGGCTAACCTTATGTATCTCTATCAACATAAAATCGATACCGGGAAATCCCAGCAAATGATAAAGGTCACTGGAATGGTACAGGAAGATATTCAAAAAAGCGGTATAAAAGAGGGAATTGCCGTAGTCTTTTCTCCCCATACCACCGCAGGCTTTACCATTAATGAAAATGCAGATCCGGATGTGGTGTCCGATATGCTTTATAGTCTTGAAAAAACTTTTCCCGCCCAGGACCAGCAATATCGCCATGCAGAGGGAAACTCCCATGCGCATATCAAAACAACCGTATGCGGACCTTCACAAGTGCTGATCATCCATGAAGGTGCTATTGTTTTCGGAATCTGGCAGGATTTATATTTCTGTGATTTCGATGGACCAAGACACAGATCATTTTATGTGAAGATCATAAAGGGGTAGCAGTATGACTCGGATGGTCCCATCCTTTTGCAAAGCAGATGAACGGGTGGTAATAATCTTTCCTAATGAAAAAAAGTCCCGGACCTTGGACTTTTTGATCCAATGCCGGGCCTTTATGTTTCAATTAGTTTATTTAACGTTTCCGAGATGTTTTTTAATGAAGATAGAAAGGTGCGCAGTTCGTCGTCACTGAGTTTATTAAAGGAGGATAGCAGCAGGTCCAGATAAGTTTCTTTAATATGAGCCAGATACCTGCGTCCGTCATCGGTCAGAGCCATGTTGATCTGACGCCGGTTGAGCTCGTTGGTATCCCTGCTGATCAACTGTCTGCGGACCAGAGGGGATACGGCTCTGGAAGCCTGTTCTCTGGATGTGCTGATTTTTTCCGATAATTCACTCATAGTGATACCCGGATAGCGGCTGAGAGCAACTATGACCATTAGCTGCGTCTTTGTGAGATGATATTGCCGAATATCGAGGAAATTATTGAAGCACTGATTGTAATTAAGAAGAAGTCCCAGAAGAGACATAATAATCTGTTCTTTCTCCACTTTTTCAGCATGATTCATGGCAGTATCCAATCCTTTCAGTCCTAATTACTGTTTTCAGTATATACTATCCCGTGACATATGTCAAATAATGATTACAATCAACAATTGACAAAAGTTACATAAATGGTATAATGTCCATATAAAAAGGAGGTAGGCTTTGTATGAAGAAAATCGATGAGTATATGAAAGAACGTTCCAAGCTGTGTAAAGAGAATGATTTTATCAGCGGCGACCTGTTCCATGACCACCATGTTAATAGAGGCCTGCGGGATAAAAACGGGATTGGAGTGCTAACCGGGCTCACTTCCATATCGCGCATAGAGTCGTATAAAGAATATATGGGTCATAAAGTACCTTGCAAGGGCAAACTGTTTTATCGGGGATACGATATCGTAGATCTGGTCAAGGGACCAATTCATGAGGAACGCTATGGATTCGAAGAAATGGCGTATCTGCTGATCTTTGGAGAACTGCCTACGGAAGATGAATTGGTTGAATTTCAGGAGGCTGTAGGAACTATGAGGCGGCTGCCTACCAATTTTGTACGTGATGTGATCATGAAAGCGCCGGGAAAAGACATCATGAACATTATGACAAAGAGCGTGCTCACACTCTCGTCTTATGATCCCAACGCCTCGGATCTTTCCATCGAAAATGTTCTCCAGCAGTGTCTAATGCTGATTGGTGTCTTTCCGATGCTGGCTGTTTATGGATACCATGCTTACAATCATTATGAGCAGGATGACAGTATGTATATTCACCGCCCGGATCCAGCCCTTTCAACCGCGGAGAACATCTTGCGGCTGCTGCGCCCTGACATGAAATATACTGAGCTGGAAGCGCATGTGTTGGATATCGCATTGATGCTTCACATGGAGCATGGCGGCGGCAATAATTCCACCTTTACCACTAGAGTTGTGACATCCGCGGGCTCAGACACCTATGCGGTCATTGCGGCGGCGTTATGCTCGCTGAAAGGACCCAAACACGGTGGAGCAAACATCAAAGTTGTGGAAATGATGCAAGATTTAAAAGAGACCGTAAAGGATACGTCTGATAAAGAAAAGATTAAAAGATATTTGGAAGATGTGGTTGATAAAAAGGCGTTCGATGAGCGGGGATTGATCTACGGTATGGGACATGCTATTTACAGCGTATCCGATCCACGGGCAGAGATATTTAAAGGCTTTGTAAAGGATCTGGCAGAGGCTAAAGGGTATCAAGAGGAATTTGCGCTGTATTCGGCTGTAGAAGAGCTGGCGCCCCAGGTGATCGCAGATAAACGAAAGATTTACAAAGGGGTCAGCGCCAATGTGGATTTTTACAGCGGCCTTGTTTATCGCATGCTGGATATTCCGCTGGAACTGTACACACCCATCTTTGCCATTGCCAGAGTCGTAGGCTGGAGTGCCCACCGCATTGAGGAACTGATTAATGTGGACAAGATCATTCGACCGTCCTATATGAGCGTAGGCGAAAATCGAATTTATAAACCGATTTCAAGGAGAAATGTGATCGAACTTGCGGGAAGCGATCCTTCCAAATACCGATTAGAAGAAAACTTTGACCATCCAAAGAAATGATATGGAGGTTAACTGAAGAAAAAAGAGTCTGAGCACGAGCAAATTTCGAGCTCAGACCCTTTTTGATGAGGATCAAAAATAATTTCCGTTAAAGATGTTCAATATTGCTCTGGAGCCGGATCATAATGTTTAGCAGCGCTTCACTGTCTTCCAGACTGAAGCCGTTGAAAGCGATTGCACACCACTCGTTGAGCGCTGCAAGAACCTGAGGTTTGACTTGGCGGCCTTTCTTGGTCAGTACAAAGATCCATGACCGGCCGTCGTCAGGGTTTTTGCGGCGCATCAAAAACTCATGTTTCTCCAGAGACTGCATGGTACGCGTCATGACACTTTTGTCATAATGAACTCCTTCAAGGAGTTGATCCTGGCTCTGACCATCCTTTTCGTACAGCAGCATCAGCACCATCGCTTCGGCCATATTCAGCTCTGCGGGAGCGAGGGCTTTTTTCATAAAAGTTCGAAACTGTTTTCCATAGGCCATCATCAAACGGCCGATTTCTGAATAAAGCTTACCGTTCATCTCGTCTTCTCCTGTCTCGATAAAGTAAAAGCAGCAAAAGTCCTATGGCAGAGGCGACTGCTACAGTCGCGTAAATCTGCCGGAAACCTTGATTGAGTACTTCTTGGAAGGTACTTTCTATTTTAGCAGAAGATGCGTCAATTTGCTTCAAATAATTTTTCAGAGCAGTATCAAAGGCGCCGGGAACGGCTGCTTTCATAGTATCCATCTTTTTTAGCGTTTCCTGAGCTTCCTTTTTTCCTTGTCGGATCCCGGCAAGACCTTGCTTCAGTTTGTTCCTGCTTGTTTTTGTTTCCTGTAACTTGGCAGTTGTCTGGTTGATTCCGCTTTTTATACCATCGATGCCGGAAGCAATTTTTTTAATTCCAGTACTTAGGTCGGAAGATTTTTTCTTCATCGTCGATATGTTGGTTGTACAGGCAGATATGGCTTTGTCCAGTTGACTGAGGCTGGTCATCTTTTTCAGCTGGGCGACTGCAGGCGGAGCAAGCTGCTGTTTCATTGCGTCCGGGAGCATCTGATCCAAGGTCATGCCTTCCATCTGAGGCATTTTTGACAGTACGGTGCGAACTCCGCTCAGTTGGCCCTTCATCATTCTTTGAAAACCGATTCCGTCTTTGATTCCCGATAATCCTTTTTTCATCTGGGAACGGCTGCTTTTCATTTTTGTCAGCTGGCTTTTTTGTTTCTGAACGGCAGTAGTCATTCCTGCAATACCCTGATCCATACCGGTGATAGCTTTTTCCATGGATGCAATATTTTTGTTCATATTCTTTATGCCGCTTTCAACGCCGTCGGTGCCTTTATCGATGCCTGTATTAATCTTATCTTTGATTTCAGGAGTCATTTGATCAAACATGGTTTTGGCAAAGGTCTTTGTATTGGAGACTATAGTCGTTACATCGGAGTTTTGCATTAGTTCCAGCATATTTTCCGGGATTTTGAAATCGCTTTCCTGATTCATGTCGATCTTAATACTGGTCATAGCAGTCAGGTCCGGCATTCCTTCTATATTCTGTTTCTTCATTTCTTTCTGAAGTTCTGTTGCATAAGGAAGCTGAGGGACTGTAATTTCTTTTGGAAGCAGATCCATGATATCGCCCTGAACGCCCATGCCTGCATGGGATAGAAAGCCTACCATAATGGCCGGCGCAACGACGGTTCCCAAGGAACGTACCAGTGATAGAGTCGCGAGGGCGGAATTGGATTCTGCGGCTTCAGTATGATCCAGCATCATATAGTTGAGGGGCGTTCCCATGGTAAAACCGATACCAAGACCGATCAGAATCAGACTGATGATTACCGTGGCCCAGCCGGGATAGCGGGTCATGACGAAAATCAGAAAGAGTGAACCGGCCAGAGACGACAGAAAGCCGATGGCCAGGATAGGCTTGGCACCCCAGCGATCAATCATTTTGCCGGATACAGGAGCACCGACCCCGGCAAAGATTCCCAGGATAA
The DNA here is from genome assembly GCF_020734085.1 of Hominibacterium faecale. Classification (NCBI taxonomy): domain Bacteria; kingdom Bacillati; phylum Bacillota; class Clostridia; order Peptostreptococcales; family Anaerovoracaceae; genus Hominibacterium; species Hominibacterium faecale. The sequence continues at coordinate 424,007 of NZ_JAJAGH010000003.1, forward strand.
TGACAAAATAGCCGCCGCTGCCCGATTCAACCTTCATAGCATTTTCACAGAGCTGGGGCACGAAGATCAGGCCCATGAGAATAACGCCGGTCATAACAGAGAGGATCAAAGTGACGAGAATATCCTTATTTTTAAAATAGGAAAGGTTCATTACCGGATCTTCTGCCCGCTTCTCCGCCAATATAAAGAGGGGAAGGAGGACTGCGAAAGCTGCTACAAAGGGCCATACGTTCCGGCTTGCTGCGGTACTGATGAATTCAAAGAAATTAATATTTTTCAACCCGTACATCAAACTTAGAATCATGATAACCAGGAGCACGGTTCCTAAACCGTCAATCTTTGTTACAGCTTTTTCCTTTGTGTTAGGGAGGGAAACAAACCCGGCAATTAGAATGAATATAGTGATCGGTACATTCACATAAAAGATAAACTGCCAGTTGTCGCTGCCGAATAAATCCAAAATGGCGCTGCCGGCGCTTGCTCCGAATATGTTGGCGATTCCGTAGACACCGCCTACCATGCCCAAAGCCATTCCGCGTTTTTCTTTGGGGAATGTGGTGCCGAATTCAGCAGTAGCTACCGGAACGATGCCGCCGCCGCCAATGGCCTGGATGGCACGGGATATGAGGAGCATGGTGAAGCTGCCCACATCCTGAGATAGTCCGCAGAGGAACGATCCGGCACCGAATAGGAAAATGCTGGCCAGGTAGACATATTTTCTGCCTGCCCGGTCAGCCAGCTTGCCCATGACCGGAATGCTGGCGGCGTATGCCAATGTATAAATGGTGATCATCCAAACGCCGAGATTATCACCGACGCTCAGATTATTCTGAATAACCGTTCTTGCAGGTGTCACGATGCCTGTGTCCAAAGCGCCCATGAAGATGCCAAGCAAGTAAACGGCCATGATCAAACCGTAATGTGTTTTTTTCTCTTTCATAATGGATACCTTTCTATAAACAAATTAGTTGCATTTACAACTAATCCATAGAATATCACAAATTAGTTGTAAATGCAACTAAAAATCAACACATATTCAACACTAAAACAATATGGGATTACATGGGATTGACACGCATCAGCCATGGAACATTCACGCTGATTGGGTATAAAAGAGGGGAAGATGAAAAACCAGACGTCCGGCAGGCGGTTTTTGCGAGAAAATCTGGGATTGTACGGAAGGGTTGGTAGAATGACAGGAGGAAATATGGAGCTGACAGAAAAAAAGAAAAAGCAGGGAGACACAGGTAAAAGGATGTTAAGAAGGGCAAACGTGCGAGGGAAAAAGTTCCTGGCCTCCTTTGGCAAGCTGCCGAAAAAAAAGAAAATAATCATTGGGCTGGGAGTGCTTTTGATCGCAGGAATCATCTGCACTGGGGCTGTCGTTTTCGCGGGCAAAGAGGTTAACGCTCAGATCGTGCAGGAGGCAGAGGCAGCTAAGGGTACGATTTCCAATACGATTGCGGGTACAGGCAATTTAGAATTGGGGAGCAGCACCCAGATCGAGATTCCTTCGGGAATTACCATCCAAGATGTCCTCGTGGAAAGCGGCGACAAAGTGAAAAAGGGGGATACCCTGGCAACGGTGGATCGGGCATCGGTTTTATCGGCCCTATCCAATACCCAGGAGAAAATTGGTGAGCTAGATACCCAGATCAATGAGAAAAAAGGCGAAACCGTATCTTCCCAAATAACTGCGGGAGTCAGCGGCCGGATTAAAAAAATTTACGCTAAAAAAGGCGATTCGGTGCTGGAGAGCATGAACGACCGTGGAGCGCTGATGCTCTTATCGCTGGACGGTAAAATGGCAGTATCCATCAGCGATGCCGGGGGGCTTTCCGAAGGGGATTCTGTTACCGTGATTCTTTCAGATCAGAAGACGAAAAAGACTGGAAGCGTGGAAAGTGTTACCGATGGAACCGCTGTCATTACGCTGACGGATAATGGGCCCAAATTTGGTGAAACGGTGACTGTGAAAAAAGGAAACAGCTCTATCGGCAGCGGAAAACTATACATTCACAGCCAACTGGCTGTGGTTGCTTCCGGCGGCACGGTGAAAACGCTTCATGTTTCCCAAAATCAGTATGTCAGCGCCGGCAAATGCTTATATACGCTCAAAGATCTTCCGGCATCTACCGAATATCAGCAGCTGCTGGCTCAGCGGCAGAAGCTGACCGATGTCCTGGCAGATCTGGCGGCCATGACAGCATCCAATTCCATAACAGCATCGGAAAGCGGGACGATAGAAGCGGTCAAAATTTCATCCGCATCGGAGTCCGGCAGTCAAACGGAGAATTCCAATGCTTCTGCGGAAAATACGACGGGCAGCAGCACCGCTGCCGGAGTTGCTTCAAATCAAACAGGGACTTCTGTCAAACTCATGTCTGACACTGGAGATGAGAAGAAAAGCCGGGGTGATGAAAGTGCATCAGCACAAACCTGGAATGACAGCGTGAGCGCCAGTAAGGACGAGATCGACGCTGCTGCGCAGGCTGACACAGTAACCTCAATTCCTTCTGTCAGCATTTCCATTGCTGCGCCAGATAAAGGAGGTTTGCCACAGCAATCCATTGAGGCATCTTCCCAATATACAGGCATCATTTCCTGGAATCTCAAAGATAAGGTCTTTCAGGCGGATTCCACTTACACTGCCAGGATTACGCTTACGGCCCAGTCCGGCTGCCGATTCACACAGGCTACCGCTGTTTCCGTAGATGCTTTGGGTGCTGTCATTTCTGGAATCAGCACGGATGGGGAAGGCGAGGGAAATACGATGACCTTTACCGTAACCTTTGCAAAGACACAGGCCGATTCCACCAAATCGGATTCTGCTGCTCCCAATAAGCAAAAGAACGCTTCCTCAGGGAAAGCCGCAAGTCAGACAAGCAAAATTTCAAGCAGCGGAGCGGCCAGTGCATCGTCAGCTTCCGGCAATACCTCCGGCGCAAGTTCCGCATCTGAAAGCAGTTCTGCTACAGAGGAAATCCAGACCGTAGCCGCATTTACCTTATGTTCGGATGAAACAATGGTTCTTCCGATTAATGTGGATGAGCTGGATATCCTTTCGGTAGAAAAAGGGCAGGAAGCAGAAGTAACCTTTGATGCCATAGAAGGAAAGACCTTTACCGGTAAAATTACTAAGGTTTCCGGTGCGGCGACGGTGAGCGGCGGTACGGCCAAATACAGTGTAGAGATAACATTGGATGCGGAAGATTCCATGCGGCTGGGGATGAACGGTGCGGCGACAGTAACTACCAGCAGCAAGGAAGATATCCTTATAGTGCCGCTGAGCGCTCTGCAGGAGTCAGGCGAAAAAACCTTTGTTTACACGCAAAAGGGTGAGGATGGTACGCTGTCAGGCAAAAAAGAAGTGGAAACTGGCATTTCCAATGATGAGAACGTTGAAATAACCAGCGGTCTCAGCCAAGGAGAGAAGGTATATTATCTGCGATCGGGATCTGTTTCTCAAAGCGGTTCATCGGACTCCATGATGCCGGGACAGGGCGGCGGTTTTGGTGATGGCAGCGGCGGCCGGCAGCAGATGCCGTCCGGCGGCGGTATGCCGCCCAGTGGACAGTAAGGCGGTGGAGAGATGATTCTATTTGAAAATGTATGTAAAACCTATCTGATTGGCGGGGAGGAAGTACGGGCGCTGGATCACGCCAATCTGCACATACAAAAGGGCGAATTTGTCAGCATCATCGGACCTTCCGGGAGTGGAAAATCAACGTTAATGAATATTATGGGCTGCCTGGATATCCCTGACAGCGGGAGTTACCTGTTAGACGGCCGCTCGGTGGGCAGCCTTTCGGAGAAGGAACTGACCGGAATCCGAAGCCGGAAAATCGGTTTTGTATTTCAGGATTTCAACTTAATTTCCAAAATGACGGCGGAAGAAAATGTAGGGCTCCCCTTGGTATACCAAGGGTTCAAGCAGGCAGCCATTAAAAGATATGCCGCTGAGGCGCTGGAGCATGTCAATCTGACCAGCAGAAAAACACACAGGCCGGCTCAGCTATCAGGAGGCCAGCAGCAGAGGGTGGCCATCGCTAGAGCGCTGGTTACAAAGCCAATTTTGTTTCTGGCCGATGAGCCTACGGGAAATCTGGATTCCAAGACAGGAAGCGAGATTATGGATTTGTTTCACCAGCTTCATGAGCAGGGCAATACCATTGTACTCATTACCCACGATCAATCAGTGGCAATGCAGGCAAAACGCCGAATTACCATCAGCGACGGTCGAGTAGAGGAGGATAGCTTATGATCCTGCAATGTGTGAAAATGGCCTGGGAATCCATCCTGGCCAATAAAATGCGATCCTTTCTGACCATGCTGGGAATCTTTATCGGGGTGGTATCGCTGGTGGTGCTGGTCTCCATTGCCGGAGGAGCCACATCTTCGGTCAGCGATCAAATTTCCAGTATGGGGACCAACCTTTTGACCGTTACCATCAACGATGATAAAGAAAACCCGCTGCGCCTTTCCGAATTGTCTGAGATCGCAGAAAACAAAGAGATCGCCATGGCGGCGCCGATTGCCAGCACCACGGTTACCTCAAAATGCGGATATGTCAGCGATGACAGTACGATCCTCTATGGCACGACCGGTCCATATAAGGATATACAAGGGCTAACACTGGCATCGGGCAGATTTCTTCTTTCGCCGGATGTGAACAACAGCTCCTATGTGGTTGTGCTCAGTTATGATGCAGCAGTGGAACTGGTAGGAAGGGCGGAGGCCGAAGGAGAAACGGTGACCTTAAATGGGAGAGCCTTTACCATAATCGGAGTCCTGGAAGAAGATGAAAGCTTGAACGCTTCCTTTGGAGCTGACAGCGACAGTTCTTCTGTGACTTTGGAAGCTTATATCCCATATACGACTCTTTCTAAAATCGCAGATGACGTGCTGTATGTCAAACAGTTTACGGCTTCTGCCAGCAATGAGGAAAGCATGGATGCGGCGGAGCTGGCTTTAACGGATATGATGATGAAGCGCTTTGGGCAGGATGAGGATGCGTTTACCATTCGCAATCAGTCGACAATTATGGAGACTATGAACAGCGTCAACCAGACCATGACCCTGATGCTGGGCGGGATCGCCGCGATTTCTCTTTTAGTAGGCGGCATCGGCATTATGAATATCATGCTGGTTTCGGTGACGGAGCGAACAAGGGAGATCGGCATTAGAAAGGCCATCGGAGCCGGACGGAAAAGCATTATGCTCCAGTTTTTGATTGAAGCGCTGATGATCAGTTTGATTGGCTGCCTTTTGGGAATTCTCCTGTCCTGGATCATTTTGCAGGTTGCTTCCTTTTTCATGGATTCTATGACATTGGAACTGTCCCCCAAGGTGGTGCTGGCATCCGTTCTTTTTTCAATGGTAATCGGCGCGGCTTTCGGCAGTTATCCTGCCAGCAAAGCTGCATCGAAAAAACCCATCGAGGCTCTTCGCTATCAGTGATGAAAGGCAAGAAACTCCTTCTCCGCCATAGGGCGGGCGTAATGGTAACCCTGAATGCGGTCTGTACCCAGAACCATTAAAAGATCCGCCTGCTGCTGGGTTTCAATCCCTTCTGATACCACTTGAAAACCTACGCTGTGAGCCAATTCGATCATAGTCTGTACAATGGTGCGGTCCTTTTTGCTCACCAGCAGTTTATCAAAAAGGCTCCGGTCCAGCTTGACACATTCAAAAGGCAGGTGCATGATGCTGGAAAAGTTGGAGTAGCCAATACCAAAATCGTCCAGATAAAAGCCAATGCCGACCTGAGCAATACGGTCCATGACGGAACGGATGTAGGGCAGATCGTAAGCGATGACCCGCTCAGTGATCTCAATTTTCAGCTTATCGGGCGGAACCTGATAGCGCTGCAGACAAGCGGTGATCCGTTGACATATATGGAGGTCCAGGAATTGCTGCATCGACAGATTGATCGAAATGGATTCCACTTCCAAGGCCGGATTTTCACCCAACAGGCGGCAGACTTTCTCCAGTACAATCCAACTCATTTCATCGATGAGACCGGTTTCCTCCGCCAAAGGTATGAATTCACCCGGCGATATGGGTGTGCCGCTGTAGTCGCTTAGGCGCAATAAAGCTTCTGCGTGGGTAAATTTTTTGGTCCTGCAGTCTATTACAGGCTGGTACCATACTTGAAAACGATCTTCTTTTATTGAGTGCTTAAGCAGCTGGGTTAATTCTTTTTTTCGTTCGATTTTCTTTTCGATGTCCGTGGTGAAACGCAGACATTCGGTGTCTTCCCGCTTTGCCATCACGTTCATGAATTCCAGGTATTCGATTACTTGATCGGCCTGCCAATCCTGATCCTGATGGATCAGTTCGCTGAAACAGGCCATGATGTCAAAATGAAGGTCGCCCAGCGTCCATCCATCCTGAAAGCGCATCTGGATTTTGTCCAGGTTGCAAGCAGCTTTGTCCTGGGACAGGAAAGGAGATACCAAGGCAAAGGACACGTTGCCGAAGCGGAATGCACGGCTGGACGGGTCGCATTTATCCAGCCAGGAAGCTATGGCATAAAGAAAATCGTCTCCTTTCTGATAGCCGAATCTTTGATTGACCACAGCAAAGTGTTTCAATGAAATCGTGATGATCTGAAATTGCTGTTTGCCGGCGATCCGAAGGGCCAGCTCCTGATAAAAGCTTTTGCGGTTGCCGATATGAGTGAGACTATCGGTTCCCACCTGGTAATTCTGGAAGTTTATGAAGAGCACCAGATCGGCAAAAGCGATGGTGATTCCGTTGAGTAAAATCTGAGGATAGCATATTTGAAAAAGGGCCAGTCCTAAAATAATCGGGGGCAATGTATGAATCACTTGCTGAACATTTTTACTGACACTGGAGCGATTGCGCAGATAGCAAATGATCACCATGCATAGTTCAATGAACATGACAACATATCCGGCTCTATTGAATACGCCCCGGTGATATCCACCGTCAGAATCAAACAAGAAGAGTATTCCGGTCTGAAGATTGACAATAACAAGAATAAAAAACAGCGCATTGAGTAGGAGTAAGCCGATTACAGCATTGGTGCGGCAATGCTTTTCATAAACATGCTCCAGCAGAAGATTGAAAATGTAAAGAGCCAAAATTGAACTGACCCATACGCTGGACAGAAAATATAAGCTGTTGAGCAGCATGTTCAGCCAGTGGGGTACATGTTCATATTGGCTGATGGTAATAACGCAGACAGCGTTGAGGGCAATTTCAAAAATAGAAAGGACTAAGCAAATCCAAAACAAGGTTCTGCGGCGTGATCGGGTCTGTCTTCTATCGTGAAAATACAAACTAATTAAAAATAGTAAAATTAGTGCAAGGAATTCAGCTATCTGTGACCAAACTATCATCTATTTTTACCTCGCTTCTATCATTATTAGAGTGAATTATGAGATAAGGACGGACCGTGCATATTATGGCTGTTGGCCTTTTTTATTGTAATATATATTCTCTCTGCATACAAGAAATAGGAAATAATTTTTCCAAATAATGAGCAATACAAAAGAGACCTTTCCCGAAAGGAGCGATCTCTTTTGTATTTAAGTCGTTATATAGTGGTTTTGAAAAGTTTGCTTTTTAGGATAAGGTGGAGCCGAAGATGAACAGCACAACCGCAACAGCGAAGAAGATATAAGCGATTATTCTCCATCTCTTGTACTGAGCGTCCAGCTTGGCCTTTTCTTCCGGTGAAGGATCCTTTGTCTTGAGAGCCAGCAGTTCTTCGTCAATGGCTTCTTCCGGAATCGGTCTGTTCCTTACAAAGATCAGAATGTAGAGAATACAGATTACTGACAGCCCGATGTTCCACCAGATGGCCGTCCAGTCAATGGCCAGGATGGACAGTGCTGCGTAAAGAATAATGCTCACAACAGCCCCGAATTTACCGGCAGGAGCATGCCATGGTCTGTGAAGATCCGGCTCTTTCTTGTACAGCAGCAGGTAGGACAGATATCCGATAATATAGCACAGCATTTGTGAGAATGCGCACATGGCAGAGATGATTACGATGGAACCTGTTGAAATCAGAAGAATACCAACCACACCTACGACAATTACGGAAACATAGGGGCTTCTGAATTTCGGATGAACCTTTGCGAATACTTTGGGGAAACATCCGTCAACAGCCATGATATACATATATCTCGCAGCGCCTGCGGTACATGGTACCATGGAGCTGAAGTCTCCGCCGAAGGTGATGCCAAGGCACAGCAGTATAAACGGGAAGCCGACGATACCTGCCTGCGTCATACCTTCAACAAAAGGAGCATCTGCAGTTTCCAGAAGGTGCTGTCCAGCCAGAGGAGTCAGACCAACCAGGAAGAACTGGAATAACGCGTTTACAGCAAATACGATGAACGGCGACAGAGTCAGTGCTCTGGGCAGTGTGATCTGGGGAAATTTAACTTCCGCGCCCATGCCTACGCAGGTTTCAAATCCGGCGAAGCACCACCATACCATAACGATGCATTTTGCAAGTGCAGTGAATTCGGTCGGGATGCCTGAGAAGATCGGCGCGAAATTGGAAAAGTCCAGATTCTTCATAACCATGATCATCCAAACGAAGGATGCGGCCCAGAAGAAGAACATAAAGCCGTTCTGCCATCTTCCGGAGAACTTGATGCCTCTGTAATTGATGATGGTAAAGAGGATCATCAGTGCCGAACCAAGAATTCTCGAATCGATGACGAATCCTGCGCCAAGGGCGTTCAACAGGTATGTAAAGTAGCTGGCGAAGGCCAGTGCTTCACCGCCGGCGATACCGATCTGAGCGATGGTATAGTGCCAGCTGCAGAAGATGGCTACCGGCCAGTTGATGGCTCTTTTAGCAAATGAATAGGTACCGCCTGACAAGGGAAGGGTAGCTCCCAGTTCGCCGTAGATGGCGGCAGGCCATAATACCATTAGAAAAGCGATAACGGATGCGATGATGACCGAGCTGCCCATGGCGCCTACCTGTGAGGAACCTACGGTAAACAGGCCTACGCCTATAACCGCTCCGGCGGTAATGGTGACGCATTCAGGCAGTCCAAGTTCCCGGACTAATCCTTTTTTCTCGTCCATAAAAATAACCTCCTAAAAATGTGAAAAAGATATAAATTTGTCTATAATAATGACAATGGTGTTGAATGTAAAATCAAAAAAATACATTCGAAAAAAGCAGAACGGAGTAAAACAGTAACCTCACATTACTATTTCAAACTTCCAAACAAATCCTTCTCTGCGAATGTAACGCTTTGTTTTACCTCCTCTATTTTAATTTTTTCTTAAGGAATTGTACTAGCATAAATCGGAAGTTGACCAAAATATTTGTTAGTGTTATGATTAAAATATAAAAAGTGAGGTTCCGATTTTTACTAAAACGATTTAAAGGGGAATATTATGTCATTTTTTATCAGCGACAAACAACATTTGGCTTCTGCCGAAAGGCGCTCCGATTATAAGCCGTTCAAAGTAGATGATGAAAATTGTCAGCCGATTGGGATTGATGTCAATTTCGGTCATCCTCTTTATACAGCTGTGTCGGATATCTTTGCCGTAAAGTGCAATGTACTTCATAACATTACCCTGCCGGTGATTCCGGATGGCTGCATAGCCATGGTGTTTTACGGAAGAGAAGAGGATATGAAGGGCAAGCTTTGCGGGGCCATCGATGAGATAAAAAAAATTGAACTAAGGCCGGGAGAATTGCTGCTGATGCTTAAATTTCAGCCCAGCGCCACCGCTATGATCCTCCATGAGCATGCCAGCAGTCTCACCAATACGGTATACGATATCAAGGAATATATGAAAAACGGAGAGCAGATCGTGTCGGCCGCATGTAAAGACTTGCCGGTACAAGAAAAGGCGATGCTTTTATCCAAGCTGATCCGAATCAGAATGAAAGAAGACGATTCCAGTTACCTGATTCGCTATTGTACGGACCGCATTTATGAAAAGCATGGAAATATCAAAGTCAGCGAGCTGGGAATCGAGACCGGATATAGTGAACGTTATTTGGGAAAAGTATTTGAGAAGTATGTAGGTGTTTCACCCAAGATCTATTGCGAGATCATGCGTCTGCAAAATTCCCTGCAAAAGCTTTCGGACAGTTCCAACTATGAGCCGTTGATCAACCTGGCTCTGGACAGCGGCTTTTTCGATCATGCTCACATGAATAGGTGCTATAAACGGTTCCTCCACTGTTCGTCAGGAACCTTGAGAAAACACGGCTTCTCCTGTTTGGATTACAATAAAATCGATCCATATTTAGTATTAAATTAACAGAGAAAGGTTGGAAAACAATGACGAAGAAGTATTACCTGGGTATGGACCAGGGTACGACAGGGACGACGACCCTCCTACTGGACGAAAAGTGGAATCTGGTGGCCAGAGGATACAAAGAACACCATCAGCATTATCCCAATCCGGGCTGGGTTGAACATGATCCCATGGAGATTTGGGACGGCGTTCTGGGTTCCATCAGAATGGCTCTGGACATCGCAGGAGCAAAGCCGGAGGAAATCGCCTGCATTGGAATCGACAATCAGGGCGAAACGGTTATGCTTTGGGATAAGGACACGGGCGTTCCCGTTTATAACGCCATTGTCTGGCAGGATCGGCGGACGGCCAGATATGCCGATAGTTTGACGGAAGAGTACGGCGTGCAGATTCGGGAAAAAACCGGATTGATGATCGATGCCTATTTCAGCGCTACCAAGATTAAATGGATTATCGAACATGTTGACGGAGTGAAGGATAAAATCAAGGCAGGCAAAATTCTGGCAGGAACGCTGGACTCTTGGGTTATCTGGAAAATGACCCACGGCAGAGTGCATATCACCGACGCTTCGACGGCATCCCGTACTATGCTGATGAATATACATACGGGTAAGTGGGATCAGGATATCCTAGACATCTTCGAAATCGATAAAAGTATTCTGCCGACTATCTGCGACAGCTCCATGGTATACGGAAATACTGATCCTTTGGATTTCTTTGGAGCATCTATTCCTATCTCCGGCTCCATCGTGGACCAGCAGGCGGCACTGTTCGGACAGGCGTGCTACTCTCCGGGAGCTATAAAATGCACGTACGGGACAGGGTGTTTCATGCTGATGAATACGGGCGATAAGCCGGTCTATTCTAAAAACGGTCTGTTGACTACGGTGGCCTGGAGCATCGATAAAAAGATGACCTTTGCCCTGGACGGCGGCATTTATATCACCGGAGCAGCAACCCAGTGGCTGAGAGACGGAATTAAGATCATCAAGGATGCCAAAGAGACGGAACAGATGGCATACGACGCCAAATCCAACGGCGGCGTTTACTTTGTACCGGCCTTTGCTGGCCTTGCTGCTCCTCATTGGGATTCTTATGCCAGAGGCACGATAATCGGTATTACCGGCGGTACTACAAGGGAGCAGATCGTGCGGGCAACGCTGGAAGCGACGGCTTACCAGGTAAAAGATAATTTGGATGTGATGAATATGGATGCCAGCATCCCCATCCAGATCATGCGTGTGGATGGGGGAGCAGTTGTAAATCAATTTTTAATGCAGTTCCAGGCGGATATTCTGGGAATTCCGGTGGATGTGCCGGCCATTAATGATACCACGCCTCTTGGCGCAGCTTATCTGGCCGCACTGGGAATTGGTGATTTTGGTTCTATGAGCGAGCTTGCGAATAACTGGAAATTGAGCAAACGCTATGAACCGAAAATGAGTGTGGATGAACGGGAAACATTGCTCTATAACTGGCACAAAGCCGTTGAGCGGGCAAAGAACTGGGTCGAAGATTGAAGGCCCGATTTAAATGAGATTATAGGATTCTGAAAGGAGAATTTAAAATGAGTAAACCAATGTTATTCAGTCCGGGACCGATCATGGTAAAGGACAATGTGCGCGAAGCCATGATGCACTATGATATCTGCCACAGGGGAGCGGAATTTGAAGCTCTGTTCGCTGATACGGTGAAGAAGATCAATCAGCTGTTCAACGCCGACGATTCTTATCAGTCCGTTATTATTTCCGGATCCGGGACTTCTTCCAACGAGACTGTTCTGTCTTCTATTTTTAAGGAAGGCGAAGAAGTGCTGCTGGTCAGAAACGGTGTTTTCGGTGAAAGACTGCAGGAAATCATTGAAAAATATCAAATCCCATATGTGGATGCATCTTTTGAGTGGGGTGATTATCCGGATGTTTCCAAAATTGAAGAATTGATTAAGGCCAACCCCAAGGTAAAGGTGGTAGCTATGGTATGTCACGAAACCTCAACCGGCATGATTAATCCGGTGAAAGAAGTGGGACAGCTCTGCAAAAAATACAACAAGTGGTATTTTGTCGACTGTGTCTCTGCGGCAGCAGGTGAATATATCGACATTGTAGATTTTAATATTACCTTCGCTACTTCCGTAGGCGGAAAGTGTCTGGGAGCATTCCCAGGATCCGCATACATCTGCGGAAAGAAAGAAGCCTTTGAAACACTGACGCCGGAAATGGGCAAGAATGTTTATCTGAATCTGGCAAAACATTACCAGAGTGCAGTGACGAAAAACCAGACTCCCAACACGCCTAATGTGAATCTGTTCTGGGCGCTCAATCAGGCATTGACCAACATTCTTGAAGAAGGCGTGGAGCATCAGCTGAATCGGTATGCACAGTGCGCGGGAATCCTGAGAAAAGGCATGGAGGCTATGGGGCTGAAGCTGCTGCTTTCTGAGCACATGGCCAATACGGTAACTTCCGTGTTCCTGCCGGAAGGCAAGGATCTGAACAAGTTCCTGGAAGCAATGGAAGAAAAGGGCTACGTGGTTTACAGCGGCAAGGGCAAATACGTGGAAATGGGTATGTTCCAGGTTGCCAACATGGGTGAAATTTACCCCGAGGATTGCGACAAATTCCTCGAGGTGCTGGCTGAATGCATTAAGTAAAACTTGTGATAACATAAAAATGATACATGCGAAAAACGGGTGCTGCTTTCCTGCAGGCCTGTTTTTTGCGTGATCTGAATTCAAAGGGGTTAAATAACACGGTTCTGATCCTGTTTTGGCGGGGAGGGCGGAATTTCATACATGCCCCTGGGGATGCGACTGGAAAAGGGTATGTGATAATATGATAGTGATAATTTCAATCCACGTATCTCGTATGGAGATGTGCCTTTTAACTCCCTTTAAAGACTCTTCTTTTCGAGTCTTTCAATCCACGCACCCCGTATGGGGATGCGACACAGCCAATGATAAAATATAAAATAGATGTCTTTATTTCAATCCACGCACCCCGTATGGGGATGCGACATGATAATATGCCAATCGTCAAAATTGTAGGAGTAATTTCAATCCACGCACCCCGTATGGGGATGCGACTACGCCGATCATCAAGGCGATTAATGCGCTGTTAGGATTTCAATCCACGCACCCCGTATGGGGATGCGACGTGCTCTCCAAAATCCTTTCCCCCAGGACTAAATATTTCAATCCACGCACCCCGTATGGGGATGCGACTGCATAATAGTACATTTTATAGCTTTTTTCATACTATTTTGCTCATAGTATACCATGTTTTGAGCCCAATGTACATATTCGGTAGGTTTTAAGATAGTAAGAGTGTTCATACTTGGTGCGAAAGACCTAGGAATTTTATGTTTGCTTCCCATTCGCACTAGTGTTGGTGTGGCCAGTTTGCATTTATTTTGCTGATTTATATTCGAAATGGGTAAAACGAGAGTGAATGTCCATAGAAAATTACCACATTTTACCATTATTGATTTTGCTTAAAGACTAGTTTGCTTTGTTTTCAGGAATCATACATATAAATTTGCACAAATATGGGTTTAACTGTATGATTTTGGAGCTGATTCTGCGCAAGAAGGCGGAATTTATATGGACATCGCTTCCAAATTGCTGCGTTTCGAATATAAAAGGAAGTAATTTACATTTTGACAGCGCACCAAGTGCCCATCTTACAGCTTATGAAATTCTGGCTTTCGTTTTCGAAAGGTACATTGATACTTGAAACCCAAATCTTTTGCTAGTTCGTGGGCTTCCGCAAAGTGATCCATAAAATGAGAAGGATCGTGAGAATCAGAACCAAAGGTAAGGATTTCACCGCCAAGCTCTTTGTAGAGCTTTAAGATCTCTTTGCGCGGCAGCCAGATGCCGGTCTCGTATTTAAAGCTGGAAGTGTTTATTTCCAATCCTTTTCCATCGTAAATGATCGTCTTGAGTGTATCTTCGAAAATATCCATATATGGTTTGTAATCGTAGATCTTACCAATATAACGGTCAATAATCGTCAGGTGTCCGGCGATGTCGTAGTCCTTATATTCTTTCAGACAACGGTTGACATAGGTATAGAATTCTTCAAGCTTGATAGGTCCATCTACTTGAGAAAAATCGTAGCGGTAAAGATCATCCTTTCCCAGGCAGTGAAACGAACCTATGATGATGTCATAGGGGAAATCGCGGACAGCTCGGCGGCATTCCGCAAACTGTGTCTCCATGATGCCGATCTCCATTCCTTTGATGATGGACAGCCGGCCCTGGTATTGTTTTTCCGCATCCCTAAGAGCCTTATAATACTCTTCAAAATCAAGGGTGAAAGGAAACTCAGGATCTTCGTATCCGGGGTCGTAGTGATCTGTTATCGCAAGCTCCTTAATACCGAATTTTACTGCGCCTAAGAGCATTTCCTCCATTGGAACATCACAGTCATCAGAAAATGCTGTGTGTGTGTGATAATCGTACATGCTTGCCTCAGTCCTTTCTTTTTTATCTATGTCCTTGATTTTGCCATAAAAAGCGAATGGTTGCAATAGTCCTTTTGTGAATAAAGCTAAGTATAGACTGAGCTAGCAAAAAATTCTACAATAAAGGAACTTCAAAGCTAGAAGAGAGGTTATAGCAGGATGTATAATAGTCAAATGGAGATGAAGAGCTATGGATAAAAACAACTTGTCAATCAAAGCATTGATGATATAATTCAGCATTTTCACGAAGATTTATCCCTTGATACGGTAGCTGCTCAGTTTTATATATCATACTATCACTTCAGTCGAATCTTCATGGAAGAGGCTGGTGAAAGCACTTATGGGTTTATTAAACGATGCAAAATTGATCAAAGTCAGAAAAATTCAAGAAAACGTAATTTAGAAATCTGTCAAATCTGCGAGCGAAGTAGTCTACGGTAGTGAAGAACCAGTAAATAGAGAAACCAATCCAGAGTGGGTGAATGTTACCATGTGCCGCTTAGAAAACAAATTTGAAAATGAGACCGTAAAGAAAATACGAATGAACTGTCAATGCGGCTACACAATGGATGAAAAACTGGCACTCGTAAAAGAATTGATGTCAACGGCAGGGAACATGGAAGCGTTTATAAATTCAGAAAAGGCAAAAACGCCGGTCTTTTCTACGGAGTTGGGGAATTTTTACTGAAATTTCATTTTTACCCATGCTTAATCCCAACGCTTATAGAAGTAGAAACCTTAGAGATCGTTACATGGTGTCTGTGCACCATCGGTTACAGCAAAGTTCTTTTGGAAAAGGCCTTCGGTCTAAAAAAGCTGTTCGCATCGACAAAGCAAACAGCTTTCCTTCCTTTTTCTTACCAGTGAACAATGACCGGCGTACCCTTGCTGGCCAAATTGTTAAACAGCTTTTTTGCTGAAGCCACCGGCATATTGACGCAGCCGTGGCTGCCGCCGCCACGATAAATGCTGCCGCCGAAGGCTCCGCGCCACGATGCATCATGCATTCCATAATTGCCGTAAAACGGCATCCAATAGGAAACCGGACTCGAATAAGAGGTACCATCAGCGTTATTGCCTTTCAGTGTCGCGCCTCTCTGCTTGTAAGTGAGACTGAAAGAACCGGCGGGCGTGTTATAGCCGGATAGAACATTCCCTGTGACAACCGGGCAATCGACCAGCTCTTTTCCGTCTTTAAAATACCACAGATGCTGCTCTGCCAGAGAAACTTCCACATATGTACTTCCGATATCATCCTCTTTGTTATAATCCGTAAAACCGGTCATCAGCCAAATGGGTTCCCGCTTTACTTCCTCGCCGCTTTTCAAGTCTTTGATCAGCTGCTCCGTTTCCTTATCCACGCTGAGCGCCCAGCCGTAGTCGCCGCCAGACACCTTAATCTTACGTCCGCTGAGGGACGTGAATTCACGAGTTTTGCCCAGAGTGTTATATTCTTTTGCAAATTTTTTCACATAACTGCGGACCGCATCCTCATCAACTGTGACTTTGGCGGCGGATTTTTCAGCTTCATCCTTCTCAGACTCGCTGGGAGCGCCGCTTTCCACCATCTCGATATCAAAGATCTTCTCCAGCTCTTCCGGCGGAATCTTGACTTCGTCCTTGCCCATAAGATAAGTCACTTTTGAAGTTAAGTATTTTTTGCAGAATTCCTGGCGTTCTTTGATCTCTTGACTGTCCGAGGTCACCTTAGGTTTTTGATAAAAGTCGGATGCCTTGTATTCAAGCGTGAACTGATTTTTGGCAATCAGGCCGGTGATCTTTTTCAGCAGAATATCATAATCGATGTTATTGCCTTGTACTTCCGGAACAATCTTAAAATCCTCCGAAGACAGGTCCACATATGCATCCTTCGTCTCCACCGGATCACCGCTTTCTTTCAGATAATCAGCGCTTTTCAACTCTTTTTTAAAGGCCTTATTGACTTTTTTCACTGTCATGTCCATCGAGACATCAAAATCAGCATGAAAAAAGTAATTGAGCGCAGCGCTGAAAAAATGGTCTTTTTTGACACTGGCGATTTCATTGTCAATGTCATAATCAAAATGCAAATCCGAAATGGCGCCTAACTCTTTACTTTGCCTGGTGAAGCTGAACACCTTGCTATTCCATTCCTTGATAAGTTTTTCTTTGGCTTTTTCTGTTGTCAAGCCGCTGCAGTCGACGCCGTTGATCGTGGTCTTCTGCGGAAACTGGTCAACAGAAAAAACGTTGGCCTCGAGGACATTCCATACGGCAAAGCCGCCTCCGGCCAAACAGAGTACAATAATAAGTGGGATTAAAAATTTTTTCATAATTACTAGTACCTCGCAACCTCAATATTTTACAATATTTTATGCATTTTTGAAAGCATTTTTCGTATTTTATGGTAAAATAAAATGGATCGCATATTTTTGTAAGGATTGGGAGAAATAAATGGCATTTACACATTTGCATGTACATACAGAATATAGTCTATTGGACGGCGCCGCCAGGATCAAAGATTTGGTGGCAAGGGCAAAGGAGCTGGGCATGGAATCAGTGGCGATTACGGACCACGGAGTCATGTTCGGGGTCATTGATTTTTATCGGGAATGCCTGGATAAGGGGATAAAGCCGATCATCGGCTGTGAAGTATACACCGCGGCCAGAACCATGGCGGATAAAGACGTGGATAAGGACAAATACCAGGGGCATCTGGTGCTGCTGGCCAAAAACAATCAGGGCTATCAGAATCTGATCAAAATCGTATCAGCAGGCTTTGTCCAGGGATTTTACTACAAACCACGTATTGATAAAGAAGTGCTGAGGCAGCACAGTGAAGGGATCATCGCATTGTCAGCCTGTCTGGCCGGCGATGTGCAGCGAAAGCTGTTAAATCGGGATTACGAAGGAGCCAAGGAAGAAGCGCTGGCACTTCGGGATATCTTCGGAGAAGAAAACTTCTACCTGGAACTGCAGGACCAGGGTCTGGAGGAAGAGGCGGCGATCCTGCCCGATATGGTCCGGCTCCACGAGGAAACGGGGATTCCGTTCGTGGCCACCAACGATGTCCATTATGTGCGCAGAGAGGACGCAAAGGCCCACGATGTCCTCCTTTGCATCCAGACAGCTGCCACCGTCGATGAAGAAGACCGGATGCGCTTCCCCAACGACCAGTTTTACCTCAAATCCGAGGAGGAGATGCGCAAAATCTTCGCCAACTTCCCGGAAGCCTGTGACAACACAGCAAGGGTGGCCCAGCAGTGCGACGTCACCTTTGAGTTCGGGCATCTTCATCTGCCGGAATTTACGGCGCCTGAAGGAAAAACCAATCAACAGTATCTGAGGGAACTTTGCCGGCAGGGATTGGAAGAACGTTACGCAGATCAGCAAGACGCCGATATGGCAGCCCTTAAGGAACGGATGGAATACGAATTATCCATCATCGAAAAAATGGGATATGTGGAGTATTTTCTTATTGTATGGGATTTCATCAACTACGCCAAACGCAATAAGATTATGGTGGGGCCGGGGCGAGGCTCAGCGGCCGGGAGCATTGTTTCTTACGTGCTCAAGATTACGGATATCGATCCCATTCGCTATCGTTTGATTTTCGAGCGTTTTTTAAATCCGGAGCGAATCAGCATGCCGGATATCGATATTGACTTCTGCTATGAAAGGCGGCAGGAGGTTATCGACTACGTTATTGAGAAATACGGGGAAGATAAGGTCTCACAGATCATCACTTTTGGAACCATGAAAGCAAAGGCTGCTGTCCGTGACGTGGGCCGTGCGCTTAATGTGAGCTATCCTGAGACCGATGCCATTGCCAAAGCAATTCCCTTTGACCTGAAAATGACCATCGATAAAGCCCTTGCTATGAATCCGGAACTAAAGGCTTCTTATGAAAGGGATGAAAAAGTCCGTCAGGTATTAGATATGGCCAAGGCGCTGGAGGGTATGCCGCGCCATGCCTCTACCCATGCCGCAGGCGTTGTAATTTCAAAGAAAAGTATCGATGAATACGTTCCGCTGTATCTTTCCGACAAAGGCGTTTCGACACAATTTACTATGACCACGATTGAAGAGCTGGGGCTTTTAAAAATGGACTTTTTGGGCCTGAGAAATCTGACCGTGATCCGAGATGCTTTAGAAATGATCGAAGCTAATTATGGAAAGACGATTGATTTTTCCAAGATGAACTACGACGATCCCAAAGCCTATGACGTCATTGCCAAGGGAAATACTCAAGGGATCTTTCAGCTGGAGAGCGGCGGTATGACCCAGTTTATGAAAAATCTCAAGCCGGACTGCTTTGAAGATATCGTGGCGGGCGTAGCCCTATACCGGCCGGGCCCTATGGCTTCCATACCCACTTACATCGAGAACAAGAAGCATCCTGATCAGATCACCTATATTCACGAAAGTTTACAGCCGATTTTATCAGTTACCTACGGCTGTCTGATTTATCAGGAGCAGGTTATGCAGATTGTCCGTGATTTGGGCGGATATACCTATGGCAGGTCTGACCTTGTACGCCGGGCAATGGGCAAGAAAAAGATGGAAGTCATGCTCCAGGAAAAGGAGTATTTCATTCACGGTAAAGAAGATGAGGACGGCAATGTGGAGATCAGCGGATGTGTACGCAACGGCATACCGGAAAAGATTGCCGAAGAAATCTTTAATCAGATGGTAAGCTTTGCCGAATATGCGTTCAACAAATCTCATGCTGCGGCCTATGCGGTGATCGCATACGAAACGGCCTATCTGAAAGCCTACTATCCGGTGGAATTCATGGCTGCTCTCATGACCAGCGTCATGGGGGATTCCAGTTCCATCGCCAAATATATACGCAACTGTACGGAGATGGGAATTCAAGTCCTGCCGCCGGATATCAACGAAAGCGGCAAAAAATTTACGGTCAAAGATGGGAAAATCCGCTTTGGACTCTTGGGTGTCAAAAACGTTGGAGAGGGCGCGATCGAGGCTATCATCAAGGCGCGGGAAGAAAAAGGAGCGCCTAAGGATATTTTTCAGTTCATCAGTAATGTGGATATCCATGAGGTCAATAAAAAGGCGGTGGAAAGCCTGATTAAGGCGGGAGCGCTGGACAGTCTCAATGAAAATCGAGCTGCCCATATGGCCGTTTATGAAAGTTTGATCGAGTCTGCACAGAATGATTCACGAAAAAATATTGAAGGTCAGATGTCGCTTTTTCAGCTGAACGCGGAACAGATGGAACTGGAAGAGGCCTCAGCGCGGCTGCCTGAGACAGCTAACTTCCCCAGAGAACTTTTGAGCAGTATGGAAAAAGAAATGCTGGGTGTGTATATTTCCGATCATCCTTTGAAAGATTATGAAGAGCAGATTCAAAAATTGATCGACGTTACGGCCGAAGATCTGGCCCATGCAGCCGACCAAGAAGAGACCGGAGCTGCTGCCGCTGCCGGAAATGGACCGGTGCTCTTTGACGGTATGCGGGCAACCATGGCCGGCATCATCAACAGTAAAAAGACGCTGGTGACCCGCAGCAATAAAATGATGGCATTTGTCGATATGGAAGATCTTTACGGAAATGTGGAAGTGGTGGTGTTTCCCAACGTATATGAGCGGTGCTCCCAATTGATTCAGGAGGATTCGCTCATTGTTGTCAAAGGAACGATTAATTTTAAGGAAGGAGAACTGCCCAAACTCCTGGCAAATGAAGTGCTGGATCTGCGGGAAAACAGCCGGGGAGCCAGGATGGCGGCCCAAAACGTAGTCAAAATTCGGATCCCGGACCATATGGAAAAGGGGCTGGAACAGATTCGGGAGATTCTGGCCCAGTATAAAGGCAGCACGCCGGTCATCATTTATCTCGGCAAGACAGGAAAGGCAATGAAAACAAAACCGGATCTTTGGGTCGACGCCAATGAAACTTTCTGTGAGAGCGTTTCTGAGTTGATCGGCGCAGAAAATCTGAAAATATAAGGAGGCGGAGACATGAAGCGAATAGGAGTACTGACGAGCGGAGGAGATGCTCCGGGAATGAATGCGGCGGTACGGGCCGTCGTACGCTGCGGACTGGACCGAGGAATGGAAGTCTACGGCATACAAAGAGGATATGAAGGATTGATCGATGGAGCGATCAAAGAAATGGATATGTCCTCGGTGGGGGATATCCTACACAGGGGCGGAACCATCCTTCGAACGGCTAGAAGTGAACGTTTTAAGACGGAGGAAGGGCAGAAGCATGCTATTAATGTACTGTCTGCTTTCGGCATTGAGGGAATCGTGGTCATCGGCGGAGACGGCTCTTTTCGAGGCGGTCTGGAGCTTTCCCAGAGAGGGATTACGGTGATGGGCCTTCCGGGAACTATTGATAATGATCTGGGCTATACTGACTTTACCATCGGGTTTGATACGGCGGTCAATACGGTGCTATCTGCAGTGTCCAACATCCGCGACACCTCTTCTTCCCATGAGCGGGCTACTGTGATCGAAGTAATGGGCCGGCACTGCGGCGACATCGCCCTTTACGCCGGACTCACCGGCGGCGCCGACAATATTCTGGTGCCGGAGATGCCCTTTGATATTAATAAAGTCTGCCGAAAGATCATACAAGGAAAGAACCGGGGAAAGATGCACGACATCATCATGAAGGCGGAAGGCGTTGGCGTGGATGCTAAGGAACTGGCCCAGCTTGTAGAAGAAAAAACAGGAAAGGAAACCAGAGTGGTAATTCTGGCTTACCTTCAGAGAGGCGGTTCACCTACGGCAAAGGACCGGATGCTGGCCAGCAGAACAGCCAGTAAAGCCGTGGAACTCCTTTATGATGATGAGAGCAGCAAGGCCATTGGTATCTGCGGCAGCGAGATTGTCGCTTATGATTTGGAAAAAGCCCTCACCATAAAACGGCCCTTTAACGCGGACCTTTATCATCTGGCGGATGTGTTGTCAAAGTGAAAAATCGATTAAAATATAAAATAAAAAGCAGAATTAAATATGTTCGTATTTTTATAAAGAGCTTTTTCAAGTGGCTGCTGATTGCCGGCGTCGTTGGCGTCATCAGCGGAGGGGTGGGAACGCTCTTCCGCCTTTCGGTAGAGAACTCCAATGTCTTGAGGCAGGCGAATCCCTGGCTGATTTTCTTGCTGCCGCTGGGCGGGCTTTTGATTGTGAGCTGTTACCAGCTTTGCGGGATCAAATCCCCCATCGGAACTGACCGGGTAATCGGGTCGGTTCGGGCCGAAGAAGAGGTGCCGGTTATCCTGGGGCCGCTGATTTTTATCAGTACAGTCATCACCCACCTTTTGGGCGGATCTGCCGGCCGTGAAGGCGCGGCGCTCCAGCTGGGAGGCAGCATCGGCACCCACGTGGGAAAACTATTCCGTTTGGACGAAAAGGATATGTCGCTGATCGTACTCAGCGGCATGAGCGGCGTCTTCGCCGCCCTCTTCGGAACGCCGCTGACTTCTGTGTTCTTTGCGCTGGAAGTGATTAGCGTGGGCGTCATCTATTATTCCGGCCTGGTGCCTTGTCTGGTTTCCGCGTTGGTAGCATACAGTATTTCCGGCTATTTTGGCTTTGATCTGGAGATTGAAAAAGTGCTGGCAATACCGGACTTGGGACTCTTTCCTGTCCTGCGTGTAGCAGTCCTAGGCGTTTGCTGCGCTGTGATCAGCATTGTCTATATCTTTACCATGGATCGCATTGACGACGGTTTTGAAAAACTGTTCCGCAATCCGTATTTGCGCATTTTAGCAGGAGGAGTGATTTTGGTTGGGCTATCAATGCTGTTTCCATCGGGAAATTATAACGGATCGGGCATGGGAGTGATCTTTCAGGCGTTGGACGGACATGCGGATTGGTGGGCCTTCCTGGTTAAAATTCTGTTTACTGCTATTACCCTTGGAGCAGGGTTTAAAGGCGGAGAGATTGTACCGACTTTCTTCATCGGCTCAACGATGGGATGCTGGGTTGGAAGCCTTTTGGGGCTGGAGCCTGGATTTGCAGCGGCTATCGGCCTGATCGCTACCTTTTGTGCGGTGGTTAACAGTCCGGTAGCATCGATTTTGCTGGGGATTGAGCTCTTTGGCGCTCAGGGTTTAATCTTTTTCGGTATCGCCTGCAGCATCAGCTATATGCTTTCCGGCTATTATGGGCTGTACGGAAGCCAGAAAATCATGTATAGTAAGACTAAAGCAAAATATATCAATATAAATGCAAGATAATAAGGAGGATGTTATGAAAATCGCTTTTGTAAACGGGCTTCTGATTGACGGCAACGGCGGAGAACCTGTAAAAGATTCATTGGTGCTGGTGGAAGACAAAAAGATCGCTTATGCGGGCCCGAAAAAGGAGTTTGACGGCAGCTACCAGGTGCGGGACATTTCCGGCAAGACGATCATGCCGGGACTGATCGACACACATCTTCACTACAGCGGAAACCTGAGCGATAACGATACGGAATGGGTCATGGAGCCGATCTTCCAGAAAGCGGTAGTAGCTGTGGCTCAGGCCAGAGAAGCGCTGGAAAACGGTCTGACCTCCGTAGGCGAAATCTCCCGTTTTGGCCCTTATATCAGAGATATGATTGAAGCGGGCGTTGTCCCAGGTCCGAGAACTGTGACCGCTGGAGTTGGATTCTGCAGGACTGCCGGCCATGGCGATTCTCATAAACTGCCTTTGGAATACAATGAGGCGTCACACCCCTGGGCGGAGCGGGTGGACGGCCCGTGGGAACTGCGTAAGGCAATTCGCCGCAGAATCCGCGAGAATCCGGACGCTATAAAAATCTGGTCCACCGGCGGCGGAATCTGGAGGCACGATGCAAAGGCGGATTCCCATTACACGATGGAAGAAATTCAAGCTGTGGTAGATGAAAGCAATATGATCGGACTTCCGGTCTGGTCCCATGCCGAAGGCTACGAAGGAGCCCTCAATTCCTGCAAAGCGGGTGTTTCCGTTATCATCCACGGCCAGGAACTGAACGAAGAATGCCTGGAGATTATGAAGGAAAAGGACATCACCTTCTGCCCGACCTATCAGTTCTTTACAGAATGGTTTACTGTTTATGAACCGCCGTACCGTCCGATTCACGATCAGTATCCAGGAGAAACGACGGCGGAAAAAGAGCTGAACCGAATTACCGACAACCTGCTCAATGCCAATCAGAAAGGCATCCGCATTACTGTGGGTTCGGATTCCTTCTGCAGTACTTTGACTCCCTACGGGAAGTATGCGATTACGGAGATGTATGCTCTCAATAAGGCAGGAATGACCAACATGGAGGTGCTGGTGGCAGCGACTAAAAACGGCGCTGAAATGCTTCGGATCGATGACATTACCGGCACTCTGGAGGAAGGAAAATTTGCCGATTTGCTGGTGCTTGACGGAAATCCGGCGGAAGATATGAAGGCTGTTTCCACTGATCATATGGAGGTGATCATGAAGGAAGGGGCCTTTGTAAAGGGATGAGTCTGGAGAAAAAATAGAATATCACTAGTGAAACTATAAAATAAAACTTGACAAAGGGAAGCGGCGTTCGCATCATTATTCTGATGCGAACGCCGCTTCCCTTTTGTTAAAAAGGGAAGCGGCGGTAGTACAATAGAATTACGAAAAACTTATTTCCAAAACTTGAGAAAGAAGGTATAATTATGTTTATCAAACAATTAGACGGCTTTACCGCAAAACACCAGGTGGGCTCAGATAGCTGCTGGATTTGCACTTCCATGATGATCGATAACTATTATCGGCATCAGGATGGAACCACTCAATGGAACTCAGAAACAGATTTTAAAACGGCGCTTGAAGCTGCGGATCCAAACCTGGCGGCAAACTACCACAAAGAAACTGGAAAGGTGCTGAACTGGAATGGACAGGGTTCAGCTCCGACTATTCTGCTCTTTGCAGGACGCGGCTCTAATACGGACGATCATTCGGTACCGGATTTTTATGAAATTATGCAGGCAATTTATGATGGTATCCCGCTGCTTTCTTGTGTGGGAACGAGACGCAAAAGCAATCGGACGCCTAAGTTATCAGTACCCAACGGACACTGGATTGTGATCATTGGCGCCCGCTGCGCACAGGATCCGGGCAGCAGACCTTCAGATGATAGCAGCATGGGAGATCCCGGTCAATTTGAACTGATTGTGGCAGATCCAGATGATGCAGACGGAAATTTACAAATTATACCTTATAATAGCTTGGTTTACCAAAGAAATGGGATCACGGCGCAATATTGGGAAAACACCAGCTATGTGGATAAAACCGTCTGATGGACTCAAAAGTAGAAGTGCCGGCAGGCGCTAGAAGAAAAAAGCCTGTAATCACGGACAAACAGTTTTTGGAGCTGGACGAACTTCTCTATGCGCCTCTTGGGGCGCTGTCTCATTCCAATATGCAGCTCCATAGCTCTGCCATTGACGCCATCCGCAGCATGGGAACGGTGAAACAAATTGGGCCGGAGGAAGTTATTTATCTCAATAGTCTCAATATAGCCTATAACCAGTTAAAATCCCAACCGGATGAAGGCTGCAGTCTGGAAACGCTTCAAATGAAGGTGCCGTTGCTCTCTCTGATCCCGGTTAGTAATCTCAATATAGAAAAGGCAGAACTGGACTTTTCTACGGAGATACAGATCACGGATGACCCCGAAGACGGACAAAAAATTAAAGCCCGTATCTGTGCGCCGGAACAGAGAGAAACGGACTTCCTGCCGAAGGTAACATATAAAATGAAAGTCCGATCCATTTCGCCCCTGGAAGGCCTGCTGCGCATAACCGACCTTTTAAATTCGGCGCCGGTAGCCAAACGGCTGGACTCCATACCTTTATCACCGGAAGGAGCGGCGCGGGATGAACAGTTTAATCAGCTGGCAAAGCAGAGGGAAAAGTTGAAAAATCAGGAGAAAAAGTTGAATGCCCTTTATCAGAGAATTGAGGAAGCCATGGAAAGTCAAGAAAAACTTCAAGAATTATCCGGCTGTGAAGAGAGGGCAGACGGCTTCCAGTTTGATCGAGAGAAATATAAGGGACTGCAGGAGAAAATTATGGAGGATCTTATGCGGCTGAAGGAGCAGATTCTAAAACTGGAAATCCGCTTAACGGAGGAGGACATGGGTTGAACGGAAAACTAGAGGAAGTGCTGAATTTAAGACTTCTTTGTGACTGCCTGACCCGTATTCAGCACGAAACAGAACATACATCGGTTCTTTGGCTAACATGGGAGGAGAAACGGATTCCGCTGATGCTCCTGCTTTTCTGGCTCTCACGGGAAAGCGCCCTTTGGGTGGAAGAACTGCAAGTAAAAGATGAGGAGGAATTAAGATGGCAATAGGTGATCAATTTTCGGGATTGGATATGAAAAATCTCATAGGCGGGCCGCTTTCTGCAACGGCGGATGCCAGTCTGGCTCTTGCAAACAGTACCGCTGAATTTATTAACAAGGTTGGTTTTGACGGAGAAGGAAATCTGCGGACCGCAGCCTTTAAATATGAACAGAAAAGTTTTAATGATGACGGCACGACCAATTTGGATGAGATGAAGGTCGATGTTCCCCTGCTGGCGATTACTCCGATTCCCAATCTGCAGGTGGACGAGGTCAATATCCTGTTTGACATGGAAGTAAAGGAGAGCATGAAAAGTGAATCAGCCACGGATCTTTCGGCATCGGCCACGGGGTCGCTGAATCTAGGGATTTTTAAAGTATCCATTTCAGGAAGCGTCAGTTCCCATAGTTCCAATACCAGGAGCTCGGATAATTCTGCGAAATACCATGTGGATGTCCGCGCAACCAATCACGGTACTCCTGAAGGCTTGGCGAGGGTCTTGGATATGATGGCAGCCTCTGTATGCCCGGCTTTAGTGGGTTCAACGCCAAAAGATGCCAACGGTCAGGACCTTTCCGCGGAAAGAAAAGCAAGGACAGAGCGGATCAAACAAATGCGTCAGGAAATGATGCAGCTGGAGAACACATCCAGCGCAGCCCAGGGGGCGCTGGACAATCGTATCGCCCAGCTGAAAACCGCAGGATCAACGCAGCAGAAAGCCTTCCAGGCCCAGCTGGTAGCGCTGGTAGATGGTGAGGAAGATGAAACAAAAAGACAACAGTATTCCGCAAATTTGGACAAGCTGAATCAGAGCTGGGCCGAGTTCCAAAACAGTGCCGGACGAGTCGTTCAAATGTTAGCTGCGGCAGGAACTGCTAAAGAAGGAAGCGTTTCCGATACGTTCGGACTGAAAGGCGTTAATAGCAGCAATGAAATCGTACCGTACACCGAGGGAACCTACTACAGCCAGATGGCAGCGGCTCAGGCCGATGCCGTGGATGCCCAGACAAAGGCGGAAATAGTTAAAAAGACCTTGCAGGACAAGAAGAATGAGTATAATAATGCCATTATGAACAATTCAGCGTCGCAGCTGCCGGAGGGCGGAAGTGAATAAAGGTGAGGAACAAAGACCAATGCCGGCGGATATCCGGTATGTCAAACTAGTGACCATAGGCGGGATCAATCCCAATGCGCCTTTGTCCGAAGAGGCAAGAAAACAGCAGATTATGCTTCTGAATCGATGTCTGAACGACTATCCTAAAGGCATTATTCTGTCAAAAGATATTTCTATAGGAAGCTACATGGTGGGAGAACACCAGCTGACTATGGAGCGTATTACCTACCACATCGGTTTTCCAAGAAAACCGATGTGGGATCAAGGTGATTGAAAGGAGATCAAACGTGTTTCCAATATGTGAAAAGGAATTTCTGGGCACTGAACGAGACCTTGTTTTTCTTAATTTCAGCGAAACCGAACCTGTGTTACAAAATTGGGAGAGATGGTTATCAGTGCTGCAGGAAAATGAGATGTTCAGCAGATGGTTTGGCAATCTGGACTGCCCGGCCTGTACCTTTGAGCGAATTTATGTGCTGGATCCATGCAGAGAAATGGATCCAGAGGCCGGCGGCTATTTCGATCTACTAGAACGGGAGCTTGGATCTTACGTGGCTCAAGTGATGACGCCCAATACTCGTATCGGGATCGAGACAATGAAAGAAGCGCGGACAGTTCTGGGAATGCAGTTTAAGAATGTCATTCTGGTTGATACGCGATATGTCCGCAGCCGCTATCAGTCCATAGGGGAGAAAATTATGCTGTCAGTTATTATGCATGAAATTACCCATATAATTGAACAATGCCTGACGATGACAAGCACAAATCCGGAGGGGAGTTTTCTGGGAAATCTCATTAAGGATCAAGAGAGAATGACGGTCTATTACAAGCATCTCTTTCTTGATAAAGATGAAATTGTGAGACAATGTCCGGGGCTGGGACCAAGAACCCTGAAATACGTTGAAGATTCAGCGATGTGCCAACGAAGAAATGGTTATGAGCATGAGAGCTTGACTACGGCAATCGAATTCTTCACTTCTGCTCTCCTTGACGTAAATGATGCAGGGGCAGGCCCGGGTCTATGCCGGGCGGCAGATCAGCTGCAAGATCAGATTACTGCGGCATTGGAAATGACTGGAGGTGTTCTAAAATGAAAAATAGCAGGCCTGTCTATTATATGCAGACAGATTCCAAGTGGGCGGGTTTGGATTATTCAGCAAAAGGGGAGCATACAACTATAGGCCGGGCGGGTTGCGGCCCCACCTGCGCTGCGATGGTGATTGCAACCTGGAAAGACAAAAACGTAACGCCCCCTAAGACCGCTTCCTGGGCCTTGAAATACGGCTATAAAGCGGCTGGTCAGGGAACCTATTACAGTTATTTTACCCCGCAGGGGAAAGTGTACGGCATTGATGTAAAAATGCTCAATTCAGTTAATTTACGTACCATGGATAAAACAAAGAGAAAAGAATATGATCAAAAAGCACGAGCTGCTGTCAAAACGGGAAATCTGGTCATTGCCTGCATGGGACCAGGACTTTGGACCCATGGCGGCCATTATATTCTCTGGTACGGGATGGACGAAGAACATGTGCTGATCAACGATCCTGCCAGCAAGTCGCCTGAACGGTTGAAGGCTCCCTGGAAAACATTCCGTGATCAAGTCAAGTATTATTTTCTTTGCAAAAAATAAATTTATAGGTCTGGAAAAGCAGACATTGGTCTGTTCCCATTTGCGAAAAAATGTGATAAACTATCGATAGTTTCATATTTCTGAGAGATAAAAACACGGTCCGGCTGGTAGTCCGGGCGCAGAGCATCCGCTCTGTCAGTAACCTGCCTCCTTTGGTTGTCCATTCTCTTTTTTGAAAAAAGAAGGAGGATTTTGTCATGCAAAAAATCAGGGCTACGTTTACCGTGTTTTTTGAAGAACCTTTCTGGATCGGCGTTTATGAGCGAATCTGTGAAGGGCAGTATCAAGTCTATAAAGTGACTTTCGGCGCCGAACCGAAAGATTATCAAATCTATGAGTTTTTATCCGAGAATTGGAGAACGTTTCGTTTCAGCAAGCCGCAGCCAATGGAAAAATTTCCTGAGCGGCGCATCAATCCAAAACGAATGCGCAGGGCAATCGCAAAGGACCTGTCCCAAACAGGGGTGGGGACAAAGGCGCAGCAGGCCCTGAAACAGCAGCAGGAGGAACGCAAAGCAGAGACGAAAAAAACAAATCGACAGAGAAAGCAGAGAATGAAGCAGGAGCAGTTCCAGTTAAAGCAGAAAAAGCGGAAAGAAAAGCATAAAGGGCATTAATCGAGAGTGGCCCAATCGCCTATATCAAACCGGTAAACAGCTGGTTTATTCTATTCGGTTGTCATCCAGATCGATACCGATGTCGTTATTGATCACTCGGCCGAAGTTGATGGCATTGTCGCCGAACTTGGCCCGGATATTGTCGATGGTACGTTCAATCTTTTCCTGTTCCTGGCGGGCATGGCCCTCCAGATCAAAGAGAGAGAGCTGTTCCGATTCGTTTTCATCGCATAAGTTGATCGCCGTAATGGTCAGCATGCGGATCGGATCCCGCAGACGCCAGGATGAAGCGATGATCTCAATGGAAGCGTGAAAAATCTCTTCGGCCAAATTGGTCGGCGCAGACAGTTGTTTTTGCCTGGAAATTACCTTAAACTCCGGGTCCTTGATATCCACTTTTACACCAAACCCTTTCATCTGATATTTGCGCAGCCGGCTGGCTACTGTATCGGAAAGGGCTGTAACAGCGACCTTAATATCGTCCATCCCCTGAAGGTTGCGGCGAAAGGTGGTTCCGTTGCCCACTGATTTTATTTTTTCCCGCTCGCTGTAGCGGCTGACCGGACTGCTGTCCAAACCGTTGGCGTATTCGTAGAGCATGCTTCCCTGCTTGCCCAAGAGCGCGGTCAGCAGCGTCCGGTCAGCACGGGCCAGATCGCCGATGGTTTGGATCCCTGTCTTATTGAGTTTGTCTGCCGTAGCGGCGCCGACAAAAAACATGCTTCGAACATTCATCGGCCACAAAATATCTTTATAATTGTCTCTGCTTATCACGGTTGTACCGTCCGGCTTATGATAATCGCTGCCCATCTTTGCAAAGATCTTGTTGAAGGAAACGCCTACGGAAAGGGTAAGTTCCAGCTCTTTTTTGATGGTTTCCCGCAGAGTATCCGCGATTTCCCGCCCTGTTCCAAAAAGCTTAAGGGAGGCTGAGACATCCAGCCAGGATTCGTCGATGCTGAAAGGCTCCACCATGTCGGTAAAGCGTTGATAAATTTCATTGATCTTGAGGCTGTATTCTTTGTATTTATGATGATGAGGCGGCAAAAGCTGCAGCTTCGGACATTTTTTCTTCGCCTGCCATACGGTCTCTGCTGTCTTAATTCCATATTTCTTCGCTTGGGCGTTTTTGGCTAATATAATACCGTGACGGTTCTCCGGATTCCCGCAGACCGCTACCGGGTGATTCTTTAATTGAGGATATTTTAATAATTCAACAGAGGCGTAAAAGCCATCCATGTCGCAATGAAGTATTGTTCTGTCCATGTCTTTATTATAGCTGATTTCGCCGCAGGTATCTACGGTAAGTTGCAAGATTGATCATATGCTGCTGCACCGGTTTCATGATGTTTTTTTGTGAATAATATCAAAACAGCTGAAATTATGATATACTAAAAAGGCGAAGTCTGAATAATCAAACAATGAAGTGGAGGAAGGAATAATGGATCGCAAAGAAGATGCACGCAGCAAAAAGATTATTTTCGTGTCCAGTTGTCTGCTGAACACCAACAATAAAGTCCTGGGCCTGGCCAGATATCCAGGGATGTGCAAAGAGGTATTCGATACATTACATAAATATGGACTAGGGATCAACCAAATGCAATGTCCGGAGACCCTTTATCTGGGAATCAAACGGTGGTGGGCGACCAAAAATCTGTATGACAATCATGGCTTTCGCAGCTTTTGCAGAGAGCTTGCGGAGCAGGCGGTCACATATATGGAAGAATATGAGCGGGCCGGATATGAAACGGTCGGCGTTCTGAGCTGTGACGGTTCTCCCACCTGCGGCGTGGATATAACCAGCTGGGATGATCGGTGGGGTGCCAGCCCGGTTGACCTTTCATACAATGATGCCATTGTTGAGGGCTCAGGTGTTTACATAGAGGAATTGAAAAAGGCAATTCAGGCACGGGGGCTGAAGATGCCGCCGTTCTATGGCTTGGCGCTGGATGACGAATCTGTGGATATGAATCAGATCCTTTCTGATTATGAGGCGTTTATTAAAAGCATTTGCGAATAAGTGGATTTTTCGTGAAAGAACCGGATAGGGGTAGATGAAACAGCTGCATGTGTGATATAATCTTAAATAGTTTCGATCAATTGTCCCGTGCTTGAAATGGGACAAGGAATAAGAATGCTTAGATGAGAAAGGGTTGATGAGATGTTAAAAAAGATCAATAAGGTACTTAGAATTATATTTATTGGATTTATTTTGATTTATGGAATCATTAAAATATTTGATGTCGTTCCCAAGGAAAAGAAGGAGAAGCGAGTAAGACA
Organism: Hominibacterium faecale; assembly: GCF_020734085.1. NCBI lineage: Bacteria > Bacillati > Bacillota > Clostridia > Peptostreptococcales > Anaerovoracaceae > Hominibacterium > Hominibacterium faecale. The sequence goes on from NZ_JAJAGH010000003.1 coordinate 455,686, forward strand.
CGTGGATAAGACTACCAGTGAATTTGACGAATTATGGTAGCAGTATTAGGGCTAAGGGGATATTATGAAAAATGTGATGGTGTGTGTTACGCAGCAGAAGACCTGTGACCGGCTTATACGGTACGGACATGAGGTTTTGAATGGACAGGACGGAGAACTGTTCATTATTCATGTTGCGCCGAAGGATTTTAAAATCCTGGGAAGTTCTGAAGAAGGGGAAGCTTTGGATTATCTGTATGGTAAGGCCATTGAATATGGCGCCAATCTGACAGTGGTACGTTCCAACAATATTTTGGAAACGCTGGTAGATTTAGTGGAAAAAAATCAAATTACTCAGGTGATCTTAGGAAAATCCGGACAAGTAAAAAACGAAACGAACCTGATTTCGAAATTTGGAGAAAAGATTAGTGAGCAGGCGGAACTGATTGTCGTTCCGTGAGCCTGACAGCAAGGGAGGACATAAATTTGAGAGTATTGACGATTATCAGCGGTATACTATTGGTTTTAACGGGTGTTTTCTGCTTTGCCAATCCGGGAGAAACCTTTTTATCGCTGGCATTTGTGCTGGGACTGATTATGGTTATCAACAGCATCATACAAGGCATCGCTTACTGCTGGGGCAGGAGCGGTCAAAATGATAATAACGGCTGGATCCTGACGGAAGCGATTATAACGTTTATTCTAGGCATTTTGGTATTGAGCAACCAGATTGCGGCTGACGTGGCTATTCCCATGGTGTTCGGAATGTGGGCGATGTTTTCCGGCGTGCTGCGGGTCGTTACGGCGACGATGATTGACCGGGCGCATAAGAAATTGAATTTTGCTTGGACGTTGATAACAGGAGTTTTGTGCGCGCTGGGAGGTATCTATGCTTTCCTGAACCCAATTATCGCAGGTCTTGCCATTGCCGTGCTTCTAGGCATTATGTTTATGCTGCAGGGGATCAGTACCTTGGAGCTGGGAATACATATGCCCCATGAAAAGAAAGTGAAAAAGCCGAAAACCAAGAAAGATAAAAGAGCAAAGAAAAAGCAGCAAGCTAAAGAAGCTGCAGAAGTGATAGATGATTATTCAAACAAATCCGATGAGCCGGACTCTCCGGTCAAGGCGGGAGAATTTTCAGTTCAGCAAATTGCTGAGGAGAACAGTACTCCAGCAGCAGAGCCTGTCCAGGAAATGGCACAGCCAGCTATGACGTCAGGTGTTGAACCTACGGAAAAGAAGGCGGCTGAGCCTGACACAGCGGTTTCTCAGGAAAAGGAGAACGCTGATAACGCACCTGTTGATCCTGTGCAAGAGGAAGAGGATCGAATTGCTGCTGCCATTAGGCAGGCGGAGGAAGCGCAGATAGCCGCAGCGCTAAAGAAAGCTGCGTCCATCAAAAACAGTGCAGACGTTAAAGATGACGATCGGCCCGATTTTTCTAATATATTTAAGGATTAAATTGATAAAGTATATGGAAAAAGCCTGTACCTATTTAGCGGAGGACAGGCTTTTTTATTACGTTCGATTTTTTCTTTTCCCACGATGAAAAATCATCGCAAACTTAGATCAAAATAAGCTGGAGCGATCAGCCAAGCACTCTTTTTTGCCTAACATGAGGCCCCGCAAACTCCTCGCTGGCTAGAGCAGTATGGGGATTAATCAGCGCTCACCGGGTGAAATGGTGATGTATGTCAGTTCGGGTACAGCTCCCAGCCTTGCAGGTATTTTCGTGGTTCCAAGGCCGGAGTTGACGTAGAGGATCGTCTTGTTTTTGTTATCCAGCTTATACTCACCTTTCACGTACTTTTCGCCGTAGGAAGGAAGATACTTTTCCGTATAAAACGGAATCCGAATCTGCCCGCCGTGGGTGTGGCCGGCTACCATATAATCCGTATTAGAATTTAAAATCTTGTCAACAATATCCGGCTCGTGACATAATACCAGGTTATACATGGACGCATCCGCACGATTGACAACGGATGGATCGCCGTAACCGATGAGCAGATCATCGATTCCGATCAGCCGCAGATTGTTTTTTTGGAAGGTAACCGTTTCATTGACTAGGACTTTAAACCCGCCCTGATTCATAATGTTTTCGTATTTATATTCAGCGCCGCCGCCGTAGTCATGATTGCCAAATACTGCGTATTTCCCCAAGTTCGCTTTCATCATGGAAAGCTTTCTTGATATTTCTGAAGTGTCTCCGGAATATTGGTTGAGATTGTCGATTAAATCGCCTGCGAAAAGCAAGATGTCCGGCGGATTTTCATTGACCTTGTCAACGACTTTCTGGAACATATCCGTATCATATTGAAAGCCGAAGTGCGTATCTGCGAATACTGCAACGGTGATCGGCTCTTCCATGGAATAACTGGTATCCTGTGTTTCTCTGACTGTAAGGCGGTTCGGTTCGATAAAATGGGCGTAACCTACACCAAGAACGCCGACGAGCACGATGATGATTGCAAATATAAAAATCCATTTCAAAAGCTTCCCAATTGCTTTTAACATTTCAAAACCCCTTTTCTGTCTTACTAAAACTGCTCTATTATAATACCACTTATTATGTCCTGGTTCAATGCGCCGCAGGTGGTAAAAGCTTAAATTCTGTGGTATAATTCATTAACATTTTATGAATGATTGTGGAGGAATTATGTGGGATATTGGTATTATCGGCGGCGGAGCCTCTGCCATGGCGGCTGCAATTGCTGCTGCTTCACAATGCGAAGGGCTGTCCATTTGCATTTTGGAAAAAAAAGATTCGCTTGGGAAAAAACTGACGGCCACAGGCAATGGCAAATGCAACCTGACCAATGCGGCATGTCCCAACGTGAGGGAGACGCTGGAGTTTTTTTCTTCCTTGGGTATTATAACAAGAACCGATGAACAAGGGCGGATTTATCCCTACTCCCAGCAGGCAGCGGATGTGGTTTATGGAATGGTGCGGCAGTTGAAGGCCCTGGGCGTTCAGGCGAAGTGCGGCTGCGGGGCCCAGCAGGTTGACAAAGATGCAAATGGTTTTGCTGTCACCTGCAGCGGCGGAGAAAAGCTGTCTGCCGGACGCCTTTTAATTGCGGCAGGGGGAAAAGCGGCGCCCCAGTTCGGTACATCCGGCGACGGCTATTCTTTTGCCAGACGGCTGGGTCATAAGGTTACCAGGCTGTCGCCGTCCCTGACCGCTTTGGATGTGCAGGAAGATTTTCGCCGGCTCAAGGGCATCCGCGTCAGGGCTGCTGCAGGATTGTGGAAAGATGATCAATTGGTTTCTCAGGAAGAAGGCGAAGTCCAGTTTACAGCCGATGGCGTTTCTGGGATCTGTATTTTTAATTTAAGCCGCTTTGTCAAATTGGAGGAGCATGAATCCTTCCTCGAGGGAATCGGACGATATCGGATCTGCCTGGATGTTCTGCCCCATATGAATTTGCCCCAGACGGAGGATTTTCTATGGGAACGACGCCGTATTTCTCGATTGAAAGCAAAAGACCTGCTGCTTTCTGTCGTACCGGCGGCTTTGGCTGAAAAGCTGATGAGCACAATCCAGACGGACGGAGATATGAAGGCAGCGGACCTTTCCCATGAGCAGATTGCTTCTTTGGCGGGAATTTTAAAGCAATGGAACCTGCATCTTTCCGGTGTGAAAGGGTGGAAACAAGCCCAGTGCACTTCCGGCGGAGTGGATCTTTCCCAAGTTAATGAAATGACTATGGAATCGCGCCTAGTCAGCGGGTTATATTTCGCTGGCGAAGTCCTTGACTATGACGGGCCTTGCGGCGGGTTTAATCTGCAGAACGCATGGGAGACCGGGATCAAAGCGGGAAAGGCCATGGCTGTCAGCCTGCAAAGTGAAAGAGCCTAAAAAGGGCAAATTTGGATAGCCTGGGGTTTGAAGAAATAGGAAGACTCAGGACAGAGAACGAACCTCTGCCAGGGGTCTTTTTTTGTGAATAAAGGGCAGATTTGGAAGGGCGCATTCCCTCGGAATCCCTTGATATTCCTTGATTTAGGAACTTACACTGCAGAAAGACTCCGTTACTTAAAATTGATGCAAAAACATGGAAAGATCGGGAATGGAATTCGGGCCGATGATCTTACAAAAGGATAATTGAGTTTGCCCCAAAAAGGATAAAAGGGGTTGCCCGGAGACAATGGCTGTCAGCGAACAAAACGAAAGAGCCTGAAAAGGGCAAGCGCGGATAACTTAGTGAATCTGACAATTCTCACAGTTTTGCGTTTTTTTATTCCATCTGAAAAGGTGTTATGTTAAACTAAAATATATAACTTTATGATATAATAGGAAGCGATCCTGCTTTCTGTTTTGCTAATTCCACAGAGGAGGAAAAACGTGAAGCTGCCTGATCATCAAACAATTCGCAGACCGGAAAAACTGCTGCTTTGTATCGCGCTGCCGCTGATGCTGCTTTTCTGTGCCGCTACATGGTTGATCCAGGGCAGCGTGCCAGTGACGACCGTTCACTCAGACAACGGTATATGGGATCTTCGTGATGTGGATTTTCAGTCAACCAATGTGCGTTTTTCTGGTCCTGTCGAATACATTCCGGAAGAATTGCTGACGCCAAAGGAGTTCTCCGCTCGCCAATCAGAGGCAAAGATCGTCGATACCTATCAGTACCCGGCCGCTTATGGTACCAGCCGGATACGGCTGCGCGTCCCACCGGGCACACATTATGTCGTGTCCGAAAGCTCCCCCTTGTCTTCGGATCGTTTCTATCTGAATGGACAGTGGGTGGAAGATATTGGAAATCCCGGTGAAACTGCTGAGTCCACGACAGAGGGAGATGTCCTGTTTTCCTATACCGTCGCGCCTAAGGACGGTACAATCGAGATCGTACAGCAAGTGTCCAACTATGCCCATCGAAAAAATGAAAGCCATGCTGGTTATGTGGTTGGGACTGTGCCTATGATGCGAGCCTTTGTGGCCTGTACCTATGGTGTGGCGGCCCTGCTGATCGGCTGTTTTATAACGTTGTTTTTGGTGCATATTACCCTCTGGTTTTTATTCCGGGGATACCGGGCGAATCTGTATTTTTCCCTGTTCTGCCTGACTTTCGTGTTTCGTACCTTTGTTACCGGGCCAAAGCTGGCGACGGCTTTGTTCCCTGATTTTTCCTGGTTCGTGGCCTTTGCCATTGAATACTGCACCTTGCCGGTGGCATCGGTGCTCTATGTGCTGATTTTTCATTCCATGTTTCCCGGTACGATGCAGCGGTGGTTCCGTATCTTCCTTATCGCGGCATCGGGCTTGTTTATTGGGTGCCATTTCGTATTGGATTCCATGACAATCTCCAGGCTGCTGATCTATTACCAGGCGGTGATGGGCATTACCATCGTATACGTTATTGTCCGGGCTGTCATGAAGCTTCGAAGGATCGCGCTGCCACAGGCTTTGTTCCTCGCCGGCGGCGGAATCATGATGTATGCGACTGTGCGCGATATCCTTTTTTACCGGGATATCTTCATCCCTCCCTATGGCAGTTATGCCAACGCGCCGCTATCAGAAATGGGGCTGCTGCTGTTCGTATTCCTGCAAATGACAGCGGTGTTTATCGGCACGATTCGAGAGATGGACGCAGTGCGGGCAAAGGAGCAAAAGCTGCAGGCAGAAAACGCAGCTTTGGATCGGGTGAATAAGCTGCGGGCCGATTTGCTGGACACCCTTTCGCACGAATTGCGTACTCCACTGGCAGTAATGATGGGTTACGCGGAGCTTGCAGTCAAGGAACTCAGGATGAAAGGGATTGACGAAGAGACGACTGCAGACCTGGATGCGATTGCAGCGGAAGCAGGGCGCCTGGCCCTGCTGGTAGAGGAAGCGCGCCGCCTCACGCTTTCCCGTGATGTGGCAGAGCACAAGCGGCCTTTTTCTCCGGAAGGGATTATTCGCCAGACGGCACGGCTCTATCAACCGATCCTAGAACGGAGGGGCACGGCGCTTTCTCTGGACTTAGCGCCGGAATTACCGAAAATCTACGGCAGCGCCGATGAGCTGACTCAAGTGATGTTCAACTTGCTGACCAATGCGGGCAAGCATACGGAGGATGGCAGAGTTTGTGTTACGGGAGAGCAGGGGGATCATGTCATTACTGTGACGGTATCGGATGATGGCAGCGGAATCGCGCCGGACTTTCTGCCTCATGCGTTTGAACGATATGCACATGACGATAGAGACGGCTCGGGATTGGGCCTTGCCATCTGCAAGGAGATTATCGAGGGGCACGGCGGTAAGATTGCCCTTGAAAGCCAGCTGGGCAAAGGAACGACCGTTACCTTTACTCTGCCTGTGTACAAGGGGGAATAATCGATGGAAGAAAACAAGATAATCCTGCTGGTAGAGGATAATAAACATCTGAATAAAATCAACAGCCGAGCGCTGACGCTTTCCGGCTACAAGGTACTGACTGCTATGACTCTGGCCGAGGCCAGGGAACATCTTGCAAAGACAGAACCCGACGCGATCATCCTGGACATACTGCTTCCGGATGGCAATGGAGTGGAATTTTGCCGTGAAATACGGGAACAGACAGCCGCTCCCATCCTCTTTCTGACATCGGTGAGCGGGGTAGAACAGGCATTGGAAGGCATCCGGGCCGGAGGAGACGATTATCTCAACAAACCCTTCCACATCGAGCTTTTGCTGGCCAGGATTGAGGCTTTCTGGCGCAGGGATGCCATCAAACAACGTATGAAACCCGAAGGCCTTACTATGATTGGCCCATTGATGCTGAATGAAGTGGCAAATGTAGCCTATCTGTATGGCGAGGATATGCTATTGACGACCAAAGAATTCGCGCTGCTGCGATTGCTTGTACAAAATGAAGGGCGCACGATCTCCAAAGAAGCTCTTTACGAAAAGGTATGGGGGCAAGCGATGGGAGGCGACAGCCAGGCACTGTACGCAGCAGTGTCCAGGCTGAAAAAAAAGATGGCGCCGGGTAAGGATTCCATTCGGCTGCAGGCAGCGCGCCCGGAAGGCTACCTGTTGTCGATCAAAAAAAACAAAAAATAAATTGTTATCGAAAGAGCCAACCCTGTGAAACTGACAATTCTGCAAGGTTTGAAGGGCTTTGATTCCTTTCGGAATAAAAGCCTGATAAACGAAAAAGATAAAAGGCTTTATCGATTTTTTAAATATAGGCTATATTGTAAACAAAACGGAGGAAAAAGGAATGGACGGTAAGAAGAGAAAGACGGCAGTTCTTGCAATGGCAGCAGTGCTCAGCGTTATGATGATCGCCAGCCCACTGGCTGTCATGGCAGAGGAGACTGCTCCCGCTGCCCCGGAGGTCACGCAGGACGGGAACGTACAGAAGGAAACAGCCCCAGCCATCCGCTTGCCGGAGAACCTGCGGGCGAAAGCCGGAACAGCATTGAAAGACGTGGCGCTTCCGGAACCTTGGACCTGGGCGGACGACAGCACAGTTATTCCGGCAGGAACGGCAGAATACCCGGCAAGGCTTTGCGTAGAGGACACCGCATATGATTACAGCAAGGTAGAGGGATATAATGTGGGGGGTCTTACGTAGAGAGGATGGTTACGGTCACTGCAGAAGGAGCGAAAGCAGAAGCAGCAGGTCCAGTAAAGGGGAAACCACGCGGATTGCCTGGGGATCCCCCTACAACCTATGCTGTGGGGGATATAGAAATCAATGCAGACAACTTTCCGGACGCAGAGTTTCAGAATTACATAAGAAACAATTTTGACAATGGTGACGGCAAGTTATCTGCAGCAGAGATTGATGCTATTACAAGGATAGATGTTCATGGTGAGACCGGCATTAAAAGCTTAACAGGGATTGAACATTTTACGGCTCTGGAGACCTTGATGTGCACTAACACCGGGATCGGAAGCTTGGATGTCAGCCACAATGAGAAGCTGACTTTCTTGTCTTGCGGTGATAATGCAAGCCTTACAAGTTTAACCGTAGACGGTGCTGCGGCTCTGACTGACTTGAATTGCGCTAACACAGGGATAGGAAGCTTGGATGTCAGCAGCAATATGAAGTTGGAGAACTTGTATTGCCCAAACACGCCAAGCCTTACAAGTTTAACCGTAGAAGGTGCTACGGCTCTGACGTACTTGTATTGCGCTAACACCGGGATCGGAAGCTTGGATGTCAGCAGCAATAAAAAACTGATGACCTTGCGTTGCGAGAACAATGCAAGCCTTACAAGTTTAACCGTAGAAGGAGCTGAGGCTCTGACTAAATTGTGGTGCTATAACACCGGGATAGGAAGCTTGGATGTCAGCAGCAATAAGAAGCTGGAGTACTTGTCTTGCAGTGATAATGCAAGCCTTACAAGTTTAACCGTAGAAGG
>NZ_JAJAGH010000030.1:0-775 GCF_020734085.1 Hominibacterium faecale
ACGACCTTTCTCTTTTCTTCGGTCAGTCCTACGATTTCTACTTCTTCTCCTACCTTCAGGCAGCCTCTTTCGACTCTTCCAGTCGCTACTGTTCCACGGCCTGTGATGGAGAATACGTCCTCGACCGGCATGATGAACGGTTTGTCGTTATCTCTTTCCGGTTCCGGAATATAGCTGTCTACTGCTTCGAACAGTTCCACGATCTTGTCTCCCCATGGGCCGGCAGGATCTTCCAGCGCGCCCAGCGCCGATCCTCTGATGATCGGTGTGTCGTCTCCTGGGAATTCGTATTCGTCCAGCAGTTCTCTTACTTCCATTTCTACCAGATCCAGCAGTTCTTCGTCATCTACCATGTCGCATTTGTTCAGGAATACGATGATATATGGTACGCCTACCTGTCTCGACAGCAGGATGTGTTCTCTTGTCTGAGGCATTGGTCCGTCGGTCGCTGCTACTACCAGGATCGCTCCGTCCATCTGAGCTGCTCCTGTGATCATGTTCTTTACATAGTCCGCATGTCCCGGGCAGTCTACGTGCGCGTAGTGTCTGTTGGGTGTTTCATACTCTACGTGAGCGGTCGCGATGGTGATTCCTCTTTCTTTTTCTTCCGGAGCTTTATCGATCTGGTCGAAAGCTACCTTTTCACCCAGCTGGTATCTCTGCTGCAGGGTCGTTGTGATCGCTGCCGTCAGAGTTGTCTTACCATGGTCTACGTGTCCAATGGTTCCGATATTGATATGTGGTTTGTTTCTTTCAAACTTTGCCTTTGCCATTT
>NZ_JAJAGH010000004.1:0-71848 GCF_020734085.1 Hominibacterium faecale
GGAAGCTTGGATGTCAGCAGCAATAAGAAGCTGGAGTACTTGTCTTGCAGTGATAATGCAAGCCTTACAAGTTTAACCGTAGAAGGAGCCGAGGCTCTGATTAAATTGTGGTGCTATAACACTGGGATAGGAAGCTTGGATGTCAGCAGCAATAAGAAGCTGGAGAACATGGATTGCGGTAACACTACAAGCCTTACAAATTTAAAAGTAGAGGGTGCTGCGGCTCTGAGTTTCTTGGATTGCGATAACACAGGGATAGGAAGCTTGGATGTCAGCCGCAATACGGAGCTGACGTACTTGAATTGCTCTAACAATCCACTTGCCTATCTGAATATAGGAACAAACAACAAGTTAACTAACGTATACAGTAGGGATCTGAAACCTGTAGAAGTAACGGTTACAAGCGATCGCTTTCAGATGGCGGATAAATTTGCTGGCATTGACGCCAATGCGGTTGATGATAAGTCGGTACGAGGTGCAGTTTACGACAAAACAAGCGGTACTATGAGTAATTACCGTGCAGGAACACCGATTACCTATACATACCATTGCGGTACATCATCTAGTGGAAAAGAGGAGACGATCGAGGTAACTTTGAACATTACATTGGGGAGTACCATTACCAGGACCTATACCGTGGAAGAGAAAGCGCCTTCCGGCGGCGTTAAGGATTCGGATAACAATCTGACGGTACAAAGACGGATAAAAAAGCGGCGCAGACAGGCGATCCTGCCAACGTTGGCGTGCTTGCCGCAATGATCCTGTTATCTTCCGGATGCATGTTCTTTCTCATAAGGAAAAAAGGACAGAAAAAATAGTTAAGCTTCGCAGTTAAAACGACCCGAACAGTAAGGCAGACCCTGTGAAACTGACAATTCTGCAAGTTTCACAGGGGTTTGATTTCTTTCGAACGAAAAGCCTGATAAACTAAAAAGATAACAGGCTTTATCGATTATATTGGAAACAAAACGGAGGAAAAAAGGAATGAAGGACAAGAAGAGAAAGACGGCAGTTATGGCAATGGCAGCAGTGCTCAGCGTCATGATAATCGCCAGCCCACTGGCTGTCACGGCACAGGAGACTGCCCCTGCTGCCCCAGCGATCACGCGGGACGGGAACGTACAGAAGGAAACCGCCCCAGCCATCCGCTTGCCGGAGAACCTGCGGGCGAAAGCCGGAACAGCATTGAAAGACGTGGCGCTTCCGGAACCTTGGACCTGGGCGGACGACAGCACAGTTATTACGGCAGAAACGGCAGAATATCCGGCCCGGCTTTGCGTAGATGACACCGCATATGATTACAGCAAGGTAGAGGGATATAATGTGGGGGGGTCTTACGTAGAGAGGATGGTTGCGGTCACTGCAGAAGCAGAGAAAGCAACAAATCCAGTAAAGGGGAAACCACGCGGATTGCCGGCAGATCCCCCGACAACCTATGATGCCGGCGATATAGCAATCAATGCAGACAACTTTCCGGACGCAGAGTTTCAGAAATGGCTAAAACAGCAATCTTATGGTACAGACGGAACGATTACGCAGGCAGAGATTGCTGCTATTACAAGGATAGATGTTCGAGGTAAGGACAAGATTAAAAACTTAACAGGGATTGAACATTTTACGGCTCTGGAGACCTTGGATTGCTCTTACACCGGGATCGGAAGCTTGGATGTCAGCCACAATAAGAATTTGACTGACTTGTATTGCTATAACAATGTAAGCCTTACAAGCTTAACCGTAGAAGGTGCTACGGCTTTAAAGATCTTGAATTGCTATGGCACAAGGATCGGAAGCTTGGATGTCAGCAGCAATAAGAATTTGACTGACTTGCAGTGCCATGGCAATGCAAGCCTTACAAGTTTAACCGTAGAAGGTGCTGCGGCTCTGAATAGATTGTGGTGCTATAACACCGGGATCGGAAGCTTGGATGTCAGCAGCAATAAGAATTTGACTGACTTGCAGTGCGCTCACAATGCAAGCCTTACAAGTTTAACCGTAGAAGGTGCTACGGCTCTAAAGATCTTGTATTGCTTTACCTCAGGGATCAGAAGCTTGGATGTCAGCAGCAATAAGAATTTGACTGACTTGCAGTGCAATGCCAATGCAAGCCTTACAAGTTTAACCGTAGAAGGTGCTACGGCTCTTAAGACCTTGTATTGCTATACCACAGGGATCAGAAGCTTGGATGTTAGCCGCAATCCGAATTTGACTGACTTGGATTGCTTTAACAATGCAAACCTTACAAATTTAAAAGTAGAAGGCGCTAAGGAGCTGGAGACCTTGGATTGCTCTTACACAGGGATCGGAAGCTTGGATGTCAGCAGCAATAAGAATTTGACTGACTTGCGTTGCTATAACAATGTAAGCCTTACCAATTTAACCGTAGAAGGTGCTACGGCTCTAAAGATCTTGTATTGCTATACCACAGGGATCAGAAGCTTGGATGTCAGCAGCAATAAGAATTTGACTGACTTAAATTGCTCTGCCAATGCAAGCCTTACAAGTTTAAAAGTAGAAGGAGCTGAGGCTCTGAAGATCTTGTATTGCTATACCACAGGGATCAGAAGCTTGGATGTCAGCAGCAATACGGAGCTGACGTACTTGAATTGCTCTAACAATCCACTTGCCTATCTGAATATAGGAACCAACAATAAGTTAACTAACGTATCCAGTACTGGCCTGAAACCTGTAGAAGTAACGGTTCCAAGCGATCGCTTTCAGATGGCGGACAAATTTGCTGGCATTGATGCCGGTGCGGTTGATGATAAGACGGTACGAGGTGCAGATTACGACAAAACAACCGGTACTATGAGTAATTACCGTGCAGGAACACCGATTAAATATACATACCATTGCGGTACATCATCTGGTGGAAAAAAGGAGACAATCGAGGTAACTTTGAACATTAAATTGGAGAGTACCATTTCCATTACAGAAAATTTGAACAATACCTATACTGTCGAAGAAAAAGCGCTTTCCGGCGGCGTTAAAGATTCGGGCAACAATAAGTCTGACGGCACAAAGACAGATAAAAAAGCCGCACAGACAGGCGATCATACCAGTATTGGATTGCTTGCTGCAATGATCCTGTTATCTGCCGGATGCATGTTCCTTCTTACAAGAAAAGAAGAACATAAAAAATAGCTAATCATCGCATTTTAAAGTTAGGGCGGATATAAAAAAGTGTGAATGACGGCAGCAAAGCTCCCTATTCACACATGTCGGTCGCAAGGTACTTTCTTTGAAGTATACGGAAATATTGCTTTATGCGAAAAGGCGATATTCCCGATACTATAAGAAAAGGGAGATACACATGTTACATGTTCGATCTCCCTTTTTTTGTGCTGTCCTATCTAAACACTTTCGTATACGTTGAATTAGCTGTCATATCCGTTACAATCGGACAATTCTCCGGAATTTCAACTCCCATAAATGCGGTTGTTCCACTGTCCGTATTGAATCGATCAGTAGAACACGTCTCGCCGGCTTTGTAAACACCATATCCCAGAGTGGGAGAAGACGGTTTTGTCCGGCATTTGCGCCGATGGTCTGCTGACGGCTGGTTTGATTGCCCTAGCTTTTCATGATAACAAAGAATTTTTTATTGAGGTGTTTTTATAGGACGTTTGATTCATGGAATTGGCACGATAAAAAAATCGATTAAGAGGTATTTTTTTTAAATACCTCTTGACTATTTTCGAAAAAGTGAGATAATTAGACCATAGTCCAATTGGACTGCAGTCCAATTTAAGAAAGGCAGATGGGAAAGCCTATGGAACTTGGAAAAAAAGAATTGACTAGGCGCACGATCATGCGTGCGGCCAGAGGGGTATATGAGGAGAAAGGGGTTGAACAGACAAACTTTCGTGATATTGCCGAAGCGGCCGGGGTTTCCCGCAGCACAGTTTTTAATTATTTTGCGGGCAGCAACGAATTGCTGACAGCTTTATGCAGCAGGGAAATCGATGACTTGGAGCAGGCATACCGTGAGAGCGGTTTTCAAGGAAAAGCGGCAATTATCTGCATCTTTGATAAATTTATTGAAGATACCGCCCGCTACCCGCAGCTTGTGACCCAGATTATTATCAGCGCAATTACAAGCGGCATTGCAGATAATCCGCTTAAATCGATTGAAGGACTGATCGCCAGAAATTTGGAGCAAGAGACGGACAGCGAAACAACCATGCTTTTGATGGGGGCTTATTACGGATTGATCAATCATTATCATTTGTATGGCAAGACATTTGATGGTGAAGCGATGAAAGTGGAGATGAGAAGGATGATAGAGCGGATAATCGGGGAGCCGCATCATGGTTAAATCCAACCAAACGAGCGGCGCAGGGGCTTGCTCTCTTGGGGATTGAAAGCATAAGGAGGAAAACAATGGCAGTGAAGGTTATTACTTACGACGTTGGAACAACTGGTATGAAAGCCTGTATGTTCGATATTTCTGCCGAAGACAGCGTACGGTATGTTGCAGGCGAAACCGAAGGCTATGAACTCCATGTCTTGAAAAACGGCGGCGTCGAGCAGGAGCCGGACGATTGGTGGCAGTCGATGGCAGTTGCCACGAAAAAGCTGCTCGGGAAAACGGGCGTTGCAAAGGAGGAAATCAAAGGGATTTCTTTCTGCTCTCAGTTTCAGACGGTCGTCATGGTAGATGAAAATGGCACACCGCTTCACAGAGGTATGAGCTGTATGGACAGCCGGGCAGATAAGCAATTTAAGGACCGCATGAGCACAGGAATCAAAGTAGAAGGCCTGGATATCATCAAAGTACTAAAATACCTGAAGATTACTGGAGCTGTTTCGGCCAGTGCCAAGGATCCGGCATGGAAATATCTGTGGATAAAAGAAAATGAGCCGGAGGTCTTTGACAAAACTTATAAATGGCTGGATGCCAAAGAGTATCTTACCTGCCGTGCTACCGGAAAGATGCTCGCCAGCAAAGATGACGCAGGGGGCACATTTCTATATGACGTACATAAAAATTGCTGGAGCCCGACCTTGTGCAAAATGCTGGGAATCAATATGGAGCATCTGCCGGAAATCTGTGATTCTACCGATGAGGTGGGTAAACTTTTGCCAAAGGCAGCGGAAGAGCTGGGGCTGGCGCAGGGAACTTCAGTTATTTCCGGCGGTAGTGATGTCAGCCTTTGCTCGGTAGGTGCAGGCTGTGTGGAGGTTGGAGATGTCCTGGTCTACTCAGGGACCAGTGGGTGGGTCGCGACTACGGTTGATAAGCTGCACCTGGACCTGAACAATCTGATTGGCGCGCTGGTAGGTGCCGACCCAGAGACTTACAACTATATTGCAGAAGTTGAAACTTCCGGCAAGTGTATCGAATGGGTGAAAGACCGTATCGACCAGATGGAGATGACCTATGACCAGATGATTGATTATGTCAGAGAGTCTCCTGCGGGAAGCAACGGCGTAATTTTTTCCCCTTGGATGCATGGCAACCGCTGCCCGTTTGATGACGCAAATTCCAGAGGTGTTTTTTTCAACCTGGATATTACAACCAAAGGCAGTGACTTGATGAAGGCTGTTATAGAAGGTGTGTGCATGCATATGCTCTGGCTTCTTGAAGCGACCGAAAAGACCTTTAAGACCAATCCGGTAATCCGCTTTTCCGGCGGAAGTGCCATCGCGCCGTTCATCTGTCAGGTCATGGCCGATGTTTTAGGCCGGGACGTGGAGACCATCGAGAATCCAAGACAGGTAGGGGCCATGGGAGCCGCGGCATTGATGGCAGTAAGCTTTGGAATGCTTGAAGATATCAAGGAGATCAAAAAGATCATCAAGGTCAGCGCCACCTATAAACCAAATGCTGAAAACCACGCAGTATATCAAAAGATTCTGCCAGTGTTTAAGGAATTATATAAGAACAATAAAAAGAGTTTTGCCGCATTAAACGGCTAAAAGGAGGTACAAGAAAATGGAAGCAAAGTACGGAGTGTCCCGTTGGCCGGACGAAAAAGAAGTTTTAAAAAAGATGGAGAGGCTGGTAAACGAGCCCCTTCACCACATTAAACCGGAAGCCATGGCCAAATACATGAAGCATTTTGAAGAGAAGTGCCAAGGCTCCAAAGCGATGATTGAAGAAGCAAAGAAGGTTGTTCCAGGCGGTATACAGCATAACCTGGCCTTCAATTATCCGTTCCCGCTGGTAGTAGAAAAAGCAGAGGGCGCATATCTTTACGATATTGACGGCAACCGCTATGTAGATTACCTGCAGGCAGGCGGTCCAACGCTCCTTGGAAGCAATTACGAACCTGTTAATCAGAAAGTGTGGGAAGTGGTGAAAGAATCCGGGCCAGTTACAGGAATGTTCCACCCTTATGAAATGAAACTGGCAGAAAAAATCCATGAATGCATGCCGTGGGTAGAGATGTACCGGTGCCTGGCCAGCGGTACGGAAGCGGACATGGTGGCAATCCGAATTGCCCGTACCCATACCGGAAAGCAGAACATTATCAAGGTGGGAGGCGCATACCACGGATGGAGCGACCAGCTTGTATATTCCCTCCATATTCCATATACCCAGACATTCGAAGCCCACGGAATTCCAAAGGAGGCTTCTCAGAATACAAAAGAATTCTTCCCTGGCGATCTAGACGGTCTTCGCAAGGTGCTGGAAGAAAATGAAAAGAACGGCGGTACGGCGGCCGTAATCATCGAGCCGTTCGGACCGGAAAGCGGAACTCGTCCGGTAGCAATGGACTTTGCTGCTAAGGTACGGGAACTGTGTGACGAATTCGAGGCCCTTTTGATCTTTGACGAAGTTGTAACCGCATTCCGTGTGGGACCTGGCGGTGCGCAAGGGTTCTTTAATGTAAAATCGGACCTTACCGTATTCGGTAAAATCGTCGCAGGCGGATATCCGATGGCCGGCGGCGTAGGCGGAAGCGCAGAAATCATGTCCTGTGTGGCCGCAGGCGTAAAAGCCGGCAAAAAGAAGGCTTATGTAGGCGGTACGCTGACAGCCAACCCGCTTAGCTGCGCAGCAGGATATTTTGCCATCGACGAAATTATCAAGCAGGATGCAGCGAGAAAAGCTGGAGAAAACGGCGACAAGCTGTGCGACGGAATCCAGGCCCTCATCGACAAATACGATTTGCCGTTCGTCACTTGGAACACCGGCTCCATCGTCCACTTTGAGGTTTCCGGCGTCATGTACCTCAGTGCGGCTGACCCGGACATCTTCAAGAAGATTCCTGAACGTCAGCACTATATCGAAGAGTTTGGCGCTGCCCTGACTGCAAATGGGGTCATCACCCTGGCCGGCAGCAGAATTTACACCAGCATGGCCGACAACGACGACACCATTGCGGAAACACTGGCTGCATTTGAAGAAGTATTCAGTAATATTGAAAGATAAAAAATTCTATCACGAATTTAGGAGGTAAATTTATGATTCGTAAATTAGACATGGAAAACCTGACCTACGCATTTCCGGAAGTGGCATTTTCGGAAGATTATGTGATTGCAACTTACCAGGCAAAGGTACAGACTTCCCACATTGAGAAGCTGGCAATGGCCATCGCAGCAGAACAGACTACCGGTACATGGATCAAGGTTGGAGCCGATTCACTGGAAAAAACCAAGCGCTTTGGCTCTAAGCTGGTTGCGCTGTATGAAGTTCCGGATATCGGCTGTGACTACAATTCTGACGAACCGCCGATCTATATCATTCAGGTGGCTTATCCGATGGAAAACTTCTCCACCAGCATGTCCGCCATTGAGACCATTTTATTCGGAAACATTTCTGCTTCCGGTATGATTCGTTTGATTGACGTGGCATTCCCGAAGAAGTTTATCGAAAAATTCCAGGGACCGAAGTTCGGCGTGGAAGGTATGAGAGAAGTGCTGGGCGTCAAAGACAGACCGCTGCTCAATGCGATGATTAAACCGAATATCGGCTGGACGCCGGATGAAGGGGCAGAACTCTTCTATCGCGCCTGCAAAGGCGGCGTGGATGTCATCAAAGATGACGAGCTGATGCTGGCTGACGGACCGTTCTGCCCGCTGGAAGAACGTGTTTCAAAGTTCATGGCCATGGAAAAGAAGGTCTATGAAGAAACAGGAGAGCATAGCTTATATGCAGTAAATATTTCGGACAGCACGGACAAAGTAAAAGAAAACGCATACAGAGCGCTGGAAGCAGGCGGAAACTGTCTCATGGTCAATGTTTATACCACAGGACACGATACGCTGAAAATGCTGGCCGATGATCCGAACATCAATGTACCGATCCTCGCCCACGTCAACTTTGCAGGAACTATGGCAGCTTCCACTTACACAGGTATCGCAGCTCCGCTGATGATTGGTAAGCTTACGCGTCTTGCAGGTGCGGACTTCCAGATCAACGGCCATCCGTTCGGTAAATTCCCTGTTTCCCACAAGGTATTCTATCGCTGCTTCAAGTTCTTCACCCAGCCGTGGTGGAACATTAAGCCGATGATGTATGCATGCTCCGGCGGAACGACGCAGATGGCGGTTGAAAAGATTATCAAGGAAGTAGGCACTGACGTAATGCTGGCTGCAGGCGGCGGCGTCCACGGTCATCCAAATGGCAGTGAAGAAGGGGCAAAATCCATGCGTCAGGCGATCGATGCGGCGCTGCAGGGCATTCCGGTTACAGAATATGCAAAGGATCATGTGGAATTGGCAAGAATGCTGGCATTCCTCAATCCTGACCTGAAGAAGAATTTTGACTTGATGCTGTAATTTCAGATTGATAAAAATGGGGCTGTTATCCAGCCCCATTTTGGTAAGAATAGATCAAAATGATCGAAAACAGAGGTGAATGCATTGTACAAAAATATTGTATTTGTGGATTTTGACGGGACCATCACCACCGAAGATACTTTGACGGGAGCCATCCTTCCTTTCGTAGACCGCCAGGAATTCCTGGAGTATAACGGCAAGCTGGAAAAAGGGGAGATGACCCTCAGCGAAGTTGTCCGGTACGCCTATGACGGCAGGCCCGCAGAGTGGATGCCAAAAATGTTGGAATACATCGATACGGTTGAAATCCGTCCCGGCTTTGAGGAGTTCCTCGACAAGATGGCGGAGCAGGAGATTCCGGTTGTCGTTATTTCCGGCGGTTTTCGCCAATTTTCCGAGCGGAAGCTGGCCCCGTACATGGATCGGATCACAGCTCTCCACACGGTAGAGATGACCGTGGAAGGAGACGAAATCAAACTGGTATCCCAGTACGACGACGGCAACGAACTGCTGAAAAAAACCGACGTGATGAAACTTTATCAGTATGAACACGCAATCGGAATCGGCGACAGCTATACGGATAAAAATATGGCCCAGGCTGTGGACAGCTGCTTTGCCAGGGATGTACTGGCAAAATATCTGGATCAGATTGGAAAACCGTATTACCCTTACGAGGATTTTTATGAGGTCATGAACGGCCTGAAAGAAATCTTGTAGCGTTTTTCTCACAAACAAGTTTTAGATTACGGAAAAATAGGGGTTGCCTTGGAAAGGATGAAGGGGAGTGTTCTGAGATATGGTAAAATGTCACAGAGTTTGGCTGCCTTCGTCATCCAAGGCGACCCCATATTATTTTTCCAACCCTTCTGATTTTTTCTTAATATTCGCGATATAAACGCCTGCGATGATTACGACAGCACCAATGATCTGTGATATTGAAAAGATTTCATCCAGTATTACAGCCCCGGCAACAGCTGAGACAACCGTTGAGATACCGATGAAGGACGAAGTGCGATTCACACCAATCGTTGCAATCGCAACATTAGATAGAAAGAACGCAATCGCAGAGCATCCAATGCCCTGATATAAAATGGCAGCCAGAAATCCCATATCGTAAAATGGCAGGCTGAGCATATTCTTCAAATTCCCATTTAAGCCGCCTTCGATAAAGGCGAGGAGAGTAAAAACAATAGCACCGCATATAAGCATAGCGTAGGTTATTTCCATGCCGGAAAAGTCTGACGCTTTTTCGACGTATACACTGTACAGTGCAAAGCAGACAACTCCCAGAAGAAGACATAGATAGCCAACTAACGAAAGGCTTGATGACATACCAACTGCCAGTACCGTAATAAGGACACCGACTAATGTTATTAGTATTCCCAGAATCTGAGCCTTTGTAGGCCGCTTGTGGAGGATTAATGTGGAGGCTGCCAAAGAAGCTACTGGTATGCATGCGAGGAAAACTCCGCTTTCAGATGCGGTAGTGTGACTGATTCCCATCGTCTCTCCGATAAAATATATAACAGGATTAAAGATTACGATAGCGAATAAAGGCTGGAGCTTTTTTCCCCTTAGATTGATCTTAATAACGCCTGTGGCTGCAAGGAGGCTCATAACAATAAAAGCGATAAAAAACCGCCAGCCAAGAAGAGATAAAGCGCTTGCGTCATCCGTAGCATTCTTCGTGAAGACATAACTGAGCCCATAAAGGGTTTCAGCCGTTAAGGCGCAAAGACATCCGATTATTAAATTGTTTTGTTTTCTATTTTCTGTATTTTTCATTTCACTGATCGATTGGCTTTCTTTTTCTGTATATCAATATTATAATATACAGGCGCAGTAAAGTAAAACTGGAGTTACTTGATATAATAGCAAAGTAAACTTGACACCTTGTGAAAGGAGAAAACCAAATGGAGATGAGCCGGATGTGGCTGTTGTGGCAGAAAATCATCCCATGGCAAATGAAACGGTTTTTCCTGCTTCGGAAATGGAAAATTATCCGTTTATCGGATATCCGGAAGAAGAGGCTCCATTTGTGTATAAAAAGGCGCGAGAGCTTGGCATTAAATTCAACCAGGTGATGACGGTAGATAATGATTATGGAAACCTTTCGATGATAAGCCAAAATTTAGGGTTTGGAATTTATCCGCGCATGATAGCTGAAAATTGCAGATTTCCAGTTAAAGTGATCCCGATTGATCATGGCTCATATACCCCAATATCGCTGGGAGTCAGGTCATACGAAAACGGTTCCCTTGCTGCTAAGGCATTCGTAGATTATGTCTTAAGTTTGGATTTTTCGTTGTAAGTGGAAGCTGTATCCCGTGTATTAATAGGAAAAGGAGGGGGAATCGGATGAAGAAAAAAGCTGTTATTCCGGTTGGATATGAAGATTTGAAAGAAATCATCAGGAGAGGCATGTATTACGTGGATAAAACCATAATGATCAAAGAACTGCTGTGGACGACCAGGATCAGCAGGTGGATAATGGGTATTTGTTTGACGGCTTCGCCATCGCCTCCTGCGGCCGGAGTACCTGGCTCACCAGAGCAGTATGCGGTCTTCAACTTATCGCTGAAATCTGCTAAATAGCCTGATTTTGATCTGGCGTATACCATGTTAAAATAATCGATCGCGGGGAACACGATCGAAAAATATGTACTCAAGCCCTCGCTCTTATAGTGCAGAATCAGTTCGTTTACCTCACGTTCTTTTTGATTTTTCCAAGAATGGTCTAATGGAGTATCGATGACGGGGCCCTGATCTTCTGTCATTGAATAACAATATCGAACATCGCGGGATAGAATATTATCATCGGCACATAACAGGATAATACGCTCGATCAAGGTTTTCAGCTGTCGGACATTACCATTGAAAGGCAAACGCAGCAGTTCATTGTATGCCTCTGTGGTAATGTTTTTGTTTTTGTTGTATTTTTGATTGAATTCTTGAATAAAATGATAGGCTAAAAGAGGGATATCTTCTTTGCGTTCCCTTAGTGGAGGAATATGGATCGGTATAATGTTCAATCTATAATAAAGATCTTCTCGGAAAGTATGATCTTGCACCATTTTCTCCAGATTTTTATTTGTTGCGGCTATAATTCTTACATCAACCGATATGTTTTTCATACCGCCGATTCGCCTGACTTCACTTTCCTGTAAGACCCGCAGTAATTTTGCCTGTAGATCCATTGGTAGTTCTGCAATCTCATCAAGAAATAATGTGCCGCCATTTACGGATTCAAAGATGCCGGATTTTCCTTTAGGATCGCTGTTGGTAAAAGCGCCTTTCTCATAACCAAAAAGCTCGGATTCCAATAGGTTTTCCGGAATGGCCGCGCAATTAAGAGCGATATAGGGTTTTGTATTTCTGTTGCTTTCCCGAAAGATAAGTTTGGCAACCTCCTCTTTGCCTGTCCCTGATTCCCCTGTGATCAGTACGGTGCTATTAGAATCTTTGATATAGTTTATCAATGTTTTGATTTCTTTCATTTTTTTGTTCTCAAAGATAAATTCCGTATCATTGCCCCTGGAAGTCAGAGTGCGGCGGTATATGGAGTTGATATGATCCTTTACCGTAGGAGCTCTTATTATCGGCAAACTGTCCATGGGATGGATCAGTGATAAATTCGGTGCGAAAGCAGGTGCGATTTCCGCTTGTTTGATTTTCTCCGGAGCTTTTTTATCACTTGCTTTATTACCTATAAACCCATGGATATTTATTCCTTTTGTAATCCTCTGCTACGGAATTGGAGGAGGTGGTATTACGGTTAATCCTCCACTGATGACGAATCGTTTATTCGGAGAAAAAGATTATGGTAAAATCATTTCGGTACTTACCATGGGAAACAACATAGGCGGTGCATTTGGTGGAACCGTTGCAGCCTGGATTTTCGATGTTTCAGGCAGCTACCGGGCCTTTTGGATCATAGCAGCCACAGCGATGATCGTAGCGGCCGCAGCAAGAATTGCAGCATTCCGAATAAAAAAGAAGTATGAATAGCATCAGGCGAGCGTTTACGTCTGCCTTTAGAAATTTATACTGACAGCTAAAAATCCGAGAAACAGCTTAACAATGAATAAGCGTTCCAAACAAAAGGCTTCCTGGCTTTACCTCAAAGGAAGCCTTATATTTTTTGCGCATGGTTATGCGTTTAAATTGGGTTTTAATAGGGGAGCTTTCATTTATTTTCCGCTTATCCTCTTCCCCCAGATTGCTTTCCAAGTCCAGCTGCTGCCATAACTCATAAAACGCAAAGGCGTTTTCCAGCGTTTGATGGGTCAATTTATAGCTTGCTGCGCACAAAGGAAAAGTAACTTCATAGCAATGGGCGGCTTTCCCGTCTTTTCCAAAAAAAATCCAGGCATAATCATCCGCATCCTTCAAAACAATGGCGCCTTTGTCGCAGAAAAAGATCTGGCCGCTGAGACCTGTCAGAAACTGCATGAGATAATAAAGCGGTTTTATAAGGCCATTTTCCGTGACCATACCGCCTGCCGGAGCGTGATCGAAAAATGGGATGCTTTTAGCTTTATTATGGGTCAGGGCATGAAGAAACTGCTCCGCCTCCTTAGCTGGTGAATAGCCGTTCCTGTAGGTATCAAGTGAAGGGACTTTCTCCCGGTCTTCAAAAACATAGTTTGCTGTTTTGTTTCTTTTATAAAAAGCCATAAAGAGCTCATCAAGAAAACTTTCGGACAAAGAATGGTTATTGACCATAATACTTGGGACATGGAAAGCCGCTTTGCTCTTGGGCAAGCTTTCCAAATCAAGGACTGTGACGCCGGGCTCGTTTGCCAATGCACCCCCATCCAGCAATACATTGAACTGTTCCAGAGGAATTTCCTCAATGACAGGAGAACAGGAAGCGAGCGTTTTATCTCGATAAAGCTCCCGGTATTTTTTCGGATGCATTCCATACCATTTTATAAAATGTTCTACATAATATTTGGGTTTGGAGAATCCCGATTCCATGGCCAGTTGGGTAATGGAAACCGTGCTGCCAAGAAGGCGGCGCTCCGACATTTCCACCCGCACCATGTTGAGAAAGTTTTTAAAGCTCTGGCCCGTATAGCGGCTGAACATATGGGACAAGTAATCCTTATTCAAATGTTCTTTGCCTGCCAGTTCCTCCAGGCTCAATTTGTACGGATAGTAATCATAGAGATAATCGACGATCCGGGCAATACGGTCCCTTTGGGTGACATCCCCGGTGATGGCGCCTTCGAAGGTTTTGTCGTCACCATCCACTCGAAATCCACGAAAATTCTCATAGAGGTTATCGATCAGATTTGTGACAGCATGATCGATTCTAGCCTGGTAGCCGTCGTGTTTTCGGTATAATTCGGATAAAATGCGAAAAATATCATTTCGCAGCTCAATCTTTTTTTGGTAAGTAACTAAATTTTTGTCCACCTTTGTGGTGAAGATTTGGCAGTGCAGATCCGGGTAGCGGTCGATCAGAGACTTTGTATTGAGGCTGATCACAAGGACCAGGTTGTCCTCCGAACTGCGGATAATGCCGTGGAGATCACCGCCGTGGATGAAATGAATATCGCTTTCTTCCAAGTGATAAGTATTGCACGTTAACTTCAGATCAAGAAAGCCTTTCATGACACAGAGAAGCTGAATGTCATCGTTGTAATGCAGCGGATATTCCTGCACATGATAAAGTTTCATGTTCACTGGCAGATCGTTTTCATATTGAATCGCTTCAAACATACCAATACCTCCAAAGGGCATAATCGTGAAAAAAAGGACAAAGATGCGCTCTTTCATTATATCATACCGGCAGATCTCTGTCACAAAGAGGTTTTTTGCGGAAACTCTTTTTAATAAGACCATCTTTAGAGCGGGTAAAGGATAGCTTTGCTGAAAAAGAATGAATAGAATGAATTGTAAGAAAATTTAAAGGAGGCGATTCGTTGTTATGAGCACAAAAAACCAAGGCGTAGGCGCTTTGAAAAAACACAAGGTAGGATTATTGTCCGTGGTAGCAATGCTTTATTGCGCTTGTGCGGCCGGGGCTTTTGGCATCGAAGAGATGATAACCGAAAGCGGACCGGGACTATCCATTCTGATGCTGGTCTTTTTTCCCTTTGTGTGGTCGGTTCCCATCTGTTTAGGGGTGGCGGAGCTAGGCTCTGTGCTGCCGGGAGAAGGAGGACCCTTTGTCTGGATCAAGGAAGCGTTCGGCGAGTTCTGGTCCTTTATGAGCACCTTTCTTTTCGGTATTTCATTCTATGTAGGCAATGCCATATTCGTTGTTCTGTCCGTGGGATATCTTTCTTATATTGTTGAACTGACTGTCTTGCAAGAAGCCTTGATAAAGCTGTTTTTTGTGATTATCTTCACGGTTATCAATCTCATGGGCGTCAAGGAAGTCGGCAAGGTCAGCGTTGTGCTGACGGCGCTTGTATTATTGGCGTTTGCCCTTGTGGCAGTGGTGGGTTTTGCCAACTGGAACCAGAATCCGATGGAGCCGATGATCCCCCAGGGCAGCGGCGTCATGGAGGGAATCGGCGGTTGCGCGGCCATTTGCGTATGGATGTATACCGGCTCTGGCGGGCGAAATGGAAAATCCGCAGCTGATACCAAAAGCAACGATTATCTCTTTGCCGCTGGTCACGCTGACTTATGTGCTGCCAACGCTGGCAGGCTTGGCGTCTGTGGGAAACTGGGAAAACTGGACAACGGACGGAGCGACGGGAGGAGTCGGCTATTCCACCGTTCTGACAGAAAATATAGGACCGTACATGGGTTTATTCTTCTGCGTGGTTGCGATTGCGTCAAACCTGGCCATCTTCAACAGCCAGATCGCATCGGGGTCGAGGGGATTCTTCGTATTGTCGGATGCCAATCTTTTCTCCAGATTTATGAGCAAGGTATCAAAGAACAAAGGTGTGCCTTACGTAAGTATTCTTGTATATTCAGCTGTGACAATCTTATTGCTCAAGTATGATTTTACGGCCCTTGTTTTGCTGGAGGTAGCTTTCAGCCTGGGAACTTACGCGCTAGTGGCCCTGTCCTTGCTGCGAATCAGAAAAAAGATTCCGCTGGAGCAGAGAGACAAAGCCTTGTTCAAAGTTCCCGGAGGCAAGCTGGGCTTGAAATACTGCGGGTATACGCCAGCTGCGGCTGCTGCTTTTGTCATGCTGATCAATGGAACCGACTACTTTCTGGGAGGGATCATGCTGCTGCCCCTTGCTGTGGTTTTTTATATCTTTTTTAAAAAATGTTATGGCGGCTTTTATAAAGAAAATCCAGTTTTATATCCCATCAACCCGGCGACCGGTCTTGCTGCCGGCGATATTGTCAGGATCGGGGTGTTCGGCCTGTTTGTCGGCGTATATTCCATGATCAGCGTACCGTTTCTAAGATGGTACGAAGGCGGTTGGGGCCCTGAATATTATGCCCAGACCTACGGAACAGGATTCTTGAGCGATTTTGACTGCATGCTCAACATTCTGCTCATCTATGGAATCGTCATGACTTTGGTCGGCGCTGCGGTCTTTGCCGTTGGACGGAAAAAGGATCATTGTTTAGCAAAGGAGTTGGTATCATGAGTTTAGATCAAAATAAAACACCATTATTTGATGCGATCATCGCTTACACAAAGAGGGACATTGCGCCGATGTTTATGCCGGCCCATATGATGGGCAGGGCCATAAACCCCAAGTGGACGGACTTTGCAGGCGAAAATATCTTTAAAATGGATATCTGCGAGGTGGACGGATTGGATGATTTGAACGAGCCGGACGGGGTTATCATGGAAGCGCAGAGGCTGGCTGCCCAAGCTTGGGCAGCCAAGGAAAGCTTTTTCATGGTAAACGGCACTTCCGGCGCAAATATCGCAGCCATCTGCTCGGTGGTTTCGGAAGGAGAAACGATCATTGTGCCGAGAAACTGTCACAAATCCGTCATATACGGACTGATTATCAGCGGCGCGGTACCTGTTTTCGCATTCCCTGATGTGAGCGATGAGCTGGGGCTCATTGGAGGCATGGATCCAGCTGAAATCGAAAGGGTCTATGGAGAACACCCGGAAGCAAAAGCGGTCCTGTCAGTCGTGCCCACTTATCACGGCGTATACAGTGATCTGAATGCGATTTCAGAAATTGTACATATGCGCGGGGGCGTTCATATGGTCGATGAGGCCCACGGCAACCACGTGTACTTTCATGATAAATATCCGGCCGGCGGACTTCGCTGCGGGGCGGACCTTGTAACACAGAGCACTCACAAGGTCTCCGGGTCCCTGTCCCAAAGCTCCATGGTCCACGTGAACAGCGATCGGATCGATTTGGACAGGCTGCGCTTTAACTTACAGATGGCCCAAAACACAAGCCCGTCGGCGCTGCTGGAGGTTTCGCTGGATCTTGCCCGCCATTATATGGCCGTGCAGGGGGAAGGTGTTCTCCAACGGGTCTATAACCTGGTCGAATACGGAAAAGCGGAGATTGAATCCATAGAAGGATTTTCGGTTCTTGATCGGCGCATTGCCGGAAGCTGTCATATTTTTGATATGGAGCCGGGAAGATTGGTCATTTCCGCAAAAGACCTGGGCGTTACCGGTTATGCGCTGGAGCGCGCGCTGATCGATGATTACGGCATACAGATCGAATTTTCGGATAACTTTTATGTGGTCTGTATGGTCGGCCTGGGTGGAACGCGCTCTGATTTGGACAGACTCATTGCCGCGTGCCGGGAGATATCCGTCCGGCACAAAGGAGAAGCGCCCCTTGCCAAATGGAGGAATAAACTGCCCAAAATGGCGGAGGCCGTTATGACGCCCCGTCAGGCATATGTGTCCCAGACGGAAAAGATTCCATGGGAAGATGCCTGCGGCCGCATCAGCGCTGAGATGATCGTGCCTTATCCGCCGGGAATACCGGCCATTTGCCCGGGAGAAAGGATCAATGATGAGATTCTAAGATTTTTAGGGGATCAGAATGAGCAAGGAAGGCATCTTCATGGGATCCACGGCGGCACGTTGGATATGGTCCGGGTTGTAAAGTGAAAGAAAATGACAATGCTGGCTTGATACTGTCCGGCTCTTTATGTATCTTGTCCGCGGAAGGATTGTGCGATATAATAGTGCTGTCTTTGAAAAATTACGGGGTCTGCCCTGGAAAGGATACGGGGAGTTGATTTGCCCCGGACAGCAAAAAATGTATAGAATTCATCAAATTCGTTTAAAACCGGGAGAGGATCAAAGCCTGATCCCACAAAAAATAAAAAAGAAAACCGGGGCGGCTGTCACGGATTGGATTATCCGCCGGGAGTCGGTGGATGCGAGGGACAAAAGCCGCATCAGTTTGGTGTATACGGTGGACTTTTCCTGTGATAAAAAGCTCAAACTGCCTTTGGCGCCCGATCTGACCTATCAATATGCAAAGTCGGGAAACACTCCCATGAGCGAGCGTCCGCTCATTGTTGGGTTCGGTCCCTGCGGAATGTTTGCGGCGTTGATTTTGGCAGAGATGGGCTACCGGCCTATTGTTGCTGAGCGGGGGCGGGCTATGGAGCAGCGGGTAAAAGATGTGGAGCGGTTCTGGCAGACCGGCCAGCTGGACGAGGTTTCCAATGTGCAGTTTGGAGAAGGCGGCGCAGGGACCTTTTCCGATGGAAAGCTGACGACAGGCATCAAAGACCCAAGAATTTTTAAAGTGCTGGAAACCTTTGCGGATGCCGGAGCCAGCCGGGATATTTTGTACAAGCATAAACCCCATATCGGAACGGACGTGCTGCGCCGCGTGGTTGTAAATCTGCGCAAAAGAATCCAGGAACAGGGCGGCGAAATTTTGTTTGAAAGCCAAGTCACGGATTTGCTGGTGTCGGACGGTGAATTGCATGGTGCAGTCATCAATGACGGGCCGATTTTTCATACGGAGCATTTGATTCTGGCCTTGGGCCATAGCTCCCGGGATACCTTGCGCATGCTCAGAAAGCGGCGGCTTCCAATGGAGCAAAAACCCTTTTCCATCGGCGTCAGAATCGAGCATCCTCAGGAATGGATCGACAGGGCTCAGTACGGGGACCCGGCTCTGGCGGAGCTGCTTGGCCCGGCGGATTACAAGCTAAGTTACCATTGTGAAAATGGGAGAGGTGTTTATACTTTTTGCATGTGCCCGGGCGGCGAAGTGATTATGGCTGCTTCACAGAAAGGAATGACGGTGACCAATGGGATGAGCAACCACGCGCGGGACAGCCGGTTTGCCAACAGCGGTCTTCTGGTAGATGTGAGAACTTCTGATTTCCCATCCGCCGATGTGCTGGCAGGGGTGGAATTTCAGGAAAAATATGAACGGATGGCATTTGAGAACGGCAATCCACCGCGCACAACCTGGGGAGCCTTTTCGGATAAAATGAATCCGGTGGCAGCCAGCCTTCCTGATTTCGCAGTTCAGTCGATAAAAGAAGCTATGCCTCATCTGGGGAAGAAACTGCGCGGGTTCGATAATCCAAGCGCAAGGATGACCGCTGTGGAAAGCCGCAGTTCTTCTCCGGTCCGCATCTTGCGAAACGAGGGGATGGAGTCTGAAATTCAAGGTATTTATCCGGCCGGCGAAGGTGCGGGATACGCCGGTGGTATTATGTCGGCGGCCGTAGATGGGATTAAGGCTGCTGAACAGATTATCCGTAAGTGCCGCCCTCCCGAAAAGGAGTGAATGGAAAGACGTATGTCGTGTTCCAGCAGTGAAAGCGGAATTTCAATATGGGGGGTGCGTGGGTTGAAATAGCTTCGGAGATCGAAAGCTTCTGGGTAATCGCAGTCGCATCCCTTACGGGGTGCGTGGATTGAAATAGTTTTAGGAATGGATGTAATAGTAACAGATGCCGTCGCATCCCTTACGGGGTGCGTGGATTGAAATAAAGATGAGATAACGACAAATGCCCAAGGTGAAGCGTCGCATCCCTTACAGGGTGCGGAGATTGAAATTTGATCCGAGACTGTTCCCTGCTGGACTTGGTAACTGGGAAAATTTCATGAAAATTTTGTACTTTTTTCGCAAAGTTGTGGGCCAGAGAGGCCTCATATTGAGAAAAAGGCCGTCTGGCTGCTCGAAGTTTAATTTGAGAGGGCTCAATCGTTGAAAAAGGCGTAAATTTTAAAAAGATTGTTCTGTTTTTTCCAAAGGATAGCACTTCCATTTAAAAAGCATGATTCACTCTCGCTGGTCAGAATGGTATTTTGAAAATTGCTTGCCGCATCAGTGGTTTCATATGTTACAATTAAAGAAATAACGAATATTTTGTAAATAGGAAATGAATGAAAGGATTGAAATTATGATAAAGATTGAATTGCTAAACGTTTCCGGACAAACCATACAAGGGCTTTCGATCAAAGAACCCGGCGGTGAAGGACACCCCAATATGCTGATTTTACTTTGCAAAAGGGGATATATTATGTGTGGATATTTGAATCAAGCCGCAGCGGAAAAGTTTAGCGACGCCGCTGCGATCATCAGTGGCAGCAGCTTTGATGAACTGTTGGAAAACACTGTAAAAACGGTAACTCCCGAAGCTGAAAAACTGGGTGTTACCGTTGGGATGAAAGGCGCAGAGGCTGTTGTAAAACTAAACGGATAAGGGAAATTGTAAATGCGAGGTGCGAAAGGCAAGCGAACATGGATTCCCTGGGGCTTTCGCACCTAGAATAAGCTGAATTTAATCGTAAATTGTAAGAGATTTGGGAAAGTAGTTTGAAAACAAGTAGAGTAAAAGCAAAATAGTAATAAATATCGGAGATATTTTTAACAGTTTTGCAGTCGCACCCTTTGTGGGTGCGTGGATTGAAATCAAAAGGAACAAGAAGGCAACGGGAATAACAATAGTCGCACCCTTTGTGGGTGCGTGGATTGAAATCATTATTGCAGAGTATATCATGAAAATTGGAAGCGGTCGCACCCTTTGTGGGTGCGTGGATTGAAATTAAGTCATAGAAAGGAGTTGTAAGGATGCCGGAGTCGCACCCTTTGTGGGTGCGTGGATTGAAATAAGCGGAATCTGAGAAACTGGCACAAGAGAAACGGTCGCACCCTTTGTGGGTGCGTGGATTGAAATATTGACGGTATCGCGGCAAGCATCGCCTCTGTCATGTCGCACCCTTTGTGGGTGCGTGGATTGAAATTGGAAGTGGTGGATGAAGCAGAGCACATTTACAAGTCGCACCCTTTGTGGGTGCGTGGATTGAAATATTTCTTACCATTGCTTGATTACAATCTGCACAAGTCGCACCCTTTGTGGGTGCGTGGATTGAAATATCTATAAATATGATTCTTCGATTTAAAAATTGGTCGCACCCTTTGTGGGTGCGTGGATTGAAATATTTGGCACCTGGTTGTTCGTACTGGGACTTATGTCGCACCCTTTGTGGGTGCGTGGATTGAAATCTTTTATCTCAAACATTTTCCTCTTTCCCAGCTTGTCGCACCCTTTGTGGGTGCGTGGATTGAAATCAAATTACTCTCGATAATAATATGGAAGATAAGGTCGCACCCTTTGTGGGTGCGTGGATTGAAATTGTTTATGGCAGACAAAATAGTGCAGTACCGGCGTCGCACCCTTTGTGGGTGCGTGGATTGAAATTCAGGAATACCTTGACGGTTTAAACCTGACACAACGTCGCACCCTTTGTGGGTGCGTGGATTGAAATACGCTTTATCTGTGAAAGCTCTGACACTCTAAGACGTCGCACCCTTTGTGGGTGCGTGGATTGAAATGTGACGTACTTGCAGATATACCGGGAAACTGCGACGTCGCACCCTTTGTGGGTGCGTGGATTGAAATAATTGCGAATACTTTAACGGATGCGCTTGCTGGGTCGCACCCTTTGTGGGTGCGTGGATTGAAATTAAACATACAGATACTCAGACTTTTGAAATCGAGTCGCACCCTTTGTGGGTGCGTGGATTGAAATAAAAGACAATAGGAAAAAACATAATTTACAGATTGTCGCACCCTTTGTGGGTGCGTGGATTGAAATAAAGCTTTGGAAGTTGAAAGCACTAGCTTGTTGGTCGCACCCTTTGTGGGTGCGTGGATTGAAATCTTTCGCTTGGTTTGTTTTGCCGATTGACGAAACAGGTCGCACCCTTTGTGGGTGCGTGGATTGAAATATATACTAGCCGCTGAATAAATTGGCGGTGGCTATGTCGCACCCTTTGTGGGTGCGTGGATTGAAATCGGATCAAGTGGACCGGATACGACCGGAAATATTGTCGCACCCTTTGTGGGTGCGTGGATTGAAATGATGTTGAACAAAATATCATATCGGACAGCGCCGGTCGCACCCTTTGTGGGTGCGTGGATTGAAATCAGTGCCCCATCACATCGGCCAACAGGGCAATATTGTCGCACCCTTTGTGGGTGCGTGGATTGAAATGTAATGGCTTCGATTAAAGCAGCTTCCATTTTACGTCGCACCCTTTGTGGGTGCGTAGATTGAAATGGCAAAATCTCACAGCCGAGTGCACTGCAGGTATGTAATTAGCTCCTGGCATCCCCATATACTCCAAGTTGCCGGTACCCTGTATTGTAGATGCTTTTGAATTGTTCAAATAAGGCAATATTCAGCATGCTATGAGCATGGCACCAGACAAGATCGTTATCTCGTAACCCAATCCCTCCAATAATCGTCATAATAGACGAAAAATTTCACTTTTTATCCACGATTGAATTCCATTTATGGTATGATACAAGTAAGAAAATTATGGAAGCGAGCATGGGTATGAAAAACAGCAAACTATTCGCGCATATTACAAAGATCAATGAACAGCGAAACGAACAGACCATAAAAGAGCACTCTGTAAAAGTCGCTGAATACGCCGGGGAAGCGCTAAAGGGAATCGGACTCTTTTTTATCAGTTATCTTGGCGGGCTGCTTCATGACATGGGTAAGGCCAGAGAGAGGTTTACCAAATACCTTGAGGAGCAATATGCAGGTGGACAGCCGGCACGGGGAAGCGTTAACCACACCTTTGCGGCAGTTCGCTACATTATGGAACGCTACCATTCACCGGACGCGCCGAAAATTGAGCGGATAACCTGCGAAATCCTTGCTGCTGCCATGGGGTCTCATCACGGACTGTTTGACATACAAGATCCGACCGATCAGGAAAAGACCAATGGATTTCTGCATCGAATGGAGTGCGATGCAGAAGAAATCGGCTATCAGGAAGTAAAAGAAAATTTCTTTCGAGAAGTCGCTGACGAAGAACAAATTGACACCTTATTCCAACAGGCCTGCGAAGAAGTTGAACATTTTCTGGAAGCCATCGGCAAACAGAATAAAACCCCCAACAATCGGAGTGAGCGGATGATGTACAGCTATCTTGAGAGGTTGATTTTATCCGCAATTATTGAAGGGGATCGAAGAGATACGGCGGAGTTTATGAGCGGAAACCTGCTTGAACAACTTCAGCCGGACCGCAGATTTTGGATAGAACAATGCGCGCACATGGAAGAGAAAATAAAAGATTTTAAAAAGGACTCGCCGATCAATGAAGCGCGCTCCTATATTTCACAAGAATGCAAAAAGGCCGCTTTCAAGAGAGGCGGTATCTACCGATTAACGGTTCCTACCGGCGGGGGAAAAACACTGGCCTCGCTGAGATACGCACTGAATCATGCTGCGGAATATGAAAAAGACCGCATCATTTTTATCATACCTTTGCTGAGCGTACTGGATCAAAACAGCAAAGATATAAGAGACTATGTGAAGGATCATAATTTGGTCTTAGAACACCATTCCAATATCGTAAACACGAACATGGAGCAAGACGAGCTGGGCAATAACGAACTATTGATGGAAACCTGGGCAGCTCCTTTTGTGGTATCGACCATGGTGCAGCTTTTGAATATCCTCTTCTCCCATAAAACTTCCGCTGTTCGCAGGATGAAATCGCTATGCAACAGCGTAATCATCATCGACGAAGTACAATCCCTTCCGTTAAAATTTACCGAACTATTCACCACTGCAATTAACTTTCTGGCGGATTTCTGCGGCAGCACCGTAATCCTATGTTCCGCAACACAACCGGCATTTGAGCGAGTGAGCCTGTCGCTTCACCTGGCGGATAACCCGGATATCGTCCAAATCGACAAAGAAAGAATGGAGGTCTTTAAGAGAGTCAGGTTAATTGATAAAACAGAAGGTCCGGGCATGACACTGGACGAACTCACTGATTTCACAAGGGAAAAGATCGAAGACAGAGATTCCATTCTGGTTATTTGCAATACGAAAACCACAGCCAGGAGGCTGTATCAGAAAGTAAAAATAGCATGTCCAAGGGACTATGAGATTTATCACTTATCAACCGCCATGTGCAAACAGCACAGGCAGGACATTCTTGATAAGATTGGCAGGACGCCCGGGCTTCACGAAGATCGAAAAGTGATCTGCATATCCACACAGCTTGTAGAAGCTGGTATCGACTTTTCCTTTGAAAGCGTTATCCGAATTTGGGCAGGCATTGACAACATCGTACAAGCAGCGGGAAGATGCAATCGAAATAATGATTGGCAGCATATCTGCGATGCCTTTCTTGTAAAACTGAAGGAAGAATCCCTGGGGCCGCTGAAGGAGATTGAAACCGCGCAAAAATGCTGCAGCAAGGTACTTTATGACTTTAAGAAAAAGCCGCAGCTGTATGGAGACGACATCCTGTCGCAGGAATTAATCCAGTTTTATTACAAACGCTTGTTTGGCGATACTCGCGTTAAAATGCAATTCAAATACCCAGTTACCATCGACGACACCGAACAATTTATCCGCACCATGCTCATGGACTGTGAAACCATGGAGGCTGAGTGCCCGCCGTTTTATTTTAGACAAGCATTTAAAACAGCAGGCAAATACTGCAAAGTCTTTGACGATGATAAGACGGATGTTGTGGTAAAATACGATGAGAAGGTTGATACATACATTGCGAATTTGTGCTCCGAAAAGGCAAAATGGAACTATGCTTATCAAAAAGAACAGCTGGATGCCATGAAACCCTATACCGTGAGCCTGTTTCCATATGAATTGAACAAGTTGAGAGAAAATGGACGTTTAGCAGACGACCTCATAGAGGGGGTGATCATTTTGGACAAAACCGCTTATAACGATGACACCGGTGTTTGTCCTGACGAATACGTACAGTCCGATGATTTTTTGTCCATGTAATGCAAAGGAAGGAGAAAGTCTATGAAGCACGATAATTTTGTGGAATTTCAAGTCTCCGGAGATTATGCGCTTTTTTCCGACCCCATGACAAGAGTGGGCGGAGAAAAATTCACCTATCAGGTTCCGACCTACGAAGCGCTGAAGGGAATTCTACAAAGCATCTACTGGAAACCTACGCTCGTCTGGGTAATTGATTCGGTGCGGATCATGAATCCAATACAGACCGAGGCCAAAGGAATTCGGCCCATCAAATACACCAGCAATAAAAATGACCTTTCCTATTATACATATCTGAAAAACTGCTGTTATCAGGTCAAGGCCCATTTTATCTGGAATGAAAACCGGCCGGAGCTTTCCCAGGACCGAAATGAAAACAAGCATCATAATATCGCCAAGCGCATGATTAAAAAAGGCGGAAGGCGGGATATTTTTCTCGGCACCAGGGAGTGTCAGGGCTATGTGGAGCCTTGTGTTTTTGGAGAAGGAAAAGGCGCATATGATGAGATACCGGAATTGGATTTTGGTATGATGTATCATGGAATCACTTATGCGGATGAAGCTTATTGCGAGGAAACAAAAGGGAAAATGACCGTTCGTCTATGGCACTGCATTATGCGTTCGGGCGTGATCGACTTTGCTCCGCCGCAAAGCTGTATTCACCGACCTGTGCGGGAAATGTCCATGAAGGCTTTCGGCGAAGAACACTGCAATTTTCAAAGTGTGGATAAGACGGGGAGGGATATCGATGAGTCTCTTTAAAATGCTGTATGACACCTACGAATCCAATCAAGCGATGGTCGCCAATTTTTATACGCAATATCCACTTTGCCCTATATCTCACATGACTGCCAGCATCCAGATCGAAGTGACTATCGATGATGAGGGAACTTTCAAAGATGCCAGTATTATTTCGGATAAAAAAGATGCTGAGACGATCATTCCGGTAACTGATGATTCTGCCGGCCGCGCTAACGGCATTGCCCCTCATCCATTGTGCGACAACCTTACCTATTTGGCAGGGGACTATCAATGGTATGCGGCCACTAAGAAAGAAGCGGATACCGGAAAAAATCGATTTGAAGCCTATATGAAAGAACTGGAACAATGGAACGGGTCGGAGTTTTGCTATGAGAAGGTGAGCGCAATCTGCAAATACCTTTCCCAAAAGAGATTGATCAAAGATTTATCGGAATATGGCATTGTCAATCTGGATGAAACGGGAAAACTGACTAAAGACAAGATTGCGGGTAGAACTTATGATAAATGTATGGTTCGTTTTCTTGTTTTCGGCACAGAAGAACCGGAAGAATGCTGGCTGGACAAGACGTTGTTCCAAGCATGGCAGGACTACTATATTCACGAGAAAAAAGGACGGGAAGATATTTGTTATTTGACCGCAAAACCAGCGGCCGTCTCGGATAACCATCCCAAGGGGATTCTCGCCTCCAGTTACGGAGCAAAACTATTTTCTGCCAACGATAATACGGACTTCACTTATCGAGGCCGCTTCCGGGATGGTGAACAGGCATATGCCTTCGGATACGAAGCATCTCAAAAAGCGCACAATGCGTTGAAGTGGCTTGCTAAGCAGCAGGGCTATTCGATAGGAAACAGCGATAAAAGGACGTATATCTGCTGGAATTTGAAAAATATCAAGATGCCGAGAGCAGGGGAGGACTTGGAATATGAGGAAGATGTTCGGCCCAATACCATGCCGGAATATCGCAAGAAATTACAGAAGTTTTTAAATGGTTATGCGGATAACTTTAATGCAACAGACGAGATCGCTCTGCTTACCCTGCAGGCAGCGACGACTGGCCGCCTTTCAATCACCTATTATAATCAGCTGAATGCAATGGATTATTTTGCACGGATTCGCAGCTGGTACGAAAGCTGCTGCTGGCAGTTTACCACCTTCGACAGTCAGAAAAAGCCCCATCAGGAGGTGAAAACACCGGCTATCGGCAAAATCGTAGCTTATGCCTTCGGCAGCGAACAAGGGGGAATGGTAAAAGTGGATGACAAGCTGATGATTATGCAGTACCAGAGATTATTTCATTGTATCGTGGATCAGCAGCGTATTCCAAGTGACTTTACTCATGCTATTTTTCAAAAGGCATCCCATCCGCAGGGGTATACTTACGGCAACCGGGAACGGATTTTATCGACCGCATGTGCATTAATTGCAAAATACTACAAAGACAAAGGAGTGGAAATCGAAATGAATTTGGAACAAAATCTGGAAAAGCTGACGGGGCAGGACCGAAGAAGTTTTCTTTACGGAATGCTCCTGGCTGTTTATGAACTAGCTGAGCGAAGTACATATGATGATAAGGAAAGACGGGAA
Organism: Hominibacterium faecale; assembly: GCF_020734085.1. Lineage (NCBI taxonomy): Bacteria > Bacillati > Bacillota > Clostridia > Peptostreptococcales > Anaerovoracaceae > Hominibacterium > Hominibacterium faecale. The sequence goes on from NZ_JAJAGH010000004.1 coordinate 27,252, forward strand.
CCGAATGCCATTCGTTTCCAGACGGCCTTTGCACAGCACCCGGGTGCAACCCGTAAAATCATCGAAGAGGCGCTGAACCCTTATTTCAATCGCATGACACCGGGAACAAGGAATTATTTCAGAAAAGAAATCGGAACGATTTCCGAAATCCTGGGAGCAGAATCCCGTATAGAACAAAATAAGGCTTTGAACGAACTGTATCTGACCGGCTATTGGCTGGAAAGGGCGGAATTGTATAAGAGTAAAAAAGATGCATAGAGGAGGAATATAGAATGAGTACTTTAAATCATAAAATCGATTTTGCTGTATTAGCAGCAGTCCGCAATGCCAATCCCAACGGTGATCCGCTGAATGGAAACCGGCCGAGAACAACCTATGAAGGATATGGGGAAATTTCCGATGTTTGTATAAAACGGAAACTGCGTAACCGGCTTCAGGATGAAGGCGAGTCAATTTTTGTTCAGTCTGATGATCGTGCGGACGACGGTTTTTCTAATCTAAATGACCGGGCGAAAAACACACTTCCTGAAAAGCTCAGTAAGGAAGATTTTGCAAAACAGGCTTGCGAGGCCTGGTTCGATGTTCGTGCTTTTGGACAGGTTTTTGCATTTAAAGGCGCAGCACCAAAGGAGGGTGTCTCCGTTGGTGTCAGAGGTCCGGTATCCATTCACCAGGCCAGGAGCATCACACCGGTAGATGTGTCCAGCATGCAGATCACAAAGAGCGTAAACAGTGAGGATGATAAGAAAAAAGGATCCGATACAATGGGTATGAAACATATGGTCAATTTTGGGCTGTATGAAATAAAAGGGTCCATCAACGTTCAGCTGGCTGAAAAAACCGGTTTTTCGGCTGAGGATGCTGAGAAATTAAAAGAATGCCTCAGAACTTTGTTCGTCAACGATGCTTCTTCGGCCAGACCGGACGGGAGCATGGAAGTGATCAGAGTATATTGGTGGAAGCATAATAATAAGATCGGACAGTATTCTTCCGCAAAGGTTCATCGCAGCCTGGAAATCAAGGAAAAGGATCCATCTCAAGTTCCAACCTCCATCGACGACTATGATATCAGAATTATTCCATTGGAGGGCCTGGAACCTGAATATATTGAGGGGATTTAGTATGCCGCGCTATGAAGAAGAGGAATATTTGCTGCTTTCCGGTATCCAGCACTTTGAGTTTTGCAGGAGGCAGTGGGCGTTAATTCATATTGAGCAGCAGTGGGCGGAAAATTACAGGACCACAGCCGGCGAACTGATGCATAAAAAGGCTCATGAAGAAATGTCGGTTGAAAAGCGGGGAAAGCTGCTTATTATGCGGGGGCTTCGCATCGCCTCCGCCAGCCTTGGAATTTCTGGGCAGTGCGATGTGGTGGAGTTTCACCAAAGGAAGCAAGGCATAAACCTGGAAGGTTACGATGGACTTTGGCAGGTAGTGCCGGTGGAATACAAGCGGGGCACGAAAAAAGATGGGTTGGAGGATGAAGTTCAGCTTTGTGCACAGGCGATATCCCTGGAGGAAATGTTTCTGACCGAAATATCAAAGGGATATTTGTTCTATGGAGAGAACAAACGGCGGGAGGAAGTGGCTTTTACCAGTGAACTGCGCAGCCATGTGGAAGAGATCTGTGAGGAAATGCACAGGCTTTATAAAAGAGGATATACACCTAAGGTAAAAACCACGAAAAAGTGCAGATCTTGCTCGCTGAAAGACCTCTGTCTGCCCAAGCTGAATAAAAATCTGGATGTGACCAAGTACATAAATGATCAGATCGGTGAGGCGGGTGAAGGTGAATGAAAAAACTCTTGAATACGTTGTATGTCCTTTCTGAGGATGTGTATCTGGCACTGGACGGAGAGAATGTTGTTGTTCTGCGTGAAGAAGAAACGGCAGGACGCTTTCCCCTCCACACTCTGGAAAATATCGTCAGCTTTAGCTATAAGGGAGCATCACCTGCCCTGATGGGAGCATGCGCATCCAGAGAAGTGGGAATGAGTTTTTATTCTCCCCGCGGTAAATTTTTGGCCCGTACTGCAGGGACGTCCTTTGGCAATGTTTTATTGCGGAAAGAACAATATCGGATTTCCGATCATGAAGAAAAAAGCCTTTCATATGCCAAAAACATGATCATCGGGAAGGTGTTCAACTGCCGCTGGAGTTTGGAACGTACCATTCGGGACAACGGCATGCGTATTGATACTGACCGGGTGAAAGCAGTTTCTCAATCCTTGAACGAAGGTCTGCCTCATATCAAAAACTGCGAAAATTTGGATTCTCTGCGAGGCCTTGAGGGAGAGCTGGCTTCCAAATATTTTTCTGTCTTTGATAATTTGATCATCAATCAGAAAGAGGACTTTAAGTTCCATGGGCGCAGCCGCAGACCGCCTATGGACAATATCAATGCGCTCCTGTCCTTTGCCTATACCATTTTGGGCAATGAGTGCGCCGGAGCATTGGAAGGCGCGGGGCTAGATGCATATGTGGGTTTTCTTCACTGCGATCGGCCCGGAAGAACCTCGCTGGCTCTAGACATGCTGGAAGAATTGCGGGGAATTATGGCAGATCGCTTTGTGCTCACCTTGGTAAATAAAAAGATAATAAAAGGGGAGCATTTCGACTGTCAAGGCGATGGAGCGGTTTTGCTCAACGAAGATGGCCGAAAGCAGTTCTTTTCTGCGTGGCAGTCTCATAAAAAGGAGACGCTGACTCATCCCTTTTTAAAGGAAAAAATTCCCTGGGGTCTGGTGCCTTATGTTCAGGCGCTGCTCTTGGCGAGGACAATCCGTGGGGATCTGGAAGCGTATCCGCCGTTTTTATGGAAATAAAGGAGTGATTTTATGTTGATATTGATTACTTATGATGTATCCACTCAGAATAGCGGCGGGAAGCGGCGACTACGGAAAGTGGCCAAAGAATGTGTGAATTATGGGCAGCGGGTGCAGAACTCTGTGTTTGAATGCATCCTCGATCCGTCCCAGGTGCTGCTTTTGAAGGACAAGTTGTTATCTATTATTGATACGGAAGTAGACAGCCTTCGGTTTTATTATCTTGGAAATAACTATGCGAATAAGGTTGAACATTTTGGGGCCAAGGTGGGTTATGAGGCAGAAGGCGTTTTAATGGTCTGAAAGCAGCCTGATGCGCTTGGTGCGAAGGCCAAGCGAACATGAAATCCCCGGGTCTTTCGCACTAAAATTCGATTGAGTTTTTACAGAAAATGGTTAGTTATTCAGGGAATTGAATTGAAAGTTTCGTATTTAAAGCAAGATTGTACAGAATCTATTTGAAATTTTGTGTTGTTTTGCAGTCGCATCCCATACGGGGTGCGTGGATTGAAATTGCAAAGAATGGATCGATTGTGCGGTGTTGGAGAGGTCGCATCCCATACGGGGTGCGTGGATTGAAATGTATCTTGTTCAGCGTAAAAAATAAGAGCCCTCAGTCGCATCCCATACGGGGTGCGTGGATTGAAATGTACAAACCGCTACATCTAAGTAATTGCAATAGGCGTCGCATCCCATACGGGGGTAGTGGATTGAAATGCAAGCGGGATCTCATAGCAGTTTGCGAGATATTTGTGCCGTACCATACTACAGGGTGTATAAATACTAGATTTGAAATACGAACGCAAAATATGATAGCATAAACCATATAGAGGCTGTATTGTATATGTGACCAAAAAGGATTTATATACTGATCATATAGTTCTTGCTATTTTTTAACGACATTGTCGAAGGGAGAGCTATAATTTGCAGCGACGTGATTTGCATATTGGGTCAGCAGAAAAAAACAAGTCTTTAGAATCTGTCAATATCGAAATTTCAGATAGGAAAGAATTAGTTTGATAGTTTACTGTCCCAAATCACATCGATTGGAAGTAAGCAACTTAAAAATTGTCAAAGATTGGTTTGAATTCTTCCAAATTTGATACTTTGCCGACTTTCTTCAAGCTTGTATAGAAAAAGTATCAATATAAAGATAATTACTCTTAAATCCTGATAGTTTTGGATGAAGCTGAATTGGACCACTTCGCATGTCTAAGTAAGTTTTATTTGTTTCTTATTTTAAGCAGTTACTAATTTTTTGCAAAGAGACCTCAAATTCCAGACTTGAGGTCTCCTGTATCATTTCATAGTTTATTCTTTTTTATCAGACTTTCACCAGTCATCTCGTTCGGTATAGCAATGCCCATCAGGTCCAACAGCGTTGGAGCCAAATCTGCCAATTTTCCGCCGTCTCTCAGTTGAACAGGGTTATCGGAAATGTGCAACAGCGGTACTTGATTTAACGAATGAGCTGTAACAACGTTTCCGTTTTCGTCCAACATATTATCCGCATTTCCGTGATCTGCAGTCAACAAAATTTGTCCGTCTTTTTTTAAAACAGCGTCCACAATCTGGGGCACGCATTTATCCAATGTTTCAATAGCAGCAACGGTAGCTTCCATGATGCCGGTGTGGCCGACCATATCGGCATTGGCGAAGTTGAGAATAATTACATCATACTTGTCAGAAGCGATTTCTTCCAAAACTTTTTCCGTGACTAAGTAGGCGCTCATTTCTGGCTGAAGGTCGTATGTGGCTACTTTTGGGGAAGGAATCAGGATACGCTTCTCATTTTTATTGGGCGCTTCCACACCACCATTAAAGAAAAAGGTGACATGTGCATATTTTTCTGTTTCTGCAATGCGCAGCTGAGTCAGTCCTAAATCAGACAAATATTCGCCCAACGTGGCCTTGAGAGACTGCGGGGGGTAAGCAATATGGACATTGGGCATTTCCGCATCATATTGAGTCATACAAACATAATAAAGATTCTCAAGTTTTTTCTTGCGTTGAAAACCATCAAATTCGTTTGCAACGAAAGCGCGAGTTATTTCCCGTGCCCGATCCGGCCGGAAATTGAACATAATCATTGCATCATTATCATTCACGACCTGTCCATGGTCTATGAATGTAGGCTGAACAAACTCGTCGTTTTCATCCCTTTCATAGGCAACCTTTAGCGCTTCATCCGCCGAAGCAGCACGAAGGTTGTTTCCAAGTGTCATGGTATCATAAGCTGCGTTTACACGGTCCCATCGTTTGTCCCTGTCCATGGCATAGTATCTGCCAGCGATGGACGCAATTTTCCCAAGACCGACTTTGTTCATATGCGCTTCCAACTGCTGGATATATGCAGCAGCGCAGCAGGGAGGCACGTCTCGGCCATCTAAGAAGCAATGGACGTATAATTCCTTAACTCCTTTTTCAACGGCCATGTCGATCAAGGCTAATAAATGATTAATATGGCTGTGAACTCCTCCATCAGACACTAATCCCAAGAGATGGAGCGCGGAGTGGTTCTTAAGAACGTGCTCCATTGCTTCGTTCATGACTGTGTTATTAGAAAACACACCATCTTCGATTTCTTTCGTAATGCGAGTCAGTTCTTGGTATACGATCCGACCAGCACCTATGTTTAAGTGACCAACTTCCGAGTTTCCCATTTGCCCTTCCGGCAAACCGACTGCTAGGCCGCACGCCTGCAATGTGGTTTTCGGGAATTTAGCAAAAATTTTGTCCAATTCTGGTGTGTATGCTTGCGCAATGGCGTTTCCATAAGTATCTTTGTTATAGCCAAAACCATCCAAGATCATCAGCATGGTCGGCCGTTTGAAGCTATTCATGTATGTTACCTCCATATTAAGAGAAATTTATAAACCAATATCTTATTTATTATATCAAATTCCAGAATAGATTCCTACTTGTTTTTAAACGCTTTCACTGACCAGTTTTGCCTTGTGGGATCGTCATCATCCGAATTTTGCTTATCCCAGAGGTACAGGCCAATTAATGCAGCTTTAAAAATCTCTTCGAATTATTTGCCGAATCAATAGATAGATATGGTACAATAAGATGTATTGAATACTCTTTGCTTAAAGAGATATTCCAATTACGGCAGAGAAATTGGTAAATATCGTGGTTGAAGCGGATAGACGTGCCGTTTTCTCTAGTGTGCGTGGTGCGCTCTGCGGAGGAACTTGCTGATGAGGAGCAGTTGAATGAATAAGGAACGCTTTAGCTGGTGGTGCGAAAGGCAAGTGAACATGGATTCCCAGGGGCTTTCGCACCAGTTAAAAGGTGAAATTGGGGTATAAATGATAGTAATTTTGGAGATGTTATGGAATTTGGGTAGGTTAAAAACAAACTAGTTATGAATATATGAGGTATGCTTTATAGTTTTGCAGTCGCATCCCATACGGGGTGCGTGGATTGAAATCAGGACAATACAAAACTTGCAATGCTGACATTTTGTCGCATCCCATACGGGGTGCGTGGATTGAAATGCCATTGCTGTCTGGATACCTTTGCTCATCCGTGTCGCATCCCATACGGGGTGCGTGGATTGAAATATCAGACGCTCCATGTCCTCCGCCGACAGCTTTAGTCGCATCCCATACGGGGTGCGTGGATTGAAATAAGACTGGGTAAACGATCTGAAGGATTATGGAAGTCGCATCCCATACGGGGTGCGTGGATTGAAATTTTTACTGTAATGTTTTTCATTACGCTCCCTCCGTCGCATCCCATACGGGGTGCGTGGATTGAAATTTTTTTACTGCCATACTACCAGCTCCTTTACACACGTCGCATCCCATACGGGGTGCGTGGATTGAAATATTTATTGCAATACTCTAATTTGATTTATTCTGGGTCGCATCCCATACGGGGTGCGTGGATTGAAATCGTCATCGAAACGCCGTTGTTGTCAGCCAGCCGCGTCGCATCCCATACGGGGTGCGTGGATTGAAATCGCACGATGGCGACGCCCACTTTCATCTGATCGGTCGCATCCCATACGGGGTGCGTGGATTGAAATGCATCCATTTGAAAATTACATAAATAGTAAAACAGTCGCATCCCATACGGGGTGCGTGGATTGAAATGCATTGGTCGCTGCTGTCTCAGCTGCGCTTGCTTTGTCGCATCCCATACGGGGTGCGTGGATTGAAATAACAGCCACCGGATCACACTACTATTCTTGATCGGTCGCATCCCATACGGGGTGCGTGGATTGAAATGGTGTGTGTGCCGTTTTCACCCGGCCACTGGAGGTCGCATCCCATACGGGGTGCGTGGATTGAAATCATCGCAGCCTAATCAACAAGAGAAACAGATTTTGGTCGCATCCCATACGGGGTGCGTGGATTGAAATAATAGTAACAAAATGAGAACAACCATACTTATCGTCGCATCCCATACGGGGTGCGTGGATTGAAATACTTGATATTTTCATTCTCTGACCATACCATCTGGTCGCATCCCATACGGGGTGCGTGGATTGAAATTAATGTAAATTGAACTCTATCCCCTACTATACCAGTCGCATCCCATACGGGGTGCGTGGATTGAAATCAGGGACGAACCGGCCAATCAGATGCTAGGACAGGTCGCATCCCATACGGGGTGCGTGGATTGAAATGACAAAATGATAATTTTTTGAAACTCCAGTTGTTATTGAATCGTTTCGTTACCAATAACTATCAGAATAAGCGCTTCCTGGCAGCAATCACGATATTGGGCCAGCTGACATACAAGTGATCCTGCTTTTCCACGAAGTATATCTTGAACGCCGGATTGAAAAAAGGGTTAGTAGAAACCAAATAAAACTTGCTGAGATGCGGCCCGTAAGGTATCCTATTCTTAACCTCTCAGTAATGACGGAATCAGCGGTAAAATAAGATGCTGTCAATTCCATCTAAAAGCCAGCCGCAACCAAACAACTGACCAACACCAAAACAGAAACTTGAACAATGAGAAGGCGAAGCCCCAACCGGATGTTGGGTGCTGGATCTTTACATTCATATATTAGGAGGAATAAATAGTAGGATGAAATGGACAAAACAGCAGCAAGAAGCCATTAACCTGCGCGACCATAATATACTAGTCTCCGCTGCCGCCGGCTCAGGAAAAACGGCGGTGCTTGTAGAGCGGATCAAACAGCTGATTTTAAAAGACAGGATCGGCCTCAACCAGTTTCTGATCGTGACCTTTACCAATGCGGCTGCTTCAGAAATGAAAGAAAAACTCATTGCCGCCATCACAAAAGCCATTGAGGAGGACCCGCAAAGTTCAGCTTTCTTGAGAAAACAGCTGGATTTGGCGGCCAATGCCAATATCAGCACCTTCCATTCGTTTGCCCTGGAAGTAATTCGCAGATATTTTTATCTGATCGACATTGAGCCCAACTTTAAAATCGGCGATGAAGGCACTGTGGAAATCATGAAATGGGACACGATCGATCAACTTTTTTCGGATTATTTTGAAGCAGAAGACCCGGAATTTCTGGAGTTTCTCCGAGCCTACGCTTCTGACCGCAGCGAACACGCCCTCAAAGAAAATTTATTGAACCTTTACACCACCATCCGCAGCATACCCCATCCGCTTCAATGGCTGGATACGCATATAAAAGACCTGGATTTCTCAAAAGAACGGTTCGGCGAAAGCCCCCTGGCCCAGTTCATAATGCAAGACCTGAAAACAAGCGTTTCCCAAATTCTTGACGGCTTCAGACAGGCTGGCCAACTGGCGGAAACGGCGGGAACGGAAGGCATCTATCATAAGAATCAAGAGGACTTGGAGGCCCTTGAGCCTTTGGAAAGAATGGCGAAAACCGGAGATTTGGAAGGGATAGGGAGGCTCCTTGCTACCTTTAAAGCCAATACCATGCGTGCGGGAAAAGCCGAAAAAGAAGATTACGAGCAAATAAAAGAAGAGATGAAAGCCAGCCGGGATTTCAGCAAAAAAATGATCAGCGGGTTGAAAGAGCGATATTTCGCCCAGACCATGGATACCTATGTGGAGGATTTGCAGAGTGTCTATCCAGCCGCGCGCTATTTGCAGAACTTGCTTTTGGAATTTGACCGTCGTTTTCGCGAGGCAAAACTGGAAAAGAACTTGATTGATTTCAGCGATATTGAACATTATGCTCTCGAAATTCTGGAACACGAGGAAGCTGCCAAAGAGTACAGAGAAAAGTTTGCCTGCATTTTTATCGATGAATATCAGGACAGCAATGTATTGCAGGATACCTTGATCGACCGCATCCGAAGAGAAAATAACCTCTTTATGGTGGGGGATATCAAACAGAGCATTTATAAGTTCCGGCTGGCGGAACCGGAGATTTTCCAGGCAAAATACCAGCAATACGCCTCCGGCAAAAACAAATTTGACACCAAAATTGACCTGAACCAAAATTTTAGAAGCAAGGGCCGAGTGATCGCTGCTGTAAACGGCGTATTTGAAAAAATCATGAAAGGCTACGATCAGGATGCCGCTTTGTATCAGGGTGTTCCTTATGAAGGTGAGCTGGATTACAAGACGCAGCTTCATATTGTAGACAGCAGAATTACCGAGGACATGGACCTGGATGAAGATGTGGCTGAGATGAAAAATGCCCAGCTGGAAGCCCATGCAGCCGCCGGTATTATCCGGGAACTGCTTGGAAAACCCATCTTTGATGTGAAAAAAAATTGCCAGAGAGCCGTTACAAAACGGGATATTGTAATTTTGATGCGAGGAACGAAGAACTATGCTGATGTCTTTCAGGAAATTTTTACGGAACTGGATATTCCTTCTTATGTGGACGACAGCGGCGGATATTTTGATACCATCGAGATCCAAGTGTTTCTCAACCTCTTAAAAGTGATCGATAACAAACGCCAGGATCTTCCCCTTCTAAGCGTGTTACGTTCAGCGATCTTTCATTTTTCTATCGATGAACTGATCCACGTTCGGCTTGCATATAAAGATGTCTCGTATTTTGAAGCATTCCAGAAGTTTGCTGATGGGACAGAGGAGCGAGAGCTTTCGGAAAAATGTGCCGATGTACTAGAAAAACTACGGATATACCGAGAAATGGCGCAGGTACTGCCGCTGGAAGAGTTCATATGGAAATTGATGTGGGAAACAGAGTACTACACCTATTGCGGCGCTTTGCCGGCCGGACAGCAAAGGCAGGCTAATCTGAGAGCGCTGGCGGATAAGGCCAAAGATTTCCAGGAAACCGGACGGGGCGGCATCTATGGGTTTCTTACCTATATACAGGCGCTGGAAAACCGGAAAGTGCCCACCGGACAGGTAAAGCTCATCAATGAAAACGACGATATTGTCAGAATTATGACCATTCACAAAAGCAAGGGCCTAGAATTTCCAGTTGTCATTGCAGCTGGCCTGGGAAAACGTTTTAATTTCAATAAAACCGGGAAAGGATTCATTGCCCATAAAGACCTGGGGTTGGGCCTGACCCGGGTGGAATATAAGGAGCACTGGTATCGAAAGACCCTTATGCAGACTGCCATTGAACGGAAGATGCGCCAAGAAGATTTGGAAGAGGAGCTTCGAATCCTTTATGTGGCATTTACAAGAGCTATGGACCAGCTAATCCTTTTAGGCACCAGCAAAACCATCGAAGATGGACAGCCTAAACCGTCTCCAGCCAAGAACTGCTTTCTCGATTATTTAATTCCGCTGATCCAGGAAGGAGAGTTGGATCTACACCTGCACGATAGGACTCAGCTCACCGGAGAAAGCCGGCAGCGGGGACAGAACCGTGAAAAGGTCAGGAACTATTTTTTAGAGAGCGCGGACCAATCGCTTTTGCAGGAGCCGCTGTACCAGGAAATCGATCGAAGGTTCTCCTTTCAGTATAAGAATTTGGCCGCTTTATCCAAAAAATCCAAATACTCGGTTACAGAGCTGAGCCGAATGGGAAGCGAGCATGCAGAAGAAGAAATCGCTCTCAGGTCTCCGGCATTTTTACAGGGAACGCAAGACTTTACCGCAGCTCAGCGGGGGACGATTATGCATAAAGTCATGGAGTGTATTAACTTTGCCCAGGCGCTGTCGCAGACAAGGGCAGGGAAGGGCGAGGAATATGTGCGCACCCAAGTTAAGCGGATGGAAGAACAGGAACTTCTGCTGCCGGATGAGGCGCAGGCCGTGGAATGCGATAAAATAGCGGCATTTTTCCAAAGCGACATTGGTGTGCGCGCGGCCAAAGCCGATCAGCTGTACAAGGAAACGGAATTCAATCTGCTGAAAGAGGTGGACGGCACAGAAGTAATGGTTCAGGGTGTGATTGACTGCTATTTTGAGGAAGAAGATTATTTAGTTTTAATTGACTATAAAAATAGTTATGTAAATAAAAAAGATCGAGAACAGGCGCTGCGGAAACTGAAACAAACATATGAGGGCCAAGTCCAAATCTATCAGGAAGCTTTGGAAATTATCCGTCAAAAGCCGGTCGCGGAAGCATGTTTATACCTTTTTAGTGAAAATGACTGGATCAGCTATCACACAAATAACAACGGATGAACGCAATTCCCTCAACCGGTCGACACCTTATCCTGTCATAATGAGGAAAACGATAAGAAAGAGGTAATGAAATGGGAGATAAAGCCGAGATCGGAGTGAAAGTAAAGAAGAAAAGTTCGTTGTGCAGAAAAGGTGTGATCGGGCTGTATGTGTGTGCCGGATTATCGCTGATATGCGTCATTTATATGCTGTATTATTCGATTACCTATGTATCGAGTTATTACGCCAGCTATGGAATGTCCATATCGGAAGGAATTAAAGATGTAATTCAATATGTGGCTTCCAGTACAGGAAACTATCTGGGATTTGCCATATTGTTTTTTGCAGCTGCCGTTATTTTAAAAAAGGTGGATGCTCTTTCACCAAAACCGGAAGTGGCTCAACAGCAGATTGAGCTGGAGAATACCTTTAAAGAGCAGCTGACAGGAGCTGTACCAAAGGAAGAAGCACTGGAAACCGAAGAGGAACCGCAGCAAGACGCGGAGCTTGAAACCCCGGAAGGAGAAATGGAGGCTGAAGCGCTGGAGGAAGCAGCGGGCGAACCGGAAACACAAGAGGAAGGCGATTCGGTAGAACTTCAAGAGGGAGAGAAAAAAGAAAGCTAGGAGATAAATAAAAAAGTCAGGACATCCTCGTGCCTCTTAGCAGGCTGCGGGGATTCTTTTATCTTTTGCCAATATCTTTTCTCAGCGAGAGATTTGCCTTTGACACCCGCTGTAAAATCCCTTACACTATTACATAGGACAATTTATATATGTTTTCGCATTTAAAGAAAAAATAGGATCTTTTGTATATCGAAGGAGGAAAACGATGCTTCATTTGAAAAGCGACAAAACCATCTATCAGTTTTCTGATCAGAACGAACCAGTTATGACGGTTTCTCCAGGCGCGACCATCCTGATCGAAACGATGGACTGTTTCGCCAACCAATTGAGAAGCCCGGAAGACAAGATGGAAACGCTGGATTGGGACCGGACTAATCCGGCAACTGGACCGATCTATGTTCAAGGCGCCCAGCCAGGAGATACCCTTAAGGTCACCATCGATAAGATCGAGCTCAATGAGAAAGGCACATCCGTGTGCGGTGAAGGCATGGGTATTTTGGGCCATCTGCTCAAAGACAGCCATACCCGTGTAATCCCAGTCTCCGACGGCCAGGCACATTTTGCTCCAGGGATCGATATTCCTCTCAACCCTATGATCGGCGTAATTGGAGTGGCCCCGGAATCAGGAAAATCGATCAATGCGGGAACGCCTGGACATCATGGAGGAAATATGGACAATAAAATGGTGACAGAAGGAGCGACCATTTACTTCCCTGTGGCGGTCGACGGCGCGCTCTTTGCCATGGGAGACCTCCATGCGGCTATGGGCGATGGGGAGATCGGCGTTTCCGGACTGGAAATACCGGCGGAAGTCACTGTTACGCTGGAATTAATCAAAGAAAAAGCACAGACAGAGCCTGTGCTGGAAGATCGGGATTATTGGTCAGTGATCGTTTCTAGAGAATCCTTGGATCAGGCGGCTTCGGACGCGACGGAAACCATGTTTCTGTTCCTGAAAGAGCGAGTGGATATGAGCGATCCGGACCTGACCATATTAATGAGTCTGGCCGGACAGCTTCAATTCTGCCAGGTGGTAGATCCGCTGAAAACGGTTCGCTTTGTGATACCCAAGGGCTACTTGGGGCAGATCGAATTTTAAGCTAAAAACTGTAGAGCGCCTTGAGCACAATATCAGCGATTTGTTCATGACCTTCAGAGGTAAGATGAATGCCATCGATATAAAAGTCCTTTCCTGGATTGCGGGAGAGGACTTTTTCAAATTCTCCGTAAAAATCCACATGAAACAGATCGAAGGCGTTTGCAAAGGAAAGCAGCCAATTTCGTAAAGCTAAATAACGGTCTTTTACCAGGTCGAAGTCCGTTAGCTCCGGCCAGCCGGCTCTTGCTGCATCCGGATCAAAAGGGGGAGCCGTGCAGACAACCGGGATCATATTATTGTGGAACGCCTGATGAACCATGGCAAAGTAATTGGCCTGGGGTACTGTTTCCGAAACGCCGGAGATCAGATCGTTGAAACCTCCTGTGATGAACAGGTAGTTGGGCTTTTCATGTACGGCATCGGAACAGAAGCGGGCCAGCATTCCGCCGGTGGTATCACCACTGATGCCCTTATTGATAAAGGTGCTGCAGGGTGTGTTCAAAAGATATACCCAGTTTTCGTCCCGGTTGACGCCGAATCCCTGGGTAAAACTGTCGCCTAAACAAACGGTACGCATAAAAACCTCCTAAAGTAAAATACTTGCATAAACGGGTATGGTGATCAGGCTGACCAGAGTGGACAAGCTGACCAGGTTGGATGCATATTCGCCTTCCACATCATAAAATTGTGCCAGAATGGCCGTCTGAGCGTGGCAGGGAAGGGAAGCGCACAATATAAATACATGAAGCGGCAGACCGCTGATGCCAGCCAAGGTGAAAGCGCCCCAGGCCAGCAGAGGACTGATGATAAACTTACCGGCCAGAATCAGCAGCTGATCGATGGTGATCTTAGCCATGCCCTTTGACAAAGAGAGCGCCAGATTGGCCCCGATTACCAGCAGGGAAAGTGGTACGCACAGATCCCCCAGATAGGAGAGGGCCGTTTCAAAAATAACCGGCAGCTTCAGCTCAAATCCGGCCAGCAGGCAGCCGATCATCACGCCAATCAGGCCGGGGATGAAAATACGCCGAACGGAAAACGCCTTGAGGCTGGTCTGGTCCGAAGCCTGTGAAAGGGTCCAGGCCCCCAGGCTCCAGAAAAGCACAATCGTAACCAAATAAAAGGTGAATAAATAAGGCAGTCCGTCATGTCCAAAGATGATATTGATAATAGGCAGCCCGATAAACATGGAATTGTTGAAGGTAAAGGTAGTGTCAAAGACGGCTTTCTTCTTTTGGGGCAGGTTCATCAGACTCGAAAGCACTCTGCCCAGAAGATGCAAGAACAGCAAGCATGCTGTGATGATCAGCAGGTTGATCACGGATGAAGCCAGCATCTGAGGCGTAAACCGGTTTTCAATGCTGACTACGGCCAGGGCCGGCGCTGCAATTTGAACAACGACCGTCGAAAACACTTGATTGGTATTATCCGGCCACTTCTTTGTCTTTGTAAAATAAAAGCCTACTCCCAGCAAAAGAAATACTACCAGGACGCTTATGATTCCATTTATCAAAACGGTTACCTCTCTTTTTTGGTAAATCCATTATAGCCTTAGTTGGCGCACCAAATCAAGAGCGGGGAGCAAACATTGTATCATTGACAACGAAGGAAAGTCAGGCGTATAATAATAAAAACTTAACAAAATGCTAGGGGAGCTTTGGCTGAGAGGAGCCGCATGGGCGGCCATACCCTCAAGACCTGATCCGGATAATGCCGGCGCAGGCAAGCAATTTATTTCCGATTCCGGAAGAAATTTATTTCCGATTTGGAACAATTCTCAGTTCCCCTCCTGATGAAAAGGAGGATTTTTTATGTCATTACAAACATTTTTTGAGTCTGTTTCAGGCCAAGCAGCGGCGATCGCAATTATCGTTTTATTGTTTGCAGGGATTTTGATTTCCGGCAAAGGGAAAAAACCGGATACCAAAGCGATGGTGGCCTCTGCGCTTTTAGTGGCATTGGCCGTGGTCCTAAAACAGGTAAAGCTGTTTCCCATGCCTCAGGGCGGCGATGTGTCGGCCTTCGGCATGCTGCCGATCGCTCTGTGCGCCTACTTTTTCGGCGTTCGAAGGGGTGTGATGGCTGGGATGTGTGTGGGGCTAGTGGATTTGATTTTCAGCCCCTATGTCATTCACCCTGTGCAGCTATTACTGGATTATCCACTGGCTTTTGGCGCCATCGGCCTTGCCGGTATTCTGCGAAACAAAAAGGGCGGCCTGATCGGAGGATATCTGCTGGGTGTGCTGGGACGTTACATATGCTCCGCGCTTTCAGGCATTATCTTTTTCGGCGCGTATGTGCCGGAGGGGTTCAATGCGGTAACCTGGTCCTGCTGGTATAATTTCGCCTATCTGGGAGCGGAAGCGGCTATCACCGTAGCCTTACTGGCCATACCGCCGTTGAGACGAAGCCTGCAGGGCTTGAAAAAACAGTTCTTGTTAAGCTAATGAAATTTTGGAAGTAAAAAAAGTGTGCATGACGGGAGCATAGCTCCCTATGCACACATGTCGGCCGCAGGGGCCGACGCTTCGCAATGTACTTTCTTTGAAACTCCGTCAATATCGATTGCATCGATATTTCCTGCGTTATAAAAAGGCGGGGCTATCGCGCGGCCCCGCATCTCAGAAAGTGTTTTTATAGTTTTAATAATTTTTTAGCATTGTTGTAAAAGACATCTTCCAGCTGCTTGTCGGAAAGTCCGCTGACAATCGTTCGCTGCATTTCCACGGTAGGATGGTGGAAGGGCGCGTCCAGTCCCCACATAATGCGACTGCTTCCGACTTTTTCATAGCCTTCTTTGATCTTGGTATGCATGGGCATCCCGGAGGTTTCCAGATACAGGTTGGAATACTTTTTCGCCATATCGATGGCCGACTGGACATACATGCCGTTGCCGTGTCCCATATGGATCATGACTATGGGCAGATCGGGATAAAAATCCGCTAGCTGTGCTACGCTCCAGGGCAGGGAATAAGGCGGGTGTCCGGTGTGGATCATAAGGGGAATCTCCAGCTCCATAGCCAGCTCAGCGATGGGAAATACGCATTCGTCGTTGGGCAGATAGCTGTGCATCAGAGGGTGCAGTTTGATCGCTTTAAAGCCATGGTTTGCAACAGCATCCCTGATTTGTCCCAGAGGATCTGTATCGTTTGGATTTACCCAGGCAGCGCCGACAAAGCGGTCGGGATACTTGTCCACCGCGTCCAGGCTTTCTTTGATGGGATATGTACAAATAACGGTTTTTTCCACGTTATATTCATCCATTTGCGCAATCAGCTCTTCCGGTGTGATTCCAACATCCGACCAGCCACCGAAATATCCGATATGGCTGTGGGCATCGATTTTCTTAAAGCTTTTCATACGTTCTAACATGTTTCTGCTCCTTTTCCGTCCGTGGTGTAAATAAAATGCCTTTTGAGGCTGGTTTTCTGCAGCGCTTCTGTGATTACGAAAGCGATGATAATGCCGGAAACCGCCTGGAATGTCAGCCCGGGAACAGCGGCAATGGCAGCAGCTTTCCCAAAGAGCGCGTACCAGAAAATGACGTAACCGATTCCCTGGGTCAATCCGCCGGTCACGGCTGCCACGATCCACAAGCTTCTTCCTTTCAGCCCAAAGACATGGTGCTTGATCATCGCGCCCATCACCAGAGCCATTAAGACTTTACAAATCAGCGTTGGGAGAGCCCAAATCGTGTATCCGCTGACAATATCAGCAATGGCCGCACCCAGCCCGCCGGCCGCGGCGCCCCGCTTGCCGCCCAGCATGAGGACGGAAAGGAAGATCATGGAATCTCCGATATGGGCATAACCGAAGGGCCCCGGAAACTTAATAATGAATACGCCGAAGAAGACAATCGCGATGAACAGCGCTGTCTCGCACAAATTTTTTACTCGTTCTGTTTGTCTCATTTTTTTCCTCCAAGTTCTTTTCTGTTAACAGCATACTACTGGTCTGTATTTATGAAAAGAGACAAAAATGAGAATTTTTATAAGAACAGATTTGAAAAATAAAAGGGAGGATGGCAGGCCTGAAATCTTCAAATGTCCGCATTTTTGTTTCGTTTGACAAAATTCGACCTCTGAAAGCTTAAAAAAATGCACTAATTTCGACAAAAGCCGCGAAACTAGTGCAATCCCAGACAACCGTACAGGCCCTCCGTACAATTCCTTAAATACAGTTTTCAGCTATTCATACAATACAGATGCTGCTAATCTTCAGAAAGTACAATTAATAGAGTTCCAGTTTGTACGGATATACGGACCGTGTCTTCCTGATATTCATTGCTGACCCCCAGGGGGAAGGTTCGGGAGAGCGTATAATCCGTCAAAGGATATTTGGCTCCGGAAATCGTGACGCCTTCACACACATCAGACAAGGCGAACAAAGACACATGCTGCCCCTGTTTTTTCGACAATTCAAGACCCCCGTTTTTCAAGACTGTACAGTAATTCTTCTTGTCTTTTATAGCAATGCGTTCCACCTGATCGACAGCACCGGCCATGAGCTGAATGTTGGCGATTGCGTGGTCGAAACGGCCGCCGATGCCGCCGATGATTAGGATGTCCCGGTATCCCAGATCGAGAGCGGCTTGGAGACAAAGACCTGTATCCGTGTCATCCTTTTCTGAGGGGAAAGTGACAATTTCCACTCCAGGTTGAATGCGTTCCGTAAGAGAGTCGAAATCACCCATCAAAAAATTCGGGACAAGACCGGCTTTACTCGCGTGGTTGTAGCCTCCGTCAGCACAGATTACGAATCCCGGCTGCTCATTGCTGAGTAGTTGGCGGAGTTCACCTTCTATATAAGAAGTAATAATGATACATTTTTTCATAATTGAGATACCCTGATTCTTATTTTAAATAATCTGAAAATAACGAACAAATTCATTATAGCACAAAACGAAAAAGCTTTTCCAAAAAATAATTGTAAAAACGCAACAAAAATCCTAAAATAAGACAAACTTTTAGCTATTATCCACTTGAAAAAAGAACGAGATAGGGATATAATCAATAAAGCGATATGCGAATTGAAATGACAAAATTCGAGGTGATAAAAAAGTGGAAGAACAAATTCAAAAAGTTCTAAAAGAAAAAGTTGATCCGGTGCTGGCAGCCCATTATGGCGGGGCAAAGCTCACCGGATTTGAGAATAATATCGCAAAAGTGAGACTGACGGGGGCATGCGCTTCCTGTCCATCCGCTCAATACACGATTGAAGATGTGGTAAAAAGTATTGTGATGGAAAATTGCGAGGGAGTCGAAGATGTGATTCTTGACACATCTGTCAGTGAAGACTTGATCGACATGGCGAAAAAACTTTTGCGGAAATAATTGGCATGTTAACAAATGCATTTCGGTTGGTATAAGAATTGCATAAGTTATAAACGGTTAATGCTGGGGGACATGCTGGAATTGTCCTGCATGGAACCTAAGAATAAAAAAGGAGTGATTTTATTATGCTTATGACAGGAGAACAGTACATTGAAAGCTTAAGAAAGCTGAAGACCAGAGTTTACATGTTTGGTGAAGAGATCGAAAATTGGGTGGATCATCCAATCATCCGGCCTTCCATCAACTGTGTAGCAGTGACTTATGATCTGGCTCAGGATCCGCAGTATGCTGACCTGATGACTGCTAAGTCCAGCCTCACTGGCGAAACGATCAACAGATTCGCACATCTTCACCAGAGCGCAGATGACCTGAGAAAAAAGGTTAAGATGCAGAGACTGCTCGGACAGAAGACTGCTTCCTGTTTCCAGAGATGCGTAGGTATGGACGCTTTCAATGCTGTATTCTCAACAACATTTGAAACAGATAAAAAATATGGTACAAACTACCACGAAAACTTCAAAAACTTCCTGATCGAGGTTCAGAAGAACGACTGGATCGTAGACGGAGCCATGACTGACCCGAAGGGCGACAGAGGACTTCCGCCTCACAAGCAGAAGGACGCTGACCTGTTCGTACATATCGTTGAAAGAAGAGATGACGGTATCGTAGTAAGCGGAGCTAAGACTCACCAGACTGGTTCCATCAACTCTCACTGGCATATCATCATGCCTACACAGGCTATGAAAGAAGAGGACAAAGACTTCGCAGTATCCTTCGCATGTCCGTCCGATGCTGAAGGCATGTACATGATCTACGGAAGACAGTCCTGCGACACCAGAAAATTAGAAGAAGGCGCTGATGTAGACCTGGGTAACGCAAAATACGGCGGACAGGAAGCATTAGTAGTATTCGACAACGTATTCATTCCGAATAAGTACATCTTCCAGGCTGGCGAATATGACTTCGCGGGTATGATGGTAGAACGGTTCGCCGGATACCACAGACAGTCTTACGGCGGATGTAAAGTCGGCGTAGGCGATGTTGTAATCGGCGCTGCTGCTCTGGCTGCTGAATACAATGGAGCTCAGAAAGCTTCTCACGTTAAAGATAAGCTGATTGAAATGACTCACCTGAACGAAACTCTGTACTGCTGCGGTATCGCTTGCTCCGCAGAAGGTTATGCAACAGAAGCTGGCAACTATCAGATCGACCTGCTGCTGGCAAACGTATGTAAGCAGAACGTAACCAGATTCCCTTACGAGATCGTAAGACTGGCTGAAGATATTGCCGGCGGCCTGATGGTAACAATGCCATCCGAAGCTGACTTCAAGTCCGACCTGAAGGTAGGAAGAAACGGCGAAACAATCGGCGAAATCTGCAACAAGTTCTTTGCTGCATCACCTGCATGCACAACTGAAGAAAGAATGAGAGTATTAAGATTCTTAGAAAACATTTGCTTAGGAGCTGCTGCTGTTGGATACAGAACAGAATCCATGCACGGCGCAGGATCCCCGCAGGCTCAGAGAATCATGATTTCCCGTCAGGGCAACATTGAAGGTAAGAAAGAATTAGCAAAAGCTATTGCCGGAATTAAATAACCTGCGGTAGTAACAAAAATGATAATAGGCCGCTGTGGGCATCATACCGTAGCGGCTTATTTTTTAACGATATCGGGCAGGAAAAATTTGACGCCTGCGCGTTTCCGGACGGCCGGGCTGCCCAGTAATGCAGCGCGTGCGGATGGAAGCGGCGGCGCATAAAATAATTGACGACAAAAGGAGTTATGGCAAATGAAGTGCGGAGTAAGGTTTTGCGGTGGGTGTAACCCAAGATATGACCGGGGCAAAGCTCTTGAAGAAATAAAAGAACAGCTGAAAGATATTGATTTCGTTCATGCTGCGGAGGGTGAACTGCACGATTTGCTGCTGGTCATCGGCGGATGCACCAACTGCTGTGCGTCTTTTGATCAGTTCAAGACAAAATTAGGTGTCCTGAAAATGTGGGATAAGACCCATATTGAACGGATCTGCGATGAAATCGAAAAAAAAAATTAGAATTAGAAAAAAGTTAATGTTTAAACGGAGGATGCAAAACTATGGACTGGAAAGAAATTTATGAAAGCAGAAAATGCTCTGCTGATGAGGCGATGAAACTGATTCAGTCAGGCGACCGTGTTCTGTTTGCTCATGCTGTTGCCGAACCTCAGATTTTGGTAGACGCAATGGTTGCGAACAAGCACCTTTATAAGGATATCACGGTATCTCACATGGTTACACTGGGCAAGGGCGAATATTCCCTGCCGGAAAACCACGACGTATTCACATTCGAAGGCTGGTTTACAAGCCCGAGCACGAGAAAATCCATTTCTCAGGGTCATGGTGAATTCGTTCCGGTATTCTTCCATGAAGTGCCGAAATACATAAGACAGGACATTTTCCATGAAGATGTACTGCTGGTTTCCGTATCAAAACCGGACGAACACGGATTCTGCTGCGTAGGCGTTTCTTCCGACTACACGATGCAGGCGATCAAATCCTGCAGAACAGTTTTAGCAGAAGTAAACGATCAGGTTCCGGTTGTATTCGGCGATACATTCGTACATGTAAGCGAAATCGATGCGTTTGTTGAAAATTCACATCCGCTCTTCGAAAGCAAGCCGGCGAAAATTGGACCGGTTGAAGAAGCGATCGGCAAGAACTGCGCATCCCTCATTGAGGATGGAGCAACTCTGCAGCTGGGTATCGGAGCCATTCCGGATGCCGTACTTTCTCAGCTGGGCGAAAAGAAACACCTGGGTATCCACTCAGAAATGATCGCTGACGGCGTTGTTGACCTCTATGAAAAGGGCGCAATCGACTGCAGTGAAAAGGGGATCGACGAAGGTAAAATGGTCGTAACTTTCCTCATGGGAACCAAGAAGCTGTACGACTTCTGCGATAAAAATCCGATGGTCGAAATGAGACCGGTAGACTATGTAAACCATCCTGAAACTGTGGCTAAGTTAAAGAACCTGGTATGTATCAATGCTTGCGTGCAGGTAGACTTTATGGGACAGATCGTTTCCGAGTGTATCGGTACCAACCAGATTTCCGGCGTCGGCGGCCAGGTTGACTTTGTACGTGGCGCAGCCATGACTCATGATGGAAAAGGTAAAGCGATCATTGCAATGCCTTCCGTAACTAATAAGAAAGACGGCAGCAAGATCTCCAAGATTGTTCCATTCATCGATCACGGCGCTGCAGTTACAACTTCAAGATGCGATGCAGACTACATCATCACCGAATACGGTATTGCTGAGATGAAGGGCAGAACGCTGAAAGACAGAGCAAGACAGCTGATTAACATCGCTCACCCTGATTTCAGAGAGGAACTGAAAGAACAGTTCAAAGAAAGATTTAAGGATGAATTCTAAACATGCGAAAGCATGGTTAATGGTTTAAAGTTAATTGTTAAAAGAAAAGAGAGGTAACATTATGCAAGCTTTAAGAGTAGTACCTGCAATTCATTATTTTGACACGTTTAAGGAATTCAACGATGAATTCAAATTAGGCAAAGGCGACCTGCTGGTTACAAACCAGTGGATGTATGACCCGTATGTAAAACCGCTGGGAATCGATATGCCGGTTATTTTCCAGGAAAAATACGGAAAAGGCGAACCGTCCGATGAAATGATGGACGCTATGAAAAAGGATATGGACCAGTATGAATATGACAGAATCATCGCATTTGGCGGCGGTACAATCGTAGATATCTGTAAAGTCCTGGCTCTGGATATCCCGACAAAAGCTCTCGATCTGTACACCGGCGATGTCGCTCCTAAGAGAATGAAGGAACTGATCGTTGTTCCGACAACCTGCGGAACTGGTTCCGAAGTAACCAACGTTGCTATTGCGGAACTGAAAGCTTTACATACGAAGAAAGGTATCGCAGTAGAGGAAACATATGCTCATACTGCAGTTCTGATTCCGGAATCTCTCCAGGGACTTCCTGACTATGTATTCGCAACAAGCTCGGTTGACGCTCTGATTCACGCCATCGAATCTTATCTGTCACCGAAAGCTTCTCCGTTTACAGAAATGTATTCCCTGAAGGCGATCCAAATGATCATGGATGGTTATAAAGCGATCGTTGCTGCCGGCGGAAATACAGCTGAAAACAGAAAGCCTTTCCTGAAAGACTTTTTACTGGCATCCAACTATGCTGGAATCGCTTTTGGTAATGCCGGATGCGCTGCCGTACACGCACTGTCCTATTCCATCGGAGCTGCTTTCCACGTTCCTCACGGTGAAGCGAACTTCCAGTTCTTCACAGAAGTATTCAAGATGTACATGAGAAAGGATCCGAACGGCAAGATTGCAAAAGCGAACCAAATCTTTGCTGATGCTCTTGGATGCGGACTGGACGTTGTTTACGAAGAATTGGATAAATTCCTCGGTAAATTCCTGGATAAGAAACCGCTTAAGGAATATGGCATGACAGAAGCTCAGATCGATGAGTTCACTAAGTCAACAGTTGATAACCAGCAGAGACTTTTAGGAAACAACTATGTATTCCTGACAGACGATGAAATCAAAGAAATCTTTGCGAACCTGTACTAAGAAAAAGCACAAGTTTAGAATCGTATTATAAAAACCGCGGCGCCGGCATGATCACATGCTGGTGCCGCGGTTTTTTCGTGGAATTGCTTTAAAGCAGGCCCAGCTCCCGGGCCTTCAAAATCGCATCCATAGCGTTGTTGACGCCCAACTTTTTATAGGCTGCCGAAATGTGAGTCTTTACAGTGGGAAGCTTAAGACCGGTCAACTGACAGATTTCACTATTGCGATGCCCTTCCGCCAGCAGTTCGATCATGCGCTGCTGCTGAGCGGACAATTTAATGGGCTTGCTGTTAATTGCAAGGTGGAAGGTGATGCCCTTTTGCTGTTTGGACATTTCGTGGGCCGCCAGCAAAATTTCGTGCACATAGGTCCGCCGAAGCTCTCCGTTATAATCATTCCGATTGATTTTTGTCCAAAGCCTTTTCAGCACCGGAAGGATGGAAGCGCCTTCATCCGCAGCAGTAAGAATAAAGCCAAAGGGCTGGAGCACCAAAAGGGCCTCTTCCAATTCTTCCTCCGCTTCCCTTTTCTTTCCCACGGCCCAAAAGAGCGATGCCAGCAGAA
Organism: Hominibacterium faecale; assembly: GCF_020734085.1. NCBI lineage: Bacteria > Bacillati > Bacillota > Clostridia > Peptostreptococcales > Anaerovoracaceae > Hominibacterium > Hominibacterium faecale. The sequence continues at coordinate 50,808 of NZ_JAJAGH010000004.1, forward strand.
CGCAGGCTTCGGCCAGATCCAGGGGCCGACGGACATTCTTTCCAAAGTCCTTCAGTAAAGATAAATAATGAAGTGCGTTTTCCGTGTCCTCCAAAACCACATAGGCCCTCGCAGTGGTAAAATGCTGGAAAGAACGGAACAACTCAATATGATCGGTCTCGATTACATAATAATTTTCCAGCCAGGCGGAAGCGGCTGATTTATTTCCCTCGTATAGCTTGAGCCGAGTCCGATACGCTTCCAGATTGGGGATGAAAAACTGGGCGGAGGTACGGGTGATTTCCGTGAGCCGGTCCAACACCCGGCGAGCCTGTATATACCTGCGCTGCCGCCATAAGATACTGTGCTGGAGGATCAGCATGCAGATCAGCCCCTCATCTTTATTTTCTTCGCCAAAGGCAGTCAGCGCTTGTTCATTTTCAGTCAGCGCCTCTTTTAACCGGCCTTTTTCAAAAGTAAAACAAGCGGTAATTCCATATTTAATATAATTCCACTCAGCCCCCAGAAGCACGGCAAAGGTTTTATCCAGCTTTTCCATACTGTCCGGATCCAGAGCCAAGTCCGAATAGTCCAGATTGCTCCGATGCATGTAAGGCATATTGTGGCTGAAGGAAGCGATGTTGGTGGCCAGACCGCCTTCTGTGAATTTTTTTACATAGCGGCCGAACCGCTTGAATTGGCGGATTTTGGTCAGCATGCCGGTGCGGTGATCGACGCTGTAGGCCAAAATCGCATATTCCACAAATTTGGAATCTCCCAGGGCGATCCGGGGAAGAGCTTTATAGACCGCGTCCATATGCTCCTCAAATTCCCGATGATGACTGGTGAGGTAGTAATACCAAGCGCTCAGTATATGCAGCGCCGGCACCTGTTTAAATGCCGCTTGGGGAAAATCCTTGACAAAGAAGGTTCGAAGAAAATCCGCGTAATCAGCAATAATCCCCTTATTATTTTCAAAAAGAAATAAATAAAGATAGGTATCGATGCCATTATAGTCGCCGCTGTCCAGCCAAAAACGCAAGGCGCGGGAATAATCCTTCTTGTCACGATAATATTCAGCGGCCTTTTTATACAGGCTGCTGGTTTTGCGGCCGCTTTTGGACAGCTGCTCCCGAAGGAAGTCCAGAAACAGATGGTGGTAACGGTATGTATCGCCGTGGAGACGGCTGAGGAACGAATTTGTCCTGCTGAGCTGCTCCATGATATAGTCTGCGTCGCTGCGCCCGGATAGGATAGAAGCCAGCTCAATGTCAAATTCATCTGCAATGGAGGTAGTGAGACAAAACTCCTGCAGCGGCTCCTCCCATTTATCCCATACTTGCGCCTTAAAATACTGATCAAAGATATAACCGCTTTTGGGGCTGATTTCTCCGCTTTTTGCCATAGCGTTGACGCCCATGGCCCAGCCCTCCGTAGCCTGATAAGCAAAGCGGGATTCCTCGGGAGTCAAAAAACGTCCCAGACTGCCGAAATATTCACGGATCTCGTCTTCAGAAAACCGCAGATGATCCGGCGTAATGATCTGCACACCTCGGTCATGGATCAAAGGTTCCAACTCTTCGGGCAGTTCATGGCGTGAGAGTATCAGCACGGCAAAAGAGCGGGGGAGCCTGCGGATCACAGAGGGCAGGGATTTACGAATCTCGCCGCTTGTAATCATGTGCATATCATCAAGAACCAGAGCATAAAAGCCTTCTTCCGGCACCATTTCCGCCAGCAGCTGCACCATGTGCTCCACAGGGGAGGCGGAAAAGGCAGGATCCGTTAAGACTTGCTTCATGGCCTGATTTTCCGGCTGTATGGAAAAAATACCGGTGGCCATCTGCTTGTAAAAAACAGAGGGTGCGTTATCGTAAGAATCAAGGCCGATCCAAACCGGCTTTCTCTTGCTCTCCGCTAGCCAGAGCAGGGTGGATACGGTTTTTCCGCTGCCGGCGGGAGCGCTGACATAGACCACGGACTTCTCAGCCGCATGGTGGAAGGCGGAACGCAGGTTAAGGCGGGGCGCGTAAACTTCTGGCAAAATATTGGGAGCAAATTTATCGCTGAGAAAATTCAATTCGGACATGTTTCTGTCTCCTTAATGCAAGATTCTGGGGTCAAAGGAACTGGTAGCTCTAGTATACGACAAAAGACGGGCTTCGACAATGTTTGCATTAAAAAACTCATACTGTTATATTTTTAACGAAAAATTTGCAAAGAAAACCTCATACTGGACGATTTTAATTAGAGGCAGAATCCATTAAAATTTATCTAAAGATATTTTGGAAACGCGAAAGAAGGATATTATGAAAAAGAAAAGAAGCTTTGCAGCAGCAATCATTATGCTCCTGCTGGCATTTACCTTGGTGCCAACTGCGGTGTGGGCCGCTTGGAGCTATCAGTACTATCAACCAGATATCGAGGCGATCGATACGCTTTCTGACAGCCGTGGTTTAAAGGCGTCAAAAAGTGATGCGTGCGAGCCGATGGATGATTGGCCGTTTGTTCTTGAGTGGGACCACTACAACGGCAATCGGTCCATAAAAATTTTAAAGTTAGAAAACAAAGACCTCTATGGAGAGCTCAAGAATCTTCTTTCATCTTTACCAAGCCTTGCAAACCTGGATCTGTCCGGAAATAGCCTCTCCGGGGAGATCACACTGGCGAACCCGGAGCTGGCAACTCTTGACCTGTCGGATAATCAGTTTACGCGCGCTGACCTGAGCAGCCTTGGCAAGCTATCGTCATTGAATCTTTCCGGTAACCCCCTGCAGGAAGTAAGGTTGCCCGGAAATAATAGGATCATAAGAACGGCCAGTGAACCGCACAGCGGCGGTACCGTATCGCATCTGGAACAATTGTCACTCCATGGCGCGATGTCTCTGGAAGCAAAACCGGCGTCCGGTTACGGATTTGTAAAATGGAAGTACGCCATTGATGCGGAGCCGTCCGTAGCCGCGTCTTTGAAGATCGATCCAACAACTAATCCGATTTCTTTTACCCTGCCGGAAAACACAGCGATTGAAATGACGGCAGTTTTTGCGCCGCTGCATTCCATTACTGTAACCACTGAAGGAAACGGTACGGCAGCGCCATCGGGATTGACTGAGGTGACCGAGGGAAAGGATGCTGCTTTCACCTTCACACCTGCGAAAGGCTGGAAGATCAAATCAGTAAAGGCGGACGGAAAAGAACTGGGGGCCTTGCAGGGTTATACCTTTTATAATGTGATTCAAGATCACGTTCTCCACGTGGTCTTTGAGAAAAAACAGGTTCAGTCCGCCGCGCAGACAGATAAGGGCTCTGATAAATCTGATCCCCCGGATCAAAGCGACAGTCCGGCCACGGGAGATGCTTTTCCCATTTATTTTTGGCTGGCGCTTGCTCTCCTGTCCGCTGCGGCCATGACTGGAATACTGGTTATGAGGAAAGCCGGGAGGTGATCAGATTGAATATTAGCGAAAAAGGATTCAACTATGCCATACGCACTGCGGAAGTGGTTCGCTATTTAAAGGATAGCGGAAAAAACTTTCCTCTCTGCGAACGGCTTCTGGCCTGCGGCCTTGAGACAGGAATGAACTGCCAGGAGCTGTTCAAGGGGGAAACGGCAGAAGACATCCTCCGCAAGCTGGCACTCTATAAGATCAAAGAAGCCGATTACATCATTGAGATGGCGGTATACGGGGGCTATCTGACTGAGCTGCAGAGTGTTCATATCCGAGAAGACGGAGAGGAATTAATCAAATTGCTGAATGCGACTGTTTAAGCAGTGCAAAACAAGGAATGTGATGTGGGAAAGGAGGCAGATATGAAAAAGAAAAAACGAATCTGCATGTTAGTGCTGACAGCCGTATTGGCCGTATCCGGCGCAAGCTGCGGCAGCCAGGCGGATTTAAGCGATACATCCAAGGAAGCCAGCGCAACCACCAAAGAAGCCAACGGTCAGGTATATGCGGCCCTGGACTTTAAGGATCAGCAAGAAAAGGAATTCGCGGAAAAGGGACTCATCGCGGCTCCCGAGAATCTGGAGCTGAAAGATGAAACCGGCAAAGTGATCTGGAGCCAGAAAGCCTATAATTTTGTGGAAAACAAAGAGGCGCCGGACACTGTGAACCCCAGCCTTTGGCGAAACACCCAGAACAACCATCTCTACGGTTTGTTCAAAGTAACAGACGGTATTTACCAGGTCCGCGGCTACGATATGACCAATATCACGTTTATCGAAGGCAAGACCGGCTGGATCGTCTTCGATCCTCTCATGAGCACCGAATGTTCCAAAGCCGCTATGCAGCTGGTTGACAAAGAGCTGGGCAGGAAACCCATTAAGGGAATTGTCATGAGCCACCCTCATGTGGACCATTACGGCGGCATCAAAGGCATTGTTTCTGCGGAGGAAGTGAAGAGAGACAAAATCCCGATCATCGTGCCCCAGGGCTTCGAAGAGCACGCGGTCAGTGAGAACGTCTACGCGGGCAATGCCATGGGACGCAGGGCCGGCTATCAGTACGGGACCATCCTTGACAAAGGACCGAAAGGCTCCATGGCCATGGGCATCGGATTAGGCCAGTCCACGGGAACCGTTTCCTATATCTCCCCGAGCGATGAAATCAAAAAGACCGGCGAAACCAGGACTGTCGACGGCGTTGTCATGGAATTTCAGATGACCCCTGGCACCGAAGCGCCGGCGGAAATGAACACCTGGTTCGCTGATAAAAAAGCCCTGTGGATGGCAGAAAACTGCACCGGCACTCTGCATAACCTCTATACCTTAAGAGGCGCGCAGGTGCGGGACGGCAACGCCTGGGCAGAATATATCATGGAAGCCCTCAGCAGATACGGAAAAGAGGCGGAGGTAGTATTCCAGTCCCACAATTGGCCTCACTGGGGAAATAAAGTCATAGGCCAGTACATGGAAAACACGGCGGCTATGTACAAATTTATTAATGATCAGACCTTAACGTACATCAATCAGGGCTACAATTCCGACGAGATCGCCCACATGATCAAGCTGCCGGAAAACCTGGAAAAGAACTGGTACACCCGCCAGTATTACGGCACTGTCGCGCACAACGCAAGGGCAGTCTATCAGCGTTACATGGGCTGGTACGACGCCAATCCGGTGAACCTGAACAAACTGCCGGTCAGCGAAAGCGCCAAGAAATATGTGGAATACATGGGCGATACCGGCGAGATCCTGAAAAAAGCCCAAAAGGATTTTGACAAAGGTGAGTACCAATGGGTAGCGGAAATTACCAATGTGCTGGTCTTTGCGGATCCGGAAAACAAGGAGGCCCGTTACCTGTGCGCTGACGCATTGGAGCAGCTGGCCTATCAAGCCGAGTCCGGTACCTGGCGCAACGCCTACCTATCGGGAGCCAAAGAGCTGCGGCAGGGTACCACCAGCGACAATAACCTGAAAGCAACCGGCAGCGCGGATTTGAAAAAATCCATGACCCCGGAAATGATGCTGGACTATATGGGCATCCTGCTGGATTCCAACGCGGCCCAGGATCTGAATCTGACCATCAACCTGGACTTTACTGATGAAAGCAAATACCTGCTCACCGTCAAATCCGGCGTAGTGCTCTATCAAAAAAACACCAGCTCAAAGAACGCAGACGCCACACTGACCATGCCGAAAGCGGGCATGGCCGCTATCCTTGGAAAAGATGAAGCGGCGCAGAAAAAAGCCATTAAAATCACAGGCGATCAGGACGTAATCAAAAAGCTGACCGAGCATATGGTGGAATTCGAGTATTTCTTTAACATTGTAGAGCCATAGGGAGGAAACAGTCATGAAGAAAAAACTTGTATGTCTGGGGCTGGCGCTGATATTAGGCGCAGCGCTTACGGCCTGCGGGAAAACGGACGATGCTTCAATGGACGGCAAAGAAGCGCTTGACGCCGTAAAGAGCTTGCAGGAAAACTTGCGTACAATCAGCAGCGCACAAATCCATGCCAAGATCGAAAGCACGATGAAATCTGGTGACGCTTCAAAAACTACGACGGCAAAAACCGAAGTAAAAGCCGAACTGGCCGCGAACCAGAACAAAGGGACGGATATGAAAATCAGTCAGAAAGAAACCATAGATGGGGTGGAACGCCAATCTACCATCTACATAAAAGGAAAGCAAGCTTACCTTGATACCGGGACTGAAAAAATCCGCGCTGCCGCAGACCAAATTCCCGTCACTGCAGCTGCTCTGGGTCAATATCTATTGGATGGAATCAATGAAGAAACCCTAAAAAACCTGGACAAAAAGGAAGAAAAAGATGGGTATGTCTATCAGCTGACGGTAGACGACGGCCAATTTATGGAATACCTGGGAAAAATCGCGGTTCCATCCGGAGCTGCGGCCTCGGATACGGCAGCAGATATAGAAAAGCTAGAGCTTCGGATTACTGCGGATCAAGGAAACATACCGAAAACAGTACAGATGGATTGTGTCTACAGCATGGATCCTGACAGCAAAGGAGAGAAACCGCTCCGGGAGAGTTATCAGGCGCAGATAGAGTATCGCAGCATTAATTCGGGTTTGACAATCGATTTTCCCGATTTCAGCCGTTATAAAGCGATAAATACAGAAAAGTAAGGGGTGAGCGAAGTGATAAGAAAAAGAATAGGGATTTTTGTTATATGCTTTGCCTTAGTGACAAGTTATTTGCTGGGCGGCGCTTTTGTAAAGAAAAATGAAGCCCACGCTGAGGTTGTTGCGGATTGGGCCATAGGAAAAGTGTTAGATGCAACACTAAACGTAGTCAATGGAGTATTTTTAAAGCTGATGGGCGAGGCGATCGACAATACGGAAAACGAAACACTGAAAAACATTGAACAGTTTGTAGTAGATGCGGACAATCTGTTCCTTGCAGGCGAAGCTGACCACTCCTCCGAACAAATATTGGAGGAGCTGAACGCCATAAGCAACCAAATCGACACCATGGACCAATCGATTCAAGGTGCTCTCAATCAAATGTTCCAATATGATGTAAAAGGCCAGGTGGAGCAGCTGCACAAAGGGATCAATGGAATTTATATGGAATTATCGCGAACAGAAGACCTGTATACCGCCTACCTGCAGGCTGCTTCGGATTACTCGCAGGCGGTTTTAGACCAAAGCGAGGGGAAAGCAAATGATGACAAAGTGGAAGATGCAAAAATAGATTTTAATAACAGCAGAAAAAACCTGGAAAAGGCGTTCCGGCAATTGGATTTCAAGAAAAAACTGGATGGGATAGCCTCCTATTGCTGTGTCCTTTATCCAAGCTATGAAGCAAATGCAGCCTCCGGAAGATCCGCAAACACCAAACTGTCCCAAACCTATCCGGGACAATTATGGACCTTACTGAATATAAGCGTACCTTTTGACCATCAGAAGTATGAAGCAATGACAGCTGCGGCCAACGACTGCGCGCAGGTATTCGAGTTAGCATTACGGATGAATCGGGTTTACTTTGACTATTATAGCGCCAAGTACGAGAATGACCCTGACAAGAAAAGTACCCTGAAAAACATGTCAAAGCAATATGAGCAGATGGCCAATGGTACGATCAACGCGATCAATGATTTAACCAGGCAGTTTACCGGATACCAGGAAATGGATTCAAAATACAAAAGTTATGTGGATTTGAAAATGAATATCCCCGCCCTGATGCGGCCATACGATGTTCAGACGGCAAAAGACCTGAATTACGCAGAGAAAGATACGCATAAAACATATTATCGGCCTGCCGGCTGGCTGCCTCTGCAAAGTAAAGAAATCTATACAGCTTGGTCTGCGAATACGAGACCGCAAATGAATTTTTATAGGATCGCCATAGATGGAACGCCATACTTATTTTTAAAAGACCCGGGAGTCAGCGGCGAAGGCGTAGTCTATAGAGAGGAAAAAAAAGTAGATTCTGATTGGTCTTATTGGTATTATTACGGACAGGATTATTTCAATCTACTGCGGACGAGTGATGGGTTTTACTCGATGCCGGGAACCTATGCCGATGTGGCGGCGATCACAAAGAGCGATGCCTATAATGCCGTGAGCGGGAACCTTCTTGACTATCTGAGAAAAAACGGCGGGCTTTCCGGTCTCCCGTCCAATGCTGAATATGTGATGACAAGGGATGGAAGAGGGTATATGCTGCCTCGCCTAACTTTGAAGGCCAATAACTATACAGAAATGGCATACTGGTGCAGTACGACCTTAAACAAAGACAATCCGTCCAAAGCCCAGGCCAAAGTGGATCTTGAAGATGTCAACTATAATAGAAGCAAACTCATTGCAATGCTGGCAGGCGACAAAAATAAGAAAGAACAATCCTCCGTCTCCGTGAGCCTTTCCGACCAGCGGGGGAGCCTGACGGTAACAGATGAAGAAGGAAATTCCATCAGCGGCAAAGTACAAGCAGGAAGGACGCTGACGCTGAAACTAAAAGTAGAAGAGGGCGCTAAGCTCCGCAGTCTCAAATGGGTTTCTAAGGATTACAAGACAAAGGTGGATATCGCAACCGGCGATAGTCTTGAACTGATGAAGGCCGATAAGGATGGATTTTATACCTTCACCTATCCCATGTCCTATCAGGACTGCACCTTCCAGGCTGACTTTACCAATGCGGAAGAAGAAGGCGAAGGAACAGAGGAGAATCCATATCTCATTTCATCTGCGCAGGATTATGTGGATTATGCGACAAAAGCAAAGGAAGATGATACATATAACAAAGCCAATTACAAGCTTACTGCTGATATTGACTTTTGGAAGGAAAAAGCTAGTAGGAATGCAGTATTAGGACAAAACAAAGAAGGGTTCAACGGAACCTTTGACGGCGGCGGCCATACGATAACCGGGATGGATTGGTGGGGCGCGTTTGATACTATCGGCAAAGATGGGGTTGTCCGTAACCTGCTGATTACGACGGGCGACCAAAGATTCCTTGGTTTCATGTCCCTTATAGCAAGAGAAAACAATGGGTTGATAACAGGCTGTGGAATCCTGGGCGATAAGACAAGGCCTGTGACCAATTCGTATGATGGTGTAATTGGGGCAATTGCACAATCAAATGGCAAGGCAGGAACAATAGAAAACTGCTATAATTCCCTTTCCATAACTGCCAATGGCAAATACTCGAGGCTTGGAGCGATAGCCGGCGATAATGCCGGAATCATTCGCAACTGCTACAATACAGGAGATTTATCAAGCGATAGCAGTTTCAGCTATAATCGTAAGGCCAGCACTGTATTTAACTGCTATGATGCCGGAATCGTCAGAGGCTCAGTATTCAGCGGTGAACAGGGCGCTGACATCCGGGATGTATTCTACCAGACAGGAAAGGATGTGTATTCATCTCAGGGGATCGGCCTGACCGAGGAACAGATGAAAGGCAATGATCTTCTTGCGGCTCTCAACAAAAACGTCACCAAGACCGAAGACCTGTGCCGGTGGATCATCAAAGAAGGGACCAATAGCGGCTATCCGATCCTGGGAACCGTACCGGACCGCTATGCTCTTTCCACCGACATCAAAGGCAAGGGCAGCCTGATCGTGGCCGATGAAGAGGATAAAGAAATCCACAAAGCCGTCAGCGGCCAGGCCGTGAAAGTGACGGCCACCCCGGAGGGCGGCAGGCAGGTAGATAATCTGAAGCTGTACGATGAAAAAGGGAAAACCATCAAGAAGCTGGAAGTAAAAGCGGACGAAAAAGGAATTGTCAAAACCAGCTTTGCCATGCCGGAGCAGAATGCGACCGTGCATGTAAAATTTGCCAAACAGGAAACACCTGAAGCAGGGCGCAAAGAAACCGGCGGTAAAGAGGAAACCGGGCAGAAAGACAGCGCTGTCCAAAAGAAAGGCAGCGGCCCGATCTACGATAAGGCGGTCCTGACTGACAAAGACACCGGTATCACAGTTACCGGCGATGAGGTCGATACCAGAGCGGTCCTTAAAGTAGAGGCGTACGATGAAACCGACCCGCGGCATGAGCAAATTGAGGACGCTGCTTCCGATGATGTACTGGCATCCTATGATGTGTCCCTAACCCTGGTCGATGAGCAGGGAAAAGAGATCAAAGCGGACACACCAAAATTCAAAGGAACCCTGGATGTAGCCTTTCCTATTCGGGAGTCTGATCGGGAGAAAGATCTGAAAGTCCTCCATGGAAGCGAGGACGGCCTCAAATTTGAGGACGGGGGGCTAAAAGACGACGGCCTTTACCATGTATCCGTTACTCATCTGTCGCCTTTCGCGGTAGTGGAACACCAAGAAGACCTGAAGGCTGACCTGAGCGCAGGGGAAACCCTTGACCCGGGCAGCGGCGGCAGCGCCCGGATTTGGATCGTCATCGCCTGCATTGCGGCGGTTGCCATCACTGCATCCATCATTTTAATCGTTAGAAAACGCAGGAAAGAGAAAGGGACATCACAATGAACAAAGAGAGGCAGACTATGAAAGCGATCGCCCTGACATTGTGCCTGTGCCTGCTCCTGGGGGTCTTTGCCTTTGGAAATCCACAGGCAGCCTATGGGTGGACGCCGTCGGAGCAAGCGCAAGAGCGATGCTACGGTAAACTCATCGTGGGACCAGAATAAGAAGTATGACCAGTCCTTCTATAATGAAATCATGAAAATCCTGCCAGAATGAGCTATTGATCTGGCAGGATCTTTTTCTGCAAGAAAATGCTGACATTCATGTCGTTTAATACGCTTGCTCGTGATATAATATAAGTAGAAACCAATATCGAACTAGAGAACAGCGAGGTGACATTATGGACGAAAAGAAGAGAAGGGCAGAAGAGCTGAATCTTGCCAACGAAAACGAAGAAGTGGAAACCATCATCGAAGAGATTGAGGAAGCGAAAGGAAGCGTTTACCGGCAGGCCATGAACGAGAAAGCTGTGATTGCCTTCACCCTGGGCGTGCTCAGCATCGTTTTTATCTGGCTCTTTATCTTTGCAGCCCCGGTTCTAGGTGCTGTGGGAATCCTTTTCGGCGTTCAGGCCAGAAAGGAAGCAAAAAAGACTGCTTACGGCGGAAACGGCATGGCTGCGGTAGGGCTGGTCTGTTCCATCGTCGCTCTGGCAGTCTCGGTGATAAAACTGCTGGTGGATCTGACCTTTTAACCAAATCCAATTGTGCGGCCGTCATTGACACCGTAAATGTTCTATGATAATCTAAAACTTAACTTTGTAAGGGATTTTTTTGACATTCAATTTAAGGAGGAAGAACAGAAATGAATAATATCATCGTACTGGAACCCAGTTCAAACCTGCGGGCGCTAGGGAGGAACGCTTTGGCAGGCAAGTGGAAAATCGCAATCACAGCGGTTCTGATTTATCAGATCTGCGTTACGCTGCCGGCACTGATTTTGGACCAGCTTTTCGGAAAGACGCTGGCGGAGCTATACGGTAATATCTATTATGACAATTCCTATGGAATGGCTTCCGATATCGTGGAAGGAATCAGCTACGGCGCGCAAAAGATATCCACCATGTCCGGTGTCTATATTTTTTTGGTGACAGGAGCATTTACCCTTGGACTGACGATCTTTTTCATCAATTTGTTCCGCGCAAGGCAACTGGACGTGGCACAGGTGTTTTCCGGATTTGAACAGTTTTTCAAGGCATTAGGTCTGATGTTTATGGTTGGATTGTTTACTTTCCTGTGGACATTACTGCTTATTGTTCCAGGTATCATTGCCGCGATTCGTTACAGCCAGGCATTTTTCATTCTTGCCGATGATCCCAATAAAGGGATCATGGAATGTATTAATGAGAGTAAATGGCTGATGAACGGGAATAAAGCCAAGTATTTCTGCCTCCAGCTATCCTTTATCGGATGGCTCCTGCTCACTTCATTTGCCATTGCCATCGTCAGCGAATTCTTCTTTGCATTTATCGGCGGATCGGTCATGATGGTAGTGATCGATTGGATTTTAGGATTGGCGATCTGCTGGGTAACTGCTTATATGACAGCTACAGATGCTGCCTTTTACGATATATTGAGAGGAAACCTTCGCGCCAATACTAAGGATGATTCCAAGATCAATACTTATACGCCGGGACAGTTCTAAGGAGGTAATGCGGTGAGTCAGAAGCAGGAACAAAAAAACTACCAGTTTTTCAGCCATAAGGACTGTGAATTTTTCCCGTGTCACCAGGTTAAAGATCCTCAGCAGTTCAACTGTTTGTTCTGCTATTGTCCTCTTTACGCACTTGGAGATCGCTGCGGGGGCCGCTTCAAATACACGGAGACGGGGATTAAGGATTGCAGCGACTGCACCATTGTTCACAGCCCGCAGGGCTACCAATATGTGATGGGAAAATATCCCCTGCTGGTAGAGCTGACAAAAAAAGAAGCCGGTGAGTAACCGGCGCACTTTCATGATTGAATTTAACAAACGGCAAGTTTTTGCGAAAGAAAGTTTTCATTCGCAAAAATTTTGCCGTTTCCTTTTTGTCACATGGATGTGCCTCCTGTGCATAGTATAGGAAAGGTAAACTTAAAAGGGGGAAATATATTTTGAACGGTAAAATCAGACATATCTATCCAGGCGGAAACACACCGGAGGGCTTTTTCTCGTATTATCAATACATATTGGGACAGCAGGAGGCCAATCGCATCATCTGCCTCAAGGGCGGACCGGGAGTGGGCAAATCCACCTTTATGAGCAGGATTGGCGAGCACTTTGTCGAGCGGGGTGAAGATGTGGATTTCATGTGGTGCTCTTCCGATGCATCCTCTTTGGATGGAATTGTCCTCAAGCAGAAAAAAATCGCCATCATCGACGCGACCAGTCCCCATGTGGTGGATCCGGTCAATCCGGGCGCAGTAGACAGCATCGTTCATCTTGGCGAATTCTGGAACGGGGAAGCGCTGAAAAAATGCAAGAGCCACGTCATGGAAAGCAACCGCAAGATCAAACAGTGGTTCGGTTATGCGTATAATTATCTGGCAGCGGCAGGAGACCTTTCCGACGCCTTGGCTGCGGCTTATGAGGATGCTATCGAAGATGGGGAACTGTACAAGATCGCCGCGGGAATCGTAGGCGATGAGCTGTCTCATAAAGAGATTGCTCTCAATCCGGGGCAAATGAAAAAACAGTTCGCCAGCGCCATAACGCCGGAGGGCGTGCAGCACCATCTGGACTCGCTCATCGACGGCTATGAAAGGCTGTATATGATTACCGGACCTGTTGGTCTGAGCAATGCCAGGCTGCTGAATATCATAGCCGAGAGCGCCATTTACCGGGGCCTGGACGTGGAAGCCTTCTACTGTCCGATGAAACCGCAGGTCAAACTGGAACATCTTCTCATTCCCCAGCTGAAAATTGCCTTCCTTTCTTTGAACCAGTATCACGACTTGGAGCCATGGGAACGGGAAGAGGAGATTCATCTGATCGATATGAATGACATTATAGGATGGCCTAGGCTGGAGGAAGCAAGACCCATGCTGGCCGACTGCGGAAGACGGATGTCAGAGCTTATCAAAGAAGCCACAAAGTGCATTGTAAGAGCAAAAAAAGAACATGATCGATTAGAGAGCTATTATATACCCAATATGGATTTCAAAAAAATAGATGCTCTTAGAGATGAAATCATTGGTAAAATTGAAGAAAACGTATTATAATATAGGGTAAGGTTTTGCGCCTTTTTAACAGACTAGAGAGTAAAAGAGGAGAAACACGATGGATAAAAAATTCGTACCATTACTTTTTGCAGGAGATATAAATGTCTGCAGTGTGGCCAGGGCGTTCCATGAGGCGTACGGGATCGTTTCCAGCGCTTATGGAAAATATCCCACCGGCCCCTGCATGGACAGCAAGATTATAGATTATAAAGCCGATGAAAAGGCAGATGAACAGGAAACATTCCTCAGGCTGGTTAACGAGTTCGCAGCGGACCATAAGGATGAAATCGTCCTTTTGATCGGCTGCGGCGACAGCTATGTCCAGCTGGCCAGTCAGAATAAGGACAACTTCGCAGAGAACGTGATTGCGCCTTATATTGACATTGATCTTATGAATGACTTGATTCATAAAGAAAAGTTTTACGCCATGTGCGAGAAAGTGGGCGTGGATTATCCTACGACATATGTGCATAAAAAAGAGCTGGGGCTGAATGTGAAAGCGCCCTTTGAGGGACCGTATATCATTAAGCCGTCCAACGGCATTGAATACTGGAGACATCCTTACCCAACCCAGAAAAAGGTCTACAAGGAAAACAGCTGGGAGGCCAGTCTGTCGGTCCTTTCGGATATTTATGGCTCCGGATATGAGGATTCGGTCATCATTCAGAACTTTATTCCCGGCGACGACACTTACATGCGTGTGTTAACCAACTATTCGGACAAGCACGGTGAAGTTCAGATGATGTGCCTGGGGCATGTGCTGCTGGAAGAGCATACGCCTCATGGACTGGGCAACCATGCTGTCATTATCACCGAAAAAAATGAAAAAATTATGCGTCAGTTTAAAGCGCTGCTGGAGGAAATCGGATATGTGGGCTTTTCAAATTTTGATATTAAATATGATCAGAGAGATGGAAAATATAAAGTCTTTGAAATCAATACCCGTCAGGGACGAAGCAATTACTATGTGACCGGGGCCGGCGCTAATATCGCCAAGCTGCTGGTGGACGATTATATTCTGGACAAGCCTATGGAATTCCAGGCTGTAGAAAACGAGCATATGTTTACGGTCGTACCGAAAAAAGTGGCGTTCACCTATATTCGGCCGGAAGAATACAGGGAAAAAATGCGCAGGCTGATGGATGCCGGAAAAGTGTCCAATCCGCTCATTTACGGACCGGACCGGGGACTGATTCGTAGACTGCGCATCTTCAAGAATATGCACAGACATCATGCGGCTTTTAAAAAGTACTACGAATTGTAATTGGCCGATTGCCAAGAATAATTAAAAAATTGGAGAATGGGATGAAAGATAAGAAGAAGGTACTAGGTGTGATCGGGGGAATGGGACCACTGGCCACACAACTATTTTACAAAATGATGATTGAAAATACACAGGCCTGCAAAGATCAGGAACATATTAACATGGTTATTTTAAACCATGCCACCATGCCGGACCGGACTCAGGCGATCATGGAGGATCAGCTGGACGACTTGCTCAGCCGTCTTTCAGAGGATGCGGATACGCTGGAAAAAAGCGGGGCAGATTATATCGCGATTCCCTGCAATACCTGCCATGTGCTCATCAATGAACTGCAGGAAAAAACCAGTCTGCCGGTGGTCAATATGATTAAAGCCGCAGTTAAGGAAATTGTTCATACCTACGGAACGGGAGCAAAAGTGGGAATTATGGCAACCGACGGCACGGTCAAGATGGGCCTTTATCAAAAGGAGTGCCGGGCGCAGGGGCTGATCCCCATCATACCGTCACCGGAAAACCAGAAGCTGGTTATGAAAATCATCTACGATGGAGTAAAAGACGGCGGACCGATCGATTATGATGATTTTGAAGCGGTGGAGACAGAATTCCGGGATCAGGAATGTGACTGCGTAATCATGGCCTGTACGGAGCTTTCTTGCTTTAAAGAACAATACCAGCTGTCGGATTATTTTGTGGACGCCATGGAGGCGATGGCCAAGGAAGCGGTCGTACTCTGCGAAAAAAAGCTTAGGAGGAATGATAAATGATAAACAGGCTGCATTTACTGAAGGAATATATTGCAATACTGGACAAAAACGGTCTCATTGCCGAAATGCGGATACCGGAAGAAACGATGGAGAAAAAGGTAAACTATGTATCCTTTAATTCGCAGGATATCCGCTACGACACCTTGTTCATCTGTAAAGGAGTCCACTTTACCGTCGATTATCTTCTGAGCGCCCTGGATGAAGGCGCTTTTGCCTATGTGAGCGAGGTGAAATATGATCGGGAAGCGCCGAATGCGCCATATATCATCGTCAACAATATGCGCCGGGCCATGGCGCTGATGGCGGACTTATTTTACAACCAGATATGGAAAGAACTGACCATAACAGGCATTACCGGCACCAAAGGAAAATCTACCACCACTTATTTTATGAAATACATTCTGGATGAATATCTGCGGGATCAGAAAAAGCCTGTCAGCGCCGTTATCTCCGGAATTGATAACTACGACGGCGTTATCAACGAAGAATCCCATCTGACAACCCCGGAAGCACTGGATTTGCACCGCCATTACGATAATGCGGTAAGAAGCGGAATTGAATTTCTAACCATGGAGGTATCCAGCCAGGCGCTTAAATATGATCGGACCTATGGTATTACCTTTGATGTGGGCTGTTTCCTGAACATCGGTACAGACCATATCAGCGATGTGGAGCATCCCAGCTTTGAGGATTATCTGGCGGCAAAAATGGTGCTGTTTGGACAGTGTCGGATTGCCTGCATCAATATGGAAAGCGATTATGCCGGGATGGCGATTGACGCGGCGGCAGGCAAGGCAGAAAAGCTGATTACTTTCGGACTCAAACCGGAAGCCGATCTTTATGGATACGAAGTAGAACCGGGCAAACGGGGCATCTCATTTAGAGTCAGGTGTGACAGCTTTGATGAAGATTTCAAAATCGGCATGACCGGACTGTTCAATGTGGAAAACGCGCTGGCGGCGATCGCCATATCCTATGGGCTGAACATTCCAATGGAATACATTAAAGCGGGGCTGAAAAAAGCCCGGGTCAGCGGCCGGATGGAAATCTATACCAGCACAAGCGGAGAACTGGATGTGATCGTCGACTATGCTCACAATCAAATGAGCTTCGAATCCCTGTTCCAATCGACCAAAAAGGAATATCCAGGAAAAAAGATCACTATCGTTTTTGGATGCCCTGGAAAGAAGGCTTTCGGACGAAGAAAAGAGCTGGGTGAAATCGCAGGTAAATATGCGGATAAGGTTTTTATCACAGAAGAAGATGCGGGTGAGGAACCGGTTATGAAAATTTCCCAAGAGATCGCCAGCCACGTACATGAATACGACTGCGAATGTAATATTGTTGTCGACAGGGAAGACGCCATTCGTCAGGCGATCGAAACAGCTGACGACAATACGGTAGTGTTGATTACCGGAAAAGGTCGGGAAACACGTCAGAAAAGAGGTACCCAATATGTGGATACTCCATCGGACGTAGAATATGTAGAAACCTTTCTGGCAGAAAAGTAAAGGATACTTGCAATGGAGAAGATCACAAAAAGAAGTCTGGGCGTGTTCGCTCTGTTTGCTCTTTGCTTGGGAGCGGCTGCGGGAGCTGTCGTCTGGGCCCTTTTAAAAGTCATGAATTTGGGAATTCATCTCCTATGGGAGGTGATTCCCAAAAACGTTGGACATCCTGTTCTATACACGTTTATTGTCTGCCTTGCAGGAGGCCTTTTGATTGGCCTGTGGCAAAAAAAATTCGGAGTACTTCCGGATACGCTGGAAGATGTTATGGCAGACTTGAAGAAAAATGGTACATATCCCTATGACCGGCTGCATATACTGGCAGTATCGGCACTGCTGCCGCTTATTTTCGGCGGTAGTTTGGGTCCGGAAGCCGGCTTGACGGGAATTATCGTTGGTCTGTGCTGTTGGATCGGTGACCGGCTGAAATATAAGGGCTCTGAGGTAAGAGAGCTGGCGAATGCGGGAATTGCCGCTACGCTGGGTGTGATTTTCAACTCTCCCTTTGTAGGGATTGCCAACAACTTTGAAAATAAAGATCTGGAAGATGAGCAGCCTCTTAAAACGCCTGCGGAAAAGCTGGACATGAAAAAGGCCAAGACTCTGGTCTATGTAGCCGCTGTTGCCGGCGCGCTGGGGGCTATGGGCGGATTAGGACAATTTTTCGGCGGAGGAATGGGCATTGCCAGATTTGGACGTGATGTGGACATTACCATTTCCGACTGGAAATGGTTTGCGCTTTTTGTGCTGATCAGTATATTGTGCGGCATGGCCTATATGCTCTGCGACCGGATCACCTCAGCATTGGGCGGAAGGATCGCTGACCATCGGATCGCCAGTTGTATGTTAGCGGGGCTTTTTCTGGCAGCGCTGGGGACGTTGTTCCCCTGGACCATGTTTTCAGGTGAGCATGAAATGGCGGAAATGATGGAAGTCTGGCAGCAGCAGAGTTTTGCACTTCTGTTTTTGACCGGTGTGGTCAAGCTGGTTCTTATCAATTTATGCGTTAATTTGGGATGGAGAGGCGGGAATATTTTCCCGATCATCTTTGCAGGAGTTTGTATAGGCTACTCCTTAGCTATGCTTACAGGGGCAGAACCTGTATTTGCAGTGGCGGTATGTGTGTCCGCGCTGTGCGGGTATATCATGCGCAAACCCCTTACGGTCATCGGCGTGCTGCTTTTATGCTTTCCCATGACTATTATCATTCCCATGGCCACAGCCGCTTATGTTGGAAGCATAGTCCCAGTATTTGGAGTATTAAAGAAAAAAGGAAAAACGGTATAAATGTAGAAAAAGACAACAAAAGAACAAGGAGGGTATTATGAACGTACTGATTGCATATGCAAGCAAGACCGGAACCACTGCCAAATGCGCCAAAATTTTAAAGGCACTGGTGGATGATGCGACTTTGTGTGACCTGACCAAGGAAAAGCCGGATCTGAGCCAATATAACTGTGTTATTGTAGGCGGAAGCATACGGATGGGTGCGCTTCATAAAGCCTCTAAAAATTTTATACTTCGCAATAAAGAAACGCTGATGCGAAAGAAATGTGCATTTTTTACTTGTAATTGCTTTACTGGACAGACAGATATGTACATGAAAAAAAACATTCCTGGAGAATTACTGAAAAAGGCCATTGCTACCGGGAGTTTCGGAGGAGAAATTCCCTTGGAAGCACAAAAGGGATTTGATAAACTGATTATGAAGCTGGTAGCCAAACGGGGTACTCGTTCTGAAAATGCAAAACTTCATACATCCTCAGAAGCCATTAACAAATTTGCTGAAAAAATTAGATAAAGAATAGAATTCGATTTTGGATAAAGTCGGAAATAAGTTTCCTTTTTTAATCTGTAAAAAGTGGAAATATATTTCCGACTTTTTTCTTTGACCGTCTTACTGTCAGAATTGACAGATTTTTTATTGCCGCTGGTTGCAAGGGGACCAGGACTGATTGTTGTTAAACTTTTAATTATGGCATGTTTTTTGTAATATATAGTTTTACGCAATAGATATAAAAATTTTTAAATAAGGAGGTGGCCGTAGAAAGAAGAAATGCCATAGAGGACCCTTGTCAGGTAATTTATGGAGGACAGAAGAACAATTTACGAGGAGAAGGATTGTTCTAATGAACTTATTAAATTATTTGTATTACAAGGAGGAATCACTATGAGTCACGGAGGAAGACAAGAACTTCAAAAGTCTCTAAACATGAAAGACGTTTTGGCGCTGGCCTTTGGAACGATGATCGGCTGGGGCTGGATCATGCTGGCAGGATCCTGGGTTGCCAGCGGCGGCGTAATCGGAGCGATTTTAGCTTTTGCGCTTGGCGGTATTATGGCATTATTTGTAGGTATGACCTATGCGGAACTAACACCGGCACTGCCACTGGCAGGCGGGGAGCTGGTCTTTTCTTATCGGGCAATGGGCTATAACGCATCCTGGTTTACCGGATGGATGATCACGCTGGCTTACATTGGCGTAGCAGCTTGGGAAGGCCCTGCCCTTGCCAACGCGCTGGGCTTCTTATTCGGGAATCTGCTCCCGGATTTAGGCGTTCTTTACCAGATACAGGGATCCGAGGTTACAGGAATGTTCCTGCTGATCGGCTGTATAGGAGCGATAATTTTGTCCTTTGTTAACTATCGTGGAGCAAAGGCCTCTGCCGTATTTCAGACGACTGCCACCATCGCCATGGCCATCGGCGGTATCGCATTTTTCTGCGGAGGCGTTATTAAGGGCGATATCGGTAACATGATCCCGGTGTTCACAGACGGCAAGGGATTCGTAGCAGTCATCCTGGCCGTACCAGCCATGTTCGTCGGCTTTGACGTAATCCCGCAGGCTGCCGAGGAAATGAAAATACCCCTGGGCAAAATCGGAAAGGTGATGATCATTGCGATCGGAATGGCGGCCGCATGGTATATGATTATGATCCTGGGCGTAGCTCTTTCTGCTCCGGTGGATGTCAGAAACGGTTTTGCATCAGACCCCAATTCTGTACCGGTAGCCGATACGTTCGCTTATGCGCTGGGACACCCAGTATTCGGAAAACTGATGATTATCGCGGCCATGTGTGGAATCCTCACTTCCTGGAATGGTTTCATTGTAGGCGCAACCAGAGTTTTATTTTCCATGAGCAGAGCCAAGATGCTGCCGTCTATCTTTGCAAAAGTTCACCCGAAATATGATTCGCCTGTAGCAGCGATTCTGCTGGTGGGACTGATTACCGTTTTGTCGCCGCTCCTTGGAAAGAGCGCGCTGAGCTGGTTTGTAAACGCAGCTGCCTTCGGAACAGTGGTCGCATATTTCATGGTATCTCTGTCGTTTTGCGTACTGAGAAGAACAGAGCCTGATCTAGAGCGGCCGTTCCTGGTAAAGGGCGGGAATGTCATAGGAATCTGCGCAGTCCTGGTAGCGCTATTCTTTATTTCTCTGTACTTGCCGATCTACAGTCCGACACCGCTGGCACCGATTGAATGGGCACTGGTAGGCGGCTGGATCGTGCTTGGCATCATTCTATTCATTGCTAACAAGTGTTCGATCAATGGCAAGGCATCCAAGGAAGAAGTCGAATATCTGATGTTTGGTAACGACTATAAACGGTTTTAACTCGGAAAAAAATTTCCATATTATTTCATGGGAGAAATTGTAGAATTCTCCAATATTCAGAAAAATTAAATTTAGCCGGTGTGTAAATTTCAACGATTTCCGCCGGCTTTCTACAAAAATTATGTGTTGAGTTTTTAACTATGGCACGATTTTTGTAACTAAGTAATAACAGATGGATGATCAAGGAATCTGCCTGTACGGCAGAATTCACAAGAAAACTCAAGGGAGGAAACAAAATGTTAAGAGAAGCATTACCGAAAATCGTAACACCGTTACCTGGTCCAAAGGCAAAGGAAATCAT